>CAVCUP010000007.1:18269-107149 GCA_963605405.1 bacterium | reverse complement strand
CCGAAGCGGCGGAACACGCGGTCCATGACGAAGGCGACGCGGGACATGTAGCCGCAGTCCTCGAGGAAGCAGAGGAGCACGAAGAGCACGAACATCTGCGGGATGAAGCCCAGGACGGAGCCCACGCCGCCGATGATGCCGTTGACCACGAGGTCGACGACCATATCGGAAGCGCCGGCATCGCCGAGCCAGCCCTCGACGGCGCCGGGGATGGAGGGCACATAGCCGTCGTAGTCGGCCATGTCGGGCTCCTCGGAGGTGCCCGCGACCGCGGCCAGGAAGGCGGCGGCGTCGACGGAGTCGATGGTCTCGTCGGTCTCGTTGCCGTCCTCGTCGGTGGTCACGACGTCGGAGGCGACGAGCTTGGCCCCCTCGCACTTGCCGGCGAAGTCCTCGACGACGGCGGCGGCGTCCTCGTCGGAGTTGTCCTCGGCGAGCGCGTCGGTGGCCTCGGTCACCTCGGCGGCGCCGTCCTCGTCGACGATGCCCGCCTCCTGGGCGGCGGCGATGTAGCCGCTCACCTGATCGGCGTAGTGGTTGTCGGTCCACTCCTCGGTGTCGGCGTCGTACTGCTCCTGGGACGCGCCGTTGACGAAGAAGCCGTCGCCGAAGAGGTTGTCGTTGACCCAGTCGGTGCCGGCGGTGCCCACGGTGGAGATGGCGATGTAGTACACGAGCACCATGATGCAGACGAAGATCGGGAGACCGAGGATGCGGTTGGTCACGACCTTGTCGATCTTCTCGGAGGTGGTGAGCTTCTTCGGGGCCTTGGTCACGCACTCGGCCATGGTGGCCGAGATCCACTCGTAGCGGTCCGAGGTGATGATGGACTCGGAGTCGTCGTCGCGGGCGTCCTCGACGGCGCGGATCAGCGGCTCGATGGCGGCGAGCTGGTCCTTGGAAAGGCCGAGCGGCTTGATGGCCTCGGCGTCGCGCTCGAAGACCTTGATGGAGTACCAGCGCACGAGCTCGGCGGCGCAGTTGCCGGAGATCTTCGCGGCGATCTTCTCGAGGGCGGACTCGACCTCGGCGGAGAAGCACTTGACGCCGGTGTTCGGGGTCTTGGCGGCGACGGCCGTCTTCACGAGCTCGTCGACGTTGGTGTTGTGGAGGGCGGATACCTCGACCACGGGGGCCCCGAGGCGCTCGGAGAGCTTCTTCGCGTCGACCTGGTCGCCGCGCTCCTTGAGCAGGTCGCACATGTTCAGCCCGATGACGACGGGGCGGCCGGCCTCGAGCACCTGGGTGGCAAGGTAGAGGTTGCGCTCGAGGTTGGTGACGTCGATGAGGTCGATGAGGGCGTCGGGGCGCTCGTTGACGATGTAGTCGCGCGAGACGACCTCCTCCGGGGTGTACGGAGAGAGGGAGTAGATGCCGGGCAGGTCGACGAAGGTAACCGACTTATCGGCCTTCCACTTGGCCTGCTTCTTCTCGACGGTGACGCCGGGCCAGTTGCCGACGTAGCCGTTCGAGCCGGTGAGCTCGTTGAAGAGCGTGGTCTTGCCGCAGTTCGGGTTGCCTGCGAGACCAATGAACGTATCTGCCATTCCTTGCCTTTCTTAAGGGATCGTGCGTGAGGTGATTCGGGAACGTTTGGGGAGGTCAGGGAGTTAGAAAGAGGTAACTCGATACCCTTAAAAAGAGGGTTCGCCCACCCTTGCGAACCCTTGGTTACTCGCCGTCGCGGACGCCGGTGACCTCGATGCTCGCGGCCTCGTCGCGGCGGATGGTGAGCTCATAGCCGCGGACGGTGAGCTCGATCGGGTCGCCGAGCGGGGCCACCTTATTCACATAGACGTGGGTGCCCTTGGTGAGGCCCATGTCCATGATGCGGCGCTTGAGGGCGCCGGTGCCGGTCAGCTTGGCGACGTCGGCGCTCTGGCCCACCTTCACATCCTTGAGAGTTGCCATCAATTCCCTTTCTCTTTGCCGGCGGGAGGCCGGCCCTTCCAAAAAATGCGCGACTCCGCCCCGGAGGCACTGCGGCGCGGGGCGGAAGACGAACCTAGAGAGAGACCATGACGTGGGACGACATGGTGCGGTTGAGCGCGAGGCGCGCGCCCTTGACGTTGACGATGACGTCGCCGGAAACGCGGGAGACGACGGTGACCTCGGCTCCCTCGACGAGCCCCAGGTCGGAGAGATGCTTCCTGAGCTCGGCGCCGCCCTTGACCTTGACGACCCTTGCGGTCTCGTCCTCGCCGAGCATGGCGAGCGGAAACGCGCCCGCTACGCTCACGGGAGCGGCGGAACTGGTTGCCACACCCTGCATTGCGCCCTCCAGAGACATTCTTCCTCCTACCCCCATCGTTCGTAGGCGATTACAAGCCGCCCGCCGATGAAAAGTTGGCTAATGTAAACAATACATACGTTAAGTAACCTAGTACTAACTCGCGGTGAATTCAACCCAAACCTGGGAAATAGTTCGAACCGGGTTACTTTGCGTTTGC
The DNA here is from genome assembly GCA_963605405.1 of bacterium. Taxonomy (GTDB): domain Bacteria; phylum Actinomycetota; class Coriobacteriia; order Coriobacteriales; family Atopobiaceae; genus Paratractidigestivibacter. The sequence continues at coordinate 104,699 of CAVCUP010000007.1, read as the reverse complement.
GAGATGCGCAGTGAGGCCCGCCGCCCCCATGAAAACGCCCTCCTGCCGGGAGTTCGGCAGGAGGGCGTGGAAGGAAAGGCCTCGGCTTTGAGCCCGGAGAGTCCTTAGCCCGCGGCAACCTTGAGCTCTTCCTCGGTGCCGCCCCAAGGTTCGATCAGAGGCAGGTTGGTCAGGTTTCCGCAGGCGTCGCAGCGCAGCACGCCGCCGCGCAGGTCGTGCATTGGGTGGCCGCACTGCGAGCACGGATAGTAATAGAGCTGGCCGCCCCAGTACGAGCCGACCTCTTGCATATTGGCGTCTTTAACCAGCGAAGTCGGCCTCTCGCCGTTCCAGATCCTCCGGAGTATATCCAAGGTGTCGCCGCCGGAGGCGGAGCCGAGTTCCTGGTCGGTAAGCTGTCGCTTGTTCTCGCACATGGAAGGGCCCTTTCTTCGAAGCTGGATTCCCCCGCGGCTTCAGATGGTAACACCGCCGAGAGCCATAGCTGAGCAAAAAATCCTGGTCAACAGGTTGTTCTTGATGGTTCGGCCCGCGCGTCCCCTGCACAGGCTGCCGATGTAGGGAGCGACCCGACCGGACGTGTCCAGCCAGGCCGCTCGGGCTGCGCGCGCGAGATGCGGCTACACGATCGGAGGCACCGGGATGTAGTTGTCGCGGTCCTCGGCGGGGGCGCCCTTGCCGTCTTCGGAGGCCAGGGTGAGGAGCCCGAGCCCGTTGTTTCTCAGGCCGCCGATGACGTGGGAGAGATTGGTATCGTCAATGGTCTCGAAAACAGAAGTGCCGAGCTTCTCGCTGATCTTCTTGGACATGGTGCTCCCCTTTCGTCGTCTGGGACCCTCGCGCTCCCTTGCGCAATTCACATTCTTGCAGAGACCCAGCTCAAATACCATAAACAACGTGTTGACCAGCGGCGATGCGCGCCTTTGAGAGCAGCAGGGTCAGCGTTCCAAAAACAGACCATGTCACACAATATCGCGCATAGGCCGAGCCGCCGGCCGCCCGCGGTGCGCGGGGACCCGAGTCGGCGGCAGTTTTTAGACGGCTCCCCGAGTAGGCCCGCACCCGGGGCTTGAAGAGCCGCAGGTAGACGCGTCGCCCGGAAATCGCCCGCACGGGCCGGGCGGCTAAACTGCCGCCGACGCCGTTCTTGCCGCCGACGACGCGGCCGTATGGCTCTGGTCGTGGGCCATAATGCAAATCCTCGGTACTTCTCAGGAAAACCTGCTGGCGGTTTAGGGACAGGGCGCATAAGCGCCATGGCCCCTAGATCGAACCGCGGCACATGCCTTGCAACGAAACTTCGAGATTGCGGCAGAAATTACGCTCGAGGGGCGCGCTCTGGACCGTTCGCTACCATTCCATTTTGTGAAACCGCAGGTCGCCGATTCCTCGCATCGCTCCATTGGAACGCGCAAGCCGATAATTTGCAGCAAAGTCGACATTTGGTTGCCGGCCATGACGGTGCGGATCAAATAGCTTGGCTGGATGACTTTATTTCCGTTCGGAGACGCGGGCAGGGTGAGAGAGTCGCACGGACGAAGGCGTTGTGAAAAACGGGGTGATGGCAGCCGGGCTCATCGACGCGTTGCGAAAATCGGGGTGATGGCAAGAAACGAGGCCCTCCTGTTGCGTAATTCGGGGTGATGGCAGAGTATCCATGGCGAATCCCTGCCATCACCCCTATTTACGCAACGCGCCACCCCCTCTGGCTGCCATCACCCCCGTTTACGCAACGGCAACGTCCGCTTCTGTGCCATCACCACGTATTTCGCAACACGGTTGCCCTTGAGACGACGCGTGTCCAGGACTCGGCGATTCGTCCGATTGCCGAAAGACGAGCATCCAAAGGCCCGCCATCAGGCAACGACGCCTCCCCGCGCTACAGTGGTAGCAAGAAACCCCGCCATGAGAAGGGACTCCCCACCATGAAGCTGTTCGCTTATTCCCTGCGCGAGTACGACGAGCTCGCGTTTTTGGACGCCCAGGCCGCAAGGCACGGCTTCGAGTACGGTTGGACGAGCGAGTACCCCACGCTGGAGAACGCCGAGCTGGCCCGCGGCTACGACGCGCTGACCATCATCACGAACCCGATGACGCCCGAGCTGCTCGAGCGCTACGCGGCCATGGGCATCCGAGGCATCGCCACGCGCTCCATCGGCTATGACCACATCGACCTCGCCGCGGCCGCGCGCGTCGGCATCCGCGTGGGCCACGCGGCCTACCCGCCCGACGGCGTGGCCGACTACACCGTCATGCTCATCCTCATGACCCTGCGCAAGGCCAAGCTCGTGGACGCCGCGGCCGCCTACCAGGACTTCGAGCTCCGCGGAAAGATCGGCCGCACGCTCAGCTCCTGCACCGTGGGCGTCGTGGGCACGGGCCGCATCGGCGAGGCCGTCATCCGCCGCCTCGCCGGCTTCGGCGCGCGCATGGTCGCCTGCGACCCCCACCCCAAGGCCGCGCTCGCGGACGCGGTCGAGTACGTCGAGCTCGACGAGCTTCTCGCTGTGTCGGACGTGGTCACGCTCCACGCGCCGGGGCTCCCCGAGAACGACCACATGATCGGAGCCGACAAGCTCGCGCGCATGAAGGACGGCGTCGTCATCGTCAACGCGGCCCGCGGCGCGCTTATCGACACGGCCGCGCTCGTGGACGCGCTCGAGTCCGGCAAGGTCGGCGCGGCGGCCCTCGACACCATCGAGAACGAGGCCGGCCTCTACTACCTCGACCGCAGCCGCGACGTCCTGCCCAACCGCGACCGCGCGCTCCTCACGGCCTTCCCCAACGTGATCGTCACGCCGCACATGGCCTTCTACACCGAAGAGGCCGTCGACCACATGGTGAGCAGCAACGTCGAGGCGCTTCTCGCCTTCGATCGCGGCGAGGACTCGCCGTTCGAGGTCAAGTAGGCGAGAAGCACGTGCGGTCGCGGGTGAGGGCACGGGAAGGCTGCGAGCAACGAACCGCAGGCAGCGCGGCATGAAAACGGGCAGCGAGAGGAGCTTCCTTCTCGCCGCCCGCCTGCGTATAAAAGGTTGAAGCGCGTGCTCTAGGTTGACGCGCGCACTACCCCTTGAGCCAAGTGCACCCCGCCACGCTGTAGAGCGGGACGAAAGGCAACAGAATCGGGGTCTTCTTCACGTAAGCCTGGTACTCGGGGTCGGCGCCGTAGTTCTTGTTCTGGCGCAGCTCGAGCCGGCGCGCGCCGCCGAACATGACGTAGACGATGCCGACCCAGCCCGCGACAGCGGCCGCCCACTGCCATGCGCCGGAGCACGCCGAGAAGCCGGAGACGAGCATGCCCGTCCAGGTCAGGACCTCGCCGAGGTAGTTCGGGCAACGGACGAACGCGTAGAGGCCCTTGTCGCAGAAGCGCCGCGGGTTCTCTCGCTTCTGGGCGGTCTTCTGCAGGTCGGCGGCCGATTCCAGGATGATGCCGGCAGCCATGAGAAGCGCGCCCGCGACGGCGAAGGCGTCGTCGCCGCAGCCATTGGCCAGGCGCCAGAGCACAGGGCTCGCCTCGCAGACGTAGAGCAGCGCGCACACGGCCCAGACGACGGCCTTCAGGGGCACGGACATCCCGGACCCATCGTTGACCTGTGTCTTCATCACGTGATTGTACGCCGCGCTCTTCTTCTCGCGCACGGCGAGGTAGATGCCGAGTCGCAAGCCGTAGACCACGAGCATGAGGCAGATGGCGAGGCTCGCCGGCCCAAGGCCGCCCGCGAACATCGCGATGAGCGCCGCCCCGATCGCTGCCATCGAGAATCCGTACCCCAGCGAGATGAACCAGACGAACTTCTTCCAGCCGATCGAGCTCACCACGAGCGCGACGACGAACAGAATCCAGAACTGCATGCTTTGCCTCCAAACGTTGCGTGAATCCAGTATGCGCCTGCTGCGGAGTAGAATTGACCTCAGTTCAAATTCTGGAGAGAGGGGCACGGAATGAGCGAGGCGAAGTCGGCAAGAAACGCAGGCGCCGTCTCGAAGCCGGCGGACAAGGGAGAGGCCGAGGCCGCAAACGAAAACGTGAACGTGCCCAAGCCCGAGCCCGCAGGAACCGACCTCCCCGAGGGCTTCACCCTCGCGCTCGCACTGGTAGATGCCGTGCCGGTGGCGCTCTTCTGCGCAAGCGCGGCCGTCTTCGGCGCGCGGGCGCAGAGCCCCGTCTTCGTCGCCGGCGCCGCGGTCGCGTTCGCGGGTGGCGCGGGCAAGGTCTGCTGGAAGCTCCTCATCGCCGTGGCGCGGCGCAACGTCGCTTGGCTCAGCCGACAGATGCGCTCTGTCATGCCCGTGGGGTTCGTGCTCATGATTGCGGGAGCCGCCATCAACCATGCCCAGGTAGCGGGCCTATTGGCGAGCCTCGCGGAGCTGCCGTCGCTCGTGTTTCTTCTTGCCTGGGCCGCGTGCATGTGCGCGATGGGTCACTTCGCGGGCCATCGCGACCAGACGAGTGCCCGCTCCAACTGGCTCGAACAGTGCGTGAACGCCTGCGGGCAAGCCGCCCTTCTCGCCGCGCTCCTGCTTGCCGGCTGACGCCTACCGCTCCACCAGCTCGGCGAGAAACACGTTGAGCGTATCGACCTCGGGGCAGCAGAACTTCGCGCATCCGGGGTCGTTGCCAGGGACGGTGCCGCCGTAGCGCAGGATGTCGATATAGGGGAAGCCCACATGACAGGCCATGGGGCAGAGCCGGCCGCGGTCGCGGTCGAAGTCGAAGACGTCGCCCGGCTTGTGCCCGTGGTGGCAGCGGCACTCCCCCAGCTGGTCCACGCACGTGATGCGGATGCGGGGCCGCTTGCCGCGCGGCGCGCCTGCGGGCTTGGCGGCGGCAAGAGGCTCGGACCCCGTCTCGTCGGCGGGCGCCCACATGTCCTCGGCGCCGACACCCGCGCCGGCTCCAGGGCCGACCGCAGCGTTTGTCTCTCCCCCGACGCTACACATGATCGATCACGTCCAGGCACGCCTCGATGGGAAGCCCGGCGGACTTGTCCTCCTGGTCGGCATTGCGGGCGATGAGCTCGCGCACCACGCGCGCCGCGTCCTGCGTCGCCCGCTCGAGCGTCCAGCCGCGCATCACGCGGCCGAGAAGCACGCTCGAGAACGTGTCGCCCGTGCCCGGGAAGTACACCGGGATCATGTCGAACGGCACGGTAAAGTACTCGCCCGCCACATGGTCGTAGCCCACGATGGCGTCCGCGCCGTCGACCTTGCAGCTCGTGACCACCACGGACTTCGCGCCGAGCCGGCGGATCGCGAGCACGAGGGAGCGCGCCTCTTCCCCGCTCATCTGGGCCCCCATGGGCGTGCCCGTGAGCAGGCACGCCTCGGTGTAGTTGGGCACGGTGTAGTCCGCGCAGGCCACGAGGTCGCGCATGAGGCCGATGGTCGTCTCCGGCACACCGGCGTAGAGCTTGCCGTTGTCGGCCATGATCGGGTCGACGAACACCTTGGTGCCCCGCTCGGCGCGCGCATGGCAGAAGTCGGAGATGATGCGCGTCTCTTCCTCGGACGCGATGAACCCGGTCGAGATGGCGTCGAACTCGAAGCCGAGCTCCTCCCAGATGGCCAGGCTCTGGCGCACGTACTCGGTCGTGTCGTGTATGTAGAACTTGGGGTAGTTGAGCGTGTCCGAGACCAGGGCCGTCGGCAGGTTGTGGATGCGGTAGCCCATGTGCGAGAGCACGGGCAGCATGGCGGAGAGCGCCACCTTGCCGTAGCCGCACATGTCGTTGATCAGCAGGAGCTGGGTGTTCTTCATCGGTTTCCCCTCGATGTCGCGCGACGCCGCTCGCGCCGCCGTCGAACTAGTCTAGCGCAGGCGGCGAGAAGCGCCTCGCGCGGCAAGAAGCCCGCCGCGTGGAGAGAAGCCCGCCACGCCCCCGCTGCGCCCCGGCGTCTACGCCTCGAGGAAGGCGCCGGTCTGGCGGCTCCACAGGCCGGCATATTCGCCGCCGGCGGCCACAAGCTCGTCGTGCGTGCCATCCTCCACGATCTCTCCGTCGGAGAGCACCACGATACGGTCGAGCGACGCTACCGTCGAGAGCCGATGCGCGACCACGATGCTCGTACGCCCGCGCATCAGGTTCTCGAGCGCCTGCTGAACGAGCGCCTCGGACTCGGAGTCGAGCGCGCTCGTGGCCTCGTCGAGCACCAGGATCGGGCAGTCGGAAAGAATCGCGCGCGCAATGGCCACGCGTTGCCGCTGCCCGCCGGAAAGCTTGACGCCGCGCTCGCCCACCATCGTGTCCATGCCGGCCGGAAGCCGGTCGATGAACTCGAGCGCACACGCGAGCTCGGCCGCCCTTCTCACCTCGGCGTCGTTCGCGTCCGGACGCCCGTAGGCGATGTTCTCGCGGATGGACCGGTGGAAGAGAAGCGCCTCCTGCGGCACGTAGGCAACCTGACGGCGAAGGCTCTGCTGCGTGCAGGCGCTCACGTCCTGCCCGTCGATGAGCACGCGGCCGTCCTGCACATCGTCCAGTCGCAGCAGCAGCTTGGTGAACGTGGTCTTGCCGGAACCGGAGCGCCCGACCAGGCCGACGCGCTGGCCTGCGGGAATGCGCAGCGTGAGGTCGGAGAAGACCTTCTCGCCGGCCGCGGCGTCGCGGTATGCGAAGCCCAGGTGCTCGAAGTCGATGGCGCCGGCGCTCACCTCGAGCTCGGGCGCGTCCGGGGCGTCTGCCACCAGCAGCGGCTCGTCGAGCACGCGCGTCATCTCGGCGGCGTCGCCCAGGGCGCGGTTGATCCGCTGCATCATCGAGCTCACGTAGTTGAGGCGCATGGTGAGGTTGTACGTGTAGGTAAAGATCATGACCAGCGTGCCCGCGGAGATACCGAACCACGCGTTGCCGCCCGCCACGAACACGGAAACGATTCCCATGGTCACGACGATAAGCCCGCTCGTGGTGAAGTTTCGGCGCATCATGGCGCGCATCGAGGCGGTCTCGGCCTCGCGGGCGTCGCGGTCGGCGGCATCGAAGAGCTCGCGCTCGAAGTCCTCACGGCCACAGGTCTTGACGGCCAGGATGTTCGTCACGGCGTCCGACAACACGCCCGAGAGCCGGTTCTGCGCCTTGGACGTGGCGGCGGAAAGCGGCAGGATTCGCTTGTACATGGCCCAAACAAACGCCAGGTAGATGGCCATGATCACAATCAAGATAGCGGTGAAGGCCGGCACCGCGGGCGCAAGCACGGCGACGGTGCACACCACCGAGGTGACCGTGGGGATAAGCGAATACACGCACACGTCCACGAGCGCCGTGTACCCGCCGGTAAAGCGGCTCGTCTGGCTCACGAGCGACCCGCCGAAGCGACTCGTGTGGAAGGTCATCGACTGATTGGAAAGCGTGCTGAAGCACAGGCGGCTCAGGCGGTAGTTGCCGTTGATCTCCAGCTTGTAGACGGTGTAGTCCTGGAGCTTGGAGAAGACCTGCCCCACGAGGTTGACCGCCACGAGCGCCGCCACATAGGGCGCGAAGACCTCCACAACCTGGTCCGCAGCCACAGGAGACGCCTGCACGCGGTCCACGATGAGGCCCATGACGAAGGTGTTCGCAAAGGTGAGCAGCAGGATATACCCCACCGACGTCACCACAGAGAGAAGCGCGATGCCCGGCTGCTCCCGCGTGACGTCCCAGAAGCGCGCGAGGGTCCGCCGGACCGTATGGGCATCGAGCTTCGAGGTCATTCTCTGCGACATGGTTCTCCTTTGGTTGATTGCGCTGGGCATTCTCTCACATCGGGCACCGCCGCCCGGCCCCCGCGGCCCGAGCAACGCCGCCCGGGCGCCTGCCGCCCGAGCCGACTCACGCACAAAGAAGGGCCCGCACTCGCGGGCCCCGATCAGTACAAATACAGAAATAGCGTCACTCCGATTTAGGCATACGTCTTCGAGACCTCTCCGGCGAGCCTCCAGATGAGTGGCATGTTGTTCCTCAGGTAGCGTTCGAGCTCCGCTACCTCAGTATCGCCAAAGCCCTCGACAGCGCTCCACGCGAAGGCCGGCAACAGACAGCGGGCTGAATCAAAACCATCCTCGACCGGGCGCTCGATGCCGATCTCCACAGTACCGTCCTCCAGAAAGCTGGAGTAGGCGATTTGCGTGCCGTCGCTCATCTCGACGTAGTTATAAAACATGCCCTAAGCCCCTCTCGCCGCGGTTACTCCTCCTCAGGGGCGTCCTCGTCGACCTTGGGCTCCTTCTTGGAGCGGTCGAACTCCTCGGGGGTAAGGACGTCCTCGATGCGCAGGTTCACGCCCGCTACCTCGAGGCCCGTCATACCGGTAACCTGCTTGACCACGGCCTTCTTCACGTCCTCGAAGACCTGCGGGGCATAGGCGCCGTACTCGATGAGCACGCTGATGTTCACGCGCACCGCGCTTTCCGGCGTGACCTCCACGGTGACGCCCTTGGTGGAGTCGGACGCGCCGAAGGCGTCCTGCACGCGGTTGAACCAGCTGCCCTTCATGCCCACGACGCCGGGGACGTCGCGCATGGCGAGCGCGACGATCTTCTCGATGACGCCGTTGGAGAAGGTCAGGGAATCCTCGGAATCCTCGTCGTCCTCGCCAGACGAGAGGTCGATGTCCGTCCCGGCCTCATCGTCGATGCCGAGAAGCTCGGCGCCGTCGCCGTCCAGCTCCTCGACCTCGACCGCATCCACGACCTTCTGGACCTCAGCGTCCCCGCCGTTCTCGATAGTGCTCATTCGTTACCTCGCTCTCTCGGGCGTCGTGCCCGCGCCGACCGTTTGCCCTCGGGCGTCGTGCCCGCTCTGGCCGTTAACTGTTTGATGAGAAGAATTGCCGCAGGAAATTGATGATCTTCGGGTCGCCGTCGGCCGCCTGGCCCACGGCGACGCCGGCCAAGGCGAGAACGGCCACCACGAGCGTCTTCACCGGGCCGACCCAGAAGAGCAGCACGCCGATGACGAAGCCCAGCACGCCGCCCCAAAAGGCGTGCTCATGGCCGGGAAGCGTCCTGCCCACCCAGCCGCTCACGCGCCGTCCGGCGTCCTTGAACTCCTGGCCGCCGGTACCTGCCGGGTCGCCCGCAGCGGCGCCCCTCTTGCCGTCGTCGCCTTTTCCGCCGGCCGCGCCTTCCTCGCCGAGGACGCGCGCCTCGGCCTCGATGACGTCGCCCGGCGCGCCGAAATCCACGCGGGCGCGCGGCGTGCGCTTCTGATCCGCCATGCGTTAAACCTCCTTGGAAGTGCCCATGGGCACCGTGATCTCGCTCGTGGAATCGGTCTCGCCGGCCCCGTCCGCGCCCTGCGGGGCCGAGGCCTGCTCGGGGGCGTCGGGAAGCTCGTCCTCCGCCACGGCGGCCGCCGTGTACGAGCGCGGCTCGACGAACTCGAGGCTCACGTCCTCGACGGTGTTGCCGCACACGGCGGCGAGCCCCTGCAACAGCTCCTCATGGAGCTGGGCGCCCTTGACCACCACGTCGACCGTCTCGTGCGGCAAAACGCGCACGGAGACGCGCACGTGCCCGCGGGGCTTCGCGTCCACGTTGACCTTGGACGCGGTACAGGTGCCGTCCGCCTCGACCACGTGCGTGGCCTGGCTCGCGATGGCCTCGCGCGTGACGGTTATGGCGCCGCCGTCGACCGTGGCGACCTGCACCGTGCGCACCTTGCGGGAGAAGAGCCCGCTCAGAAGCTCGACCACGAGGCCGAGCGCCGTGATCGCGGCGCATGCCTGCAGCGCGTACCAATAGCCGTCGACGACCATCATTGCCGAGGCGACGTCTCGCCACGGCCCCACCCACGTAAGGCCGAGCGCCCCCAGCGTGAAGACGCCGGCGAGCGCGAAGACGACCTTGCACAATCTCTTGAAACCGCTCATGCGGACTCCCCCAACCGATTCGACCGATGCATACGAGGATACCCCCAAACCTCGGCGGGGTTTCCCCTTCGGGCCGCAGCGGCAAGAAGCGCGGGGCGCGGCTGCAGGGCACGGTCGGCAATCCGCGGCCCACGCATCGCGGTCCGCCCGCGCGCCCTTCTCACCGCCCGCGCCCCGGGCGAACGAGGCGCGGGCGCCCTTCTCGCCGGCCTCGTCCGCGCCGCGCCCGCCACGCGCCTACCGCGCGTCCTTGCCCGCGCCCGCTTGACGCCGGCCCGTGGCCACGCGGGTGAAAACGATTCCCAGAATCGCCGAGGTGAGGGACCCCAGGAGAATGGCGCACTTGGCCGCCATGATCTCGGAGGCCGCGTCGAAGGCGAGGCCGCTGATGAGGATCGACATCGTGAAGCCGAGGCCGCCCATGATGCCGATGGCGCCCACCTGCACCCAGTCCATGTGCTCAGGCAGCTTGCCGAAACCCACCTTAACCAGCACGAACGTGACGGCGAAGATGCCGATGGGCTTGCCGAGCACGGCGCCAAAGTACACGCCGAGGGTCACAGGGTCGCACACGACCGCCATGAAGTCCGCGCCCACCAGGCGCACCTGCGCGTTCACGAACGCGAAGACGGGCAGGATGAGGAAGTTCACCGGCACGCTGATGTAGTGCTCCATGCGCTCGAGCGGCGGCGTGACGTGGTGGACGACGCTCTCCACGCGCATCGCGCCCTTGGTAAAGGAGTGCTGGCCGAGGACATGGGCCTCGTCGTCGTAGCGGTCGTCGAGGACCTGGGCCTTCTCGCCGAGCCAGGTGCCGAACTCCGCGAGCTTGACGTCGGACTGGGCGGGCAGCGCGAAGGCGAGGATCACGCCCGCGAGCGTGGCGTGGATGCCCGAGCTGTACATGCAGACCCAAAGGACCAGGCCCACGAGCAGGTAGGGCTTGAGCGAGTAGACCTTCGCGCGGTTGAGGCCCCACAGCACGAGGATCACGAGCGCCGAGGCGGCGCACCAGGCGATATTGGGCGACTGCCCGTACGCAACGGCGATGACCACGATGGCCAGGATGTCGTCGGCGATGGCGAGCGTCTGGAAGAAGACCTTCGTCTCCGGGCTGATGCGATCGCCCAGAAGAGACGCGATGCCGAGCGCGAAGGCGATGTCCGTGGCGATGGGGATGGCCCAGCCATGGGCCTGGCCGCCGGCGTTGAGCAGCAGGTAGATGAGGGCGGGGACGGCCACGCCGCCCACGGCGGCGAGCATCGGCAGCGCGGCCTGGCGCGGCTTGCGCAGCTGGCCCACGGTCATCTCGTACTTGAGCTCGATGCCCACGAGGAGGAAAAAGATCGCCATCAGGAAGTCGTTGACGAAGGCCTCGACCGTCATGGACGCGAGGAGGGAGCCGAACCCGATGGTCAGCGGCTGCAGCAGGAAGTGCTCGACGGCCTCGTAGGCGGGGCTGTTCGCCACCACGAGGGCAAGGAGCGCGGCCCCCACCATGACGGCCGCGGCGACGGTCCCGTTGGAGGTCACCTCGGCGAGCGCGCCGCGGCGCTGCGCGCGCTTGATGACGGCCGGCTCCTCATAGATGGCGGAAACGGACTGGGGATTGTTGCTTGCGGGCATGATCGCCTTTCTCTTCTCGGCGGCCCGCCTCCTTATTCGGCGAGCGCCAGGGTCTGCTCCACGTAGACTTTGGCGGCAAGAGACGCCACCGCGGCCTCGAGCACGCGCGCGAGGCCGGGCGCCACCTCCTCGCCCGCGTCGTTGACGGGGCGGATGCGCGGCTCCATGACGGGGGCCACGAAGTCGGGGCCCACGGCGAACTGCTCGGCGAGCGCGCACTCGAGCGCGGCGACCACCTCGTCGTACAGCGCGGCGGCGTCCACGTGCGCCCGGTTAATCATACCCATGATCTGTTGCAGCTGTGCAATCGAGTAGACGCGCTTGAGCGAGCACACGAAGAGCAGCGTGGCCACGTGCTCGCGGGTATAGCGCTTCTTCCTCGGCGCGGGGAGAAGGCGCTGCTTGACGTAGTTGTTGACCATCGAGCCCGTGATCGGCTGCTCGTCGGGCAGGCACATGAAGGCGAGCTCCTCCGAGACGAGGGTGAGGACTTGGTCGAGGTAGAGGTCGATGCGGGGCAGCTCGCCGTAGCGGTACACGTGGACGGAGGCCATGTAGGCCGCGAGCGCGGAGGCCTTGACCTGCGCCGTCGGGAGAGCCGCCAGGCGGGTCTCGTCCTGCGCGTACTTCTCGGCCTGCTTCGTGCCCATGAGGACCCCCGTCCGGGCGCACGCGCGCTCGTGTCCGCGCGGGGGTGCGCCCTTGTCGTTTTCTGCACAATCAGAGTATCTAGTATTTAAAACCACGTCCAAGGTTATCATGGACCAAAACACGGATTGACCACGCCCCGCGCACGCGGGCGGCCACGAGGAGAGACCCCATGAACGACCAGCGCATCGCCGTGCTCACCGACACCGGATCGGACTGCCCCGCAGACTTCGTCGCCGCCCACGACGTGCGCGTCATTCCCCTGCGCGTGAACTACTCCGACGGAACGAGCTACGAGAGCGGCGTGGACATCACGTCCGACCAGATCATCGCGCGCTTCGAGCAGGAGATCCCCAAGACCTCGCTGCCCTCCCCCGAGCGCATCTCCGACGAGTTCGCGCGCGCCAAGGCCGACGGCTACACCTCCGCGGTCTTCGTGAGCATCTCCTCGGGCCTCTCGGCCACCTGCGAGACGGCGCGCATGGTCGCGCGCACCATGGACGACTTCCCCGTCGTCGTGGTGGACACGCTGAACATCGGCGTCGCGGCGGGCATGGTCGTCATGGAGGCCGTGCGTCAGATCGAGGAGGGCGTGCCGCTGAGCGACCTCGAGCAGACCCTGGGCCTCGTGGCAAAGAACACCGACGTCTTCTTTACCGTGCGCGACCTCGAGTTCCTTCGCCGCGGCGGACGTATCAGCGATGCCATCTACCGCCTGGGCAGCGCGCTCAACATCAAGCCGGTGCTCACCTGCGACGATGAGGGCCACTACACCATCGCAAAGAAGGCCCGCGGCTGGGAGCGCTCGCTCGACACCGAAATCAAGCTCATCGAGGGGCTGGCGGCGCGCTACCCCAAGTGCCGCCTGGCCGTGAGCTGCACCTCCGCGTGCGCCGATCTCTACGAGACGATGGAGGCAAAGCTCCTGGAGCGCGTGAAGAATTCCGTCGAGGTGGTGCGCAGCGAGATCAGCCCGGCGCTTCTCGTCCACACCGGCCCCACGCTCGTGGGCGTGGCGGTGCAGGGGCTGTAAGGCTCATTTATCAGGACAGTTTTATAAAGCGAGGGGACTTGGACACCATCGCTTTCACTAGCCAACCTTCTTCCAGGTCATGAATTGAGATACGATTCCGAATACCAAAGCCACAATTGCGGACCAGATATCAATTCGGAAGACCACAGCATTAGTTCCAAGAGAGGTCTCCAGGCACCTATACCAGTCGGGATAGGAAGGGAACGCGGAGAAAGGCGATGTTAACACGATGGTTGCTACGCTTTCGCCAGAGAAAAGACAGCAAACATACGAAAGGCCCATTTCAGCTATAAATGCCAACGAGAAGAAACTAAACACACGATAAATCGATTCGTAAACTTCCATTCTTCCCGTCAACAGACGCTCAAGCGCCCAGCAGACATACATAGCCAGCAAGCAAATTATCAAGTTCTGAACCTGAATCGCAATCCCAACTTCAACCTGACGAATATCGTTTGATATCGACAGCAGCGGAACGACAGCCAAAGAAATCGCGAAAAACACCGTAGCAGCTCCGCACACGATGGTCACGAAACGAGCAATCTTCCGAAGTGTGTTCTTAAAGCACGTTCCCATACATTCCGTCGCAGTCCGTAAAAGAGAATATCCAGAGGGCACGACGCTTTTTAATCGGCAAGCAACGTAAAATAATTCCCAGACGCCGTGGTGACATCAAGTTTCGCCGACACTGCATAGGTCACAGCTGTTGCCCAAAATCTCTCTTGCGGATTGCACGAGAAAACAGATTTATTACTACAAGAAGCGCTCACGGAGTCGTTGTAGGTCTGGACCACTCCGCCTTCTCCTAGAACACCATAAGTAACACAGGAAATCGTCAGTTTCATGGACTTAGGCGTACCTCCAGAGGTGGCACGTATGGTCGCATCAGAACCATATGTTTTCCAAAAACCATCTTCTCTGTAATAGAGGGATCCTGTTCCGACAATCGAAGTTCCGTATTTTGAGCCAGAAATATTGAGTCTTCCTTCAGTGCCCCTCGTCTGAAGAGCCCCCGACCGCGAGCCATACTTCAAAATGAAAGAGGCGTCCTCATCGGAAAGAAGCTCTCCAACAGAATATTTCTCGTTAATTACTTGAATTCTAGCCCTAATGGCCTCTTGACTTAGCGATTCTTCTTCAGCAGATTCCGAAGCGATAGCCAAAGTCGGCATATTCAAGACGGCAAGGGATGTGACAGCGGAGAATGAGGCGAAAAGAAAATCTCTGCGATTAAGATTTCGAGACATAATTCATCCTACGAATGTCACTGATTGAATAAGGGCAGGCGAATTCGCTAATTCTATTCTAATTTAGAAACGAACCGGAAACAATCTTAGAATTCTTTGTATCCGTTAAATACAATTAGCGCGCCGTCACCGACTAACTATCCAGTTATTAAGCAAAATCCCTCCTATACAAATCCTCACTTCACCGCGACCATGCGAGCGACAATCGCGGCGCAGTCGCGGGCGGCCTTCTTCTCGAAGGTGTTGTAGTCGACGACCTGGCCCTCGGCGCCGGGCTTGTCGCTGATGGCGCGGACGACGACGAAGGGCACGCCGTTGAGATAAGCGGCCTGCGCGATGGCGCAGCCCTCCATCTCGCAGCACAGGCCGCCGAAGGTCGCGAGGATGCGCCCCTTCTGTTCCGCGGCTGAGATGAACTGGTCGCCGGAGACCACGCGGCCCTCGAGGACCTTGATGTCGGGGGCGACGGCGGCCGCGGCGGCGCAGACCGACTCACGCATGCCGGCGTCGGCCGGGAAGGCGAGGGTGTCGAGCCCGGGGACCTGGCCGGGGGCGTAGCCGAGCGGCGTCACGTCGAAGTCGTGCATGGCGCAGTCGGTGGAGACCACGAGGTCGCCCACATCGAGTCGCTCGTCGAGCGAGCCCGCCACGCCGGTGTTGATCACACGGCCCACGCCGAAGCGGTCCACGAGGACCTGCACGCAGATGCCCGCGTTCACCTTGCCGATACCGGACTGGACCACGACGACGTCCGCACCGCCGAGCTTGCCGGCGCAGAACTCCATGCCGGCGACGGCCGTGACCTTGGCCCCCTCCATCTGCTCTTTGAGCAGCTCGACCTCGGACTCCATGGCCCCGATGATGCCCGTCTTCATTGCAAACTCCCCTCTTCCCGCCCTGCTACGCGGGATAGCTCATGTGCGCGTCGTCGATGCCGTAAAGCGCCTGGTCCAGGTAGCGCCTCGCCCACCAGTGCGCGAGGTTGAGGTCGGCATCATGCCAGTTTCCGCACTCGGCGGGCTGGGCGCCGGGGATCTCGCCCTCGAAGTCGCGGGCGAACTCGAAGCAGCGACGCACGAGGTCGACCACGTCGGACGAGGCATACTCGCCAAAGAGCACCAGGTAGAAACCGGTGCGGCAGCCCATCGGCCCGAAGTAAACGACGCGGCTCGACCACTCGGGGTCGTTGCGCAGGAAGGTCGCGCCCAAGTGCTCGAGGGCGTGCACGGCCGCGGTGTCCATCACGGGCTCGCGGTTCGGCGCAGTAAGGCGCAGGTCGAAGGTGGTGATCACCGCGCCCGTGGCGGGATCGCGGTCCAGGCGGCTCACGTAGACGCCCGGCTCGAGCGTGAGGTGGTTCACGGTGAAGCTGTCGATGAGTTCCATGGGAATGCCTTTCTCGGTAAAGGGACCTCGGCTAAAGCGCCTGGGCGAGCCAAGGCTTGCCGTGCAGCGCATGCACGAGACGGGTCTGCGCGGTCGAGAAGTACACGCCGTCGACGACGTGCAGCGCGGCGAAGCCCTCCGTGCCGTAGGCCGTGATGCCGGTAAAGCACACCGCCGTGCGGTAACGGGGGTCGAGGTCGTCGCCGATCGCCTCCTCGGCGGCGGCGATCACCTCGGCGCTCACCGCGTCGAGGTCGGCCCCAGGAGCCACCGCGAACTCGACCTTGCACATGCCGGAGTTCACGTCGTCCAGGCGCGTGAGCGTGGTCTTGTTGAGGACGGAGTTGGGAATCACGTCCACGTCGCCGCCGCGCGTGCGCAGCGTGGTCGAGCGCCAGGTCACGTCCGTGACCACGCCCGTCGTGCCGCCCACGGTGACTTTGTCGCCCGGGCGCACCACGCGGCCCATCATGAGGCCGAGTCCGCCGATGATGTTCGAGATGGTGTCCTGCAGGCCGAGCGAGATCGCCACGGAGACCACGCCCAGCGCCGTGATGAGGCCGGACGGGTCCACGCCGAACACGGGCTTCATCACGGAGAGAAGCGCGAACGACCAGATGAACGCGCGCAGGATATTCACGAAGATGGAGGCGTTGGGCACGTCGGAGGAGTCGAGCACCTTCTTGGTCAGGCGCACCACGACCCGCTGCGCCACGAGCGCGACGCACACGGCCACCGCGATGACCACCGCCTTACGCACGAGCTCGTCGATTGAGCTGACGATCTGCTGCTCCATCGGCGTCCCCCTAGCCCAACTTGACGAGGGGCGCGAAGCCCTTGAGGAGCTTCTTGGTCTTGCCCGTGCGCGTGAACTTGACCTCGATCGCGTCCCTGGTGGTCGAGACGACCACGCCCGGGCCGAAGATCTTGTGGGAGACGCGGTCCCCGGCCGCGAAGGAATCACCGGCCTGCGCCTTCCTCGGGGCCTCGACGGGCCTCGTCTCCGAGGCTGAGCCGCGCGCGCCGCCCACGCGCGTGCGGGACCCGAAGCTGCTCGAGGAGCCGGAGGGGCTGTACGCGTAGCCGGACGAAGAGGCCCCGTAGCCCGTCGAGCCCGATGTCGTGCGCGTGCGGGAGCCGAAGCCCGCACCCGAGCCCGTGCCCCGGACCGTGCCCTGGCCGAGGCCCGAGCGCTCGCGCGAGCCTCCCGTGGAGCGCGTGCGGGATCCGAAGACGTTGCCGCCGTAGACGTCCGAGCCCCGGCCGCTGCCGAAGGTCCCGTGGCGGTCGCCGCGCTTCTCCCAGCCGAGGCCGGAGAAGCCCGCGCTGCCCACGCCGTCGAGCTCGCAGTCCTCGCGCGGTATCTCGTCAAGGAAGCGGCTCACGGGGTTGCGGCTCGTCTCGCCAAAGGTGCGGCGGGTCGCGGCATAGGTCAGGTAGAGGCGCTTCCTGGCGCGCGTGATGGCCACATAGGCGAGGCGGCGCTCCTCCTCGATGCTCTCGGCGCTCTCCTCGCCGTACTTGACATGCGGGAAGATGCCCTCCTCCATGCCGGACACGAAGACGACCGGAAACTCGAGGCCCTTGGCAGCGTGAACCGTCATCATCGTGACGGCGCTCGACTGGCCCTCGAGCGAGTCGAGGTCCGAGCGCAAGGCGAGCCATTCGAGGAATGCCGGGAGCTTCTCGGAGGCAACAGGCGGCAGGTCGGAGGCGGCAGCGGCCGGCTGGGCGCCGACCGCGCCGGCGGAGCCCGCGCCGGCCCCGTCGAGCGCGCCCGCCGCGCGCAGCTGCTCGAGCGACTCGAGCGTCTCCGCGGCGGCGTCGTGCGTCTCGTCGAACTCTGCGGCGACGCTCATGAACTCTCGGATGTTCTCGATGCGGCCGTCCGCCTCGTCGGAGTGCTCGGCCTCGAGGGCGCGGATGAGGCCCGCCTTGTCCACGATGGCGTCCACGACCTTCGCGAGCTCGCCGGACACGTGACGGCCGGACTCGATCACGCCGCAGAAGTCGGCGAGGGCCTTTCTCACCTTCGGCGAGAGAAGCCCCGTCTCGCAGATGCCCTGCTGGCAGGCGGCAAAGAAGCTGATGCCCTCGTCGGAGGCGAGCTGCTGGAGCTTGGCCACCGAGGTCGAGCCGATGCCGCGGCGCGGGGTGTTGATCACGCGCTGGACCGAGACGTCGTCGTTGGGGTTGCACACGGCCTTGAGATAGGCCGTCACGTCGCGAACCTCGGCGCGGTCGAAGAACCGCGTGCCGCCGACGATCTTGTACGGGACGCCGGCGCGCAGCAGGAAGTCCTCGAGCACGCGGGACTGCGAGTTCATGCGGTAGAAGACGGCCATGTCGTCGTAGCTCGTGCCGCCGTCGTGGAGCTTCTCGATCTCCGAGCCGATCCAGCGGCCCTCGTCGCGCTCGTCGGAGGCCTGGAAGAGCTTGATCTTCTCGCCGTCGCCCGAATCCGTGAAGAGGCGCTTCTCCTTGCGGCGGGAGTTGTGGGCCACCACGGCGTTCGCGGCATTGAGGATATGGCCGGTGGAGCGGTAGTTCTGCTCCAGGCGCACGGTGCGGGCGTCGGGGTAGTCCTTCTCGAAGTCAAGGATGTTCTGGATGTCCGCGCCTCGCCAGGAATAGATGGACTGATCGTCGTCGCCAACGACCATGAGGTTGCGGTACTTGGCCGCGAGCAGGTTGGTGATGGCGTACTGGACATGGTTGGTGTCCTGGTACTCGTCGACGCTGATGTGCTGGAAGCGGTCCTGGTACTTGGCCAGCACGTCCGGATGCTTGGAGAGGAGCTCGAGGGCCTTGATGAGCAGGTCGTCGAAGTCCATGGCGTTGGCCTTGGCCAGGCGCGCATCGAGCGCGCGCATCACGCGTCCGGCCGCGCGGTCGGCGGGGTTCTGCGCGCTCTCCAGCTCGCCGGCGGACACCATGGCGTTCTTCGCGGAGCTGATCTTTGAGCGGATAGAGCGGACCGGGAACTGCTTCTGGTCGATGCGCAGGTCGTTCATGATGGACTTGACCATGCGGTTCGAGTCGTCGTCGTCGTAGATCGTGAAGTTGTTCGTGTATCCGATGGCCTCCGCGTCCTCCCGCAGCATGCGCACGCACATGGCGTGGAAGGTGCAGACCCACATGCCGCGCGTGCCGTCGGGAAGAAGCGCGCCCAGGCGCTCGCGCATCTCGGCGGCGGCCTTGTTGGTGAAGGTGATGGCCAGGATCTGCCAGGGGCGGACGCCCTCGTCGGCGATCATGTGGGCGATGCGCATGGTGAGGACGCGCGTCTTTCCGGAACCGGCGCCCGCGAGCACGAGGAGCGGCCCGCGCGTGGTCTCGACGGCCTCGCGCTGGGCGGGGTTGAGCCCCTCGAGGTCGAGCTCGGGCCGGTTGGGCGCGGGACCCCACATCGGCGTGGGGTCGGCCATGGTGGCGGTCGGCGTCACGGGAACGGCGCCCTCCCCCGCCTCGGGCGGCAGGTAGGACTCGTCGGCAGGCACATAATCTACGGGGACGGGATCGTAGCCGGCGTCACGAGGTGCGTAGTCGGCATCGGCGGAACCGTAGGCCGCAGGGTCGTAGGCCGCGTCGGCGAGCCCGTAGGCCGCAGTGTCGTAGCCCGCGTCGGCGAGCCCGTAACCGGCAGTCGCACCGCCGGCGGCATCGCGCCCGGCGGGAGCATAATCGCCGCCCGCGGGCGCGAAGCCGGCGCCGCCGTAGCCGACGGAATCGAATATGGAAGGCTGGTCCGAATACATCTGGGCGTGTTCCTCTCGATAGCTTTTGCGACTTACGAGTTTATACGCGTAGGGGGACAACAATAACCGCTGCAGCATAAACGCAGATTCCGGCCGCGCCCCCTCAACCGAACGCGACCCGCCCCGCCGGCACGCGGCCGACGGGGCGGGAGCTCTGGGCGCGCGGGCCTGCGCGGCCGCGGGCGCGTCTTCTATGCTTTGGCTACATGTCGCGCTTGGGCAGCACGTTGTTCGCGACCACGTAGGCGACGCCCACGCAGACGGCGGCGGGCACGAGGATGTGGGCCACGTCAATGAGCTCGAGCGCGAGCTCGCCGTTGTCCACGGACTGCAAGAGGGCGAAGGCGGCGTTGGGAAGCCAGGAGGAGACCTCGCTCCAGACCTCGTTGACGCCCGGGATGGGGCCGAGGCTCATGTTGAGGATGCCCGAGACGATTCCCATGGCGAGCGTGAGCCCCACACCGAAGGCAAGGGTGTTGCTCTTGCTCACCCAAAGCACGGCGAGCGTAAGCGCCGCGCAGCCCCAGCACTCGAGGGCGACGAGAACGAACCAAAGCAGCACAGACACGGGCGAGCTCAGCGACTCGAGACCCATGACGAAGCCGGCAACGAGGCTCACGACCATGCCGGCCACGAGAAACGCGCAGCTCAACACGAGTGCGAGCAGGAGCTTCTCGGAGTAATAGGCCTTCTTGCCGCAACTGCCGATCATGGTGCGATCGAAGCCGCCTCGCATATCAGCCCAGCAGACGCTCGCCGCGCACCAGCTCGTCATGAGGCTCACCCAGCCCATGGCGAGCAGGCCGGTAAAGAGGTTCAGCGAGGAGGCGTAGCCGGTAAACGCCGGGGCAGCGGCCTCGGTGCCTTGGTTGAGGCCGGAGAAAGCGCTGACGACGAGCGGGGCGCCGACCACCGTCAGGAGCACGAACGCGAGGAAGATGGCCAGGTAAAAGAGGAAGGAGCCATGGGGCCGCGCGAGGCGGCGCAGGTCGGCGCGAAGAAGCGGTGCCATGTTATCGGCCTCCCTTGGACGTCTTTGCGGAATCGTTCATAAGCTCGAGGAAGAAGTCCTCGACGTCGCGCTTGTTTCGGACGAGCTCGAGGACCTGGAGGTTCGCGCGATAAATCGCGAGCGAGACATCCTCAAGCTCGACGCCCTCCCCAGAGACCTCGAGGGCCCCGTCGTCGGCGAGCTCGATGTCGGCGCCGGGCAGCGCGGCGGCGATCGCCCTGCGTGCAGCATCCATATCCGTGCAGCGCACACGGACGGCGCCGGCGGCCATGCGGGCCATGCGAGCGGCGTCAAACTCGGTGACCATCTTGCCGGCGCTGATCACGCCGAAGCGCGTGGCAAAGCGATTGAGCTGGTCCAGGACGTGCGTGGAGACGACGATGGTGAGGCCGCGCTCCTTGTTCAGACGCTGCAGGGTCTGGCGCATCTCGTGAGTGGCGGCGGGGTCAAGCCCGTTGAACGGCTCGTCAAGCAGCAGGACCTTGGGGTTGCCGACCATCGCGAGCGCAATGCCGAGGCGCTGGCGCATGCCGAGCGAGAACTGGGCCGCGGTCTTCGAGCCCGTGTTCGCGAGGTTGACGATCCCGAGCAGCTCGTCTGCCATGGCCTCGGGGTCGGCCACGCCCAGGGCGATGGCCTTGTAGACGAGGTTCTCCTTGGCGCTCAGCTTGTTGAGCAGGCCAGGAGCCTCGATGATGGCGCCGACGCCGGTGGGGCCGTCGAACGTCGCGGGGTCGTGGCCGAGGACTTCGAGCTCGCCCGTGGTGGCTGCGATAAGCCCGCAGACCATCTTCATTGTGGTGGACTTGCCGGCGCCGTTACGGCCAACGAAACCGTAGATGTCGCCCTCATAAACGCTCATATCCAGGTGGTCGACGGCGTTTGCGCTGCCGTAGGTCTTGGTCAGGCCCCGCGCGCGAATGACGCAGGATGCGCTCTCGTGATTTGCCATATGCGCCTCCTTTGTTTGTGATGGGGAATCAATGCCCCGCCAGTTTAGCCCACCGCCCTCGCGAGGGCGCCGGGATTCGGGCAACATTGGCTTATATGGACACAATGACCAGCGTAGGGTTTGCAGCACTGGGTTTACGGAAGGCCGGCGCCCAGCGCAGCGGCAAGCGCCCGCCGATGTGAGGCGCTGTGCGTAAGCCGGGACGCGGCCGAGGCCCGGGAGCGGGCGGCCAGGCGCGCGTGAGGCCAGAATAATTGCAGCCAAACTTCGACTTTGCGGCAAATATCCTTGATTATCGCCTTCGCAATGGGCCAATCAGACTCACTGCCCGACGTTTGCCCAGTTGGCAAACTTCCGCTCAAGCGAAAAACCCAGTAATCTGCCGCAAAGTCGATGTTTGGTTGCACAAAGACCCCTGCACTCGAGACAAAGCCGTTTAAAGCGACTCCCCGCACGCGAGTAAATGCACCGCTCGTCCGGCCCGTAAAACGACGCCACCGTTGGTATGAGCACATTCCCAACGGGGGCGTCGTTTTCGCTTAGTGCCATAGCGCCAACCCGGAAGCGAGCCGTCTCCGCAGTTCCCGCCAAGAAATCCCACGAGGCGGTTTTTATGCTAGGCGGACACTCTGGCACCCCATGCCCCCTACAACTTGGCGAGAAGCGCCTCGCAGCCGGCGAGCACGTCGCGGTAGGTCGCGTCGAAATCGCCGGTATACCAAGGGTCCGCCACGTCGCCGGGCGCGTCGGTCCAGTCGAGCAGCCGGCTGACCTTACCGTACGGGTCCCCGTGCAGAATGCGCTCGAGACCCCAGGCGTTCTCCCTGTCCATATATATGATGTGGTCCCAGTCGCCGTACTCGTCGCGCGTGATGCGGCGCGCCCGGTGACGGCGCGTCGGGATGCCGACCTCGCGCAACTTGTTCAGGGTACCGTGGTGCGGCGGATTGCCGATCTCTTCCGTGCTCGTGGCGGCTGAATCGACGACGAACTCGTCCTCGCGCCCTGCGCGGCGCACGAGCTCCTCGAACACGAACTGCGCCATGGTGGAGCGGCAGATGTTTCCGTGACAAATGAACAAAA
Source organism: bacterium (assembly GCA_963605405.1). Lineage (GTDB taxonomy): Bacteria > Actinomycetota > Coriobacteriia > Coriobacteriales > Atopobiaceae > Paratractidigestivibacter. The sequence goes on along the minus strand of CAVCUP010000007.1, from coordinate 82,102 downwards.
CTCTGGTCATAGACCCATTCCTATCTGTCTGGTTGTCGCGTTGCCACTCGACCTCACGCCGGAAAACGGCCGGATATTGACCGACGTATTTATAGCCAGTTTACTTTAGGAAACGGCCGTCGCAACCGCCCTCCGCCGTAATACGACAAACGTCCCAGGGTTTCCGCCACAATCAACCGAATCCGGTTCGTGAACACGGACGCAAGGAGGGTGTTCGCCCAAAAGCCGCCAGTTAACCAGCAAAGAAGAAAGCCGCGCTGAAGAATCGTGTCCGTAGTCACCGGCATAGCGACAGCGGATGGGATTCATACCAAGACTGCTGTTATCCATACCAGCAGATGGGTTTTGGCGAGGAAGCCCGTCCCCCCCCCGCCAACAGAAAGAGTTGCCGAGCAGAAATCTTCCAGAGACTTCAGCGGGCAGGATTGCTTAGCTAACAAAAATAGAACGCCGTCGAACGTTCGGCACGGCCCCAACGGCCGACTCAAGTCAAACCGACGACGAGGCTTTCCGAAAAGCAGGCCCGAGACAATCCCGCCTTAAAGCCGGCTGAGCGAATAATGCATCGGTAGAGGCATCTCGAGAGAAACTTTTGAAAGAAAGTACGAAATTTAGAAGCAGTATTGGGACAAATCGGACAGATGCCCACTGAACAGCAAGAAATGCCAGGAAAACGCCAAGGCTGAGGGAGTGGTTCCGCTTAGCACCCTGGCTATTCGCAAAACTGCTTCTAAATTTCGCACTATTTAGTAATCCAGTCCTAGAGGATTACCAATATCTGTATGCACGACTTCAGGGTCACATAAGCTTCGCAAAATGAATCGTCGGGCGAAACGTCTTCGACGGTTTTGCCCAGCACGGGCCCATTGCCCGCAGCCCCGACGGAATCGCCCAATGCCGGTCAATCGACCGCGTTGCGCCTACGGCAAAATCGGGCGCAGCGCGTTACGACACGCACGTCTAGAACCAGGTTCTCGGTGGGCCCGTTCATAGTCGAGCCCCGTCGTATTGACCGTGAGCTACCGGAGGTACAGCCGACGTCGTACGCTTTCGCGATTGTGCCAGGCCCCGCCGCCGGCCCATTACCGACAATCGGAGCCATGACAGGCTTCGTCAGCGACCAAAGCAACGGAATTCGCCCACGGTCGTGCACTGCTCACGCTGCAGGCCCGTCACCGGCAATTGACGTCTCCGCAGGCTCGCCAACAGCTCATCCCTTGTCGAGCCCGTCTGAAACCGGGTCATCATCAGGCTCGTTCGTAGCCGAACCCGGTCTCGCCTCCTGGCCGTCCATCGCGGCCGGGCCATCATCGGTTGCGCCGGCGGCCCGGCCCTCACCGAAATCCTTTGCGGTCAGGCCCACGTCGTCCGCGCATACAACCGAGTCCCCGCCGGGCTCCCCCACATCCGCGGCCTCCCCCGCAGCGGGACCGTCTGCTGCAGCGGCAGCAGCGCGGCGGCGGCGAATCTCCTCCACGGCCTCGCGAAGCGCGAGCTCGTCCTCGGCATGCGCGACCTCCTGCGCCGAGCGCACCATCCGAGCGATCTCGATCACGAGCAGCACAGTCAGCGGCATCACAATCAGCGGGAAGAAGAGCAACGGATTCGAGAGCAGAGACGCCACGATGCCCACCCCCTCGGACACGAAAACCACGCGGCCCACGACGTTCTCCGCGCGCACGGCCTCGGCGTCCTCGACCACGTTCGCGTCGCCCTTGGTGCGAAACACCGGCTCGGCGCCCGAATCATCGACGGCCACGATTCGGTGCGTGTTCAGCGACCCCTCGAGCGCATCGTTGGTCGATTTGAACGTAATCACGTCCCCAACCTCGAGTTCGTTGGCGTCCGCGCGCTCCACGACCACGAGCGAGTGAACCGGGATCGCGGGTTCCATGCTCCCCGTGAGCGTGCGCAGGAAGCTGTACCCCGCGACACTGGGCACCTCGCCAGCTGGGGTGAACACGGCGGCGAGAAGTACCAGCAGCGCCGCCACGATCACGAGCACCGAGAGCGCGTTGAGCACCTTGAGCAAATACTTCATCAGCGGGAGTCCCCGTCGTCGGAACCACCGGCCACGTCCTCGCCGGAACGGTCTCCTTCGTCCTCGAGCCCGCGCAACTTGTTGAGAAGGTAGCGAGAAAGGCTGTTTGCGTCGGCACGCTTCTGGGCATGGGCACGGGCGCGCTCGGCGCGCTCCAGGTCGCGGATAAGCGAGGAGACACGCTCCTGCATCTCGTCGCGGGCCTCGCGAACCTGGGCGTCACGCTTCTGGTCCGCCTTCTTGAGCGCCGCGTCGAGCTCGGATGCGGCCTGCTTGCGCGCCTCGTCGAGCTTGCGACGGGCGTCGTCGAGGTCGGAGGCAGCCTTGGCCCTCGCGCGCTCGAGCTCGCCGCGAGCGGCGTCGAGCTCGGCGGCGGCGACGGCGCGGGCCTGCTCCAGCTCGAGGGCGGCGGACTCGCGGGCTGCGTCGGCCTGAGCGCGCGAGTCCTCGAGCTCGGAGGTCTTCCGGGCAAGAGACGCGCGAACTTCATCGAGAGCCTTCTCCGAAGAGGCGCGCGTGTCCTCGAGTTCGCGCCTGGCGTCAGCCCGGGCGTCGGCGAGCTTCCTGTTCGCGGCCTCGTCGGCGGCAGCGATGCGCTCGCTGGCCTCGCGCCGGGCCTCGGCAACCTGTGCCGCGGCGCTCTCCTCGGCGGCGGAGACCCGCGCGGCGGCGTCCTCCTGTGCCGCGGCCACCTTTGCCGCAGCATCCGCCTGGGCGGCGGTCACCTGGCCGGCGGCCTCGGCCTGCGCGGCCTCGACCCTCGCGGCGGCATCCTCCTGTGCCGCCGCGACCCGCTCGCCCGCCTCCGCCCGCGCCGCATCCGCCGCGCGCTTCTGCTCGTCGCGCTCCGCCGCGAGCACCCCGGCCTCCCGCCGCAGGCGCTGGACCTCGGCCCGCAGCCGCTCGCCTTCAGCGCGCTCCCGATCAAGGCTCACCTCCGCGTCGAGCTGTGCCTGCGTCACCTCCTCGACGAAGACCCGCCGCACCTCCACGTCCGGCAGGTCGGGGTCAGCCACAAGCTCTTCTTGGATTTCCTTCACGAACTTCGGTCGCACGGGCTCGCGCTCGACGCCCTCGACCTCCTCCAGTCTGCGCTCATCCTGCGCAAGGCTCTTGAAGACGGTGTAATTATTGATGAGGTTCGTATACATCTGGATCAGGTATTCGTCATCGAACGCCATCTCGGAATCCTTGACATTGATGGTGTATCCCACCTGGTCGTAGCGCTCAATGAACTGCCACAGTTGGTAGCACTTGCGGTAGTTCGGATCCTTGAGGATGAGGTTCGTGCGCTGGATCGGGCTGCGCACCTTCGAGCAGCCGGCCATGAGCTGGCAAAACGACGACTTACCCAGCGACATCACGAGGCGCCGCACTCGGTCGATCCTCATGAACGTCCCCACGTTGTCCGCGTCGTTCTCCGCGAAGCTCTGGCGGTTCTTCACGCGCATCTCGACCGTGTACTCGATCTCTTCGTACGCGTCCTCGATCCTGCTGTGCATCTTGAAGTGGTTGCAGACCTCGTTGCCGGTGGACCAGAAGATCACGTCCGTGCGCTTATCCACGAATGCAAGCAGGCGCTGGATCAAATGGTAAACAAACCGGTTCTCGTACAGGTCGTACGTCTCCACGTTGTTCACGTTGAGGATACGCGTGGGGTGGACCCCGCCGTCATCGGAGGGCGCGAGGAACTGCGTGTTCTGGGCGAGATGCCGCACGCTGTCCGACGATATCTTCTTGGCGAGGGAGACCGGCACGACCTCCTCCTCGGTCGTGATGAAGCGGCGCGGCTTCTCGATGATGGCGTTGATCGCGTCGAGAGACCCCTCGATCACGTCGAGCCACTCTTCGTCGACGACCTTCTCGAGTTCCTCGCGCTTCTGCTCGACCGTGGTGTCGGAGGCCCGGGCCATCTCGAAGAGATACCGGAAGTAGCGGTCGTCCTCCTGGATGGGGGCCATCTGCTCCGAGAAGCTCTCGTACAGGTCTTGAATGGTTTCTGACATCGCCAACTCCGCTCACATGCGCCGCACCGTCGCTGCCGCCGCGGCCGCGCTCGTTCTATTTCCGCCAACTTACGCTCACGCGCGCGTCGCCGCGCCGAGACGGGAAGAGACCCCGGCCCCAGCGCGGCGCGCGCACTCGCGTTAGTACAGGTTCTGGATGCGGCTCAGGTACGCCGTGGAATCCGGCAGGCCGCCCTCGCCGAAGACGTTCTGGATGTACTCGATCAGGCCCTTCATCTCGTCGCGCACGAAGTTGAGGTTCGTGCTCTCGAACTTCTTGAGCACCTTGCGCGCGATGATGTAGTCCATGCCGCCGAGCTCGGTGCCGCCGCACGCGACGTACACGGGCACGAAGTCGTACATCTGCTTGATGATACGGTTGCCGAACGCGAGCTTGAAGCGCGTCTGCAGGTACGTGTCGAGTTGGTCGAGCTTGTCGAGGGACTCCTCGGAGATGACGTGATCAACCTTCGCCTTCTGGAAGAGATACTGCAGGTGCTCGGCCGTGACGCGGAGTCGCGGCTGGTCCGCACACTCGAACTTGTCGGCGCGCTCGTTGATCTCGATGGGGATGGCGCGGTCGTAGACCTTGTCCGTGATGGTAAAGGTCGAGTCGTCGTTGTTCGCCGTGCCCACGAACCACAGGGAGTCCGGCACGGTGATCTTTCCGGAGCGCAGCAGCTTCGGGTCGCCCTCCCACTGGGTCGGGACAAGGTCGAGCACCCACTCGTCGTGGCTCGGCATCTCCAGGACGGAGAGGATCTCCGCAAAGTAGTACTCCACGCGCGCGAGGTTCATCTCGTCGAGGACGATGAAGCTCGGGTCCTCGCGCATGCCCGCCTCGTAGAGGGCTCGCAGGAACTCGGTCTCGTTGAAACGCTTGGAGAACTCGTTGAAGTAGCCGAGAATCTCGGTACGGTCGCGGTAAGAAGGCTGCACCGAGATGATGGTCGCCGGGTTTTCCAGATAGCGGCTGAAGGAGTACGGCAGGGAGGTCTTACCGGTGCCGGAGATGCCCTCGAGGATGAGCAGCTTGCTCGCGGCCATGCCGGCCACGTAGCGGCGCACGATCTCCGGCGTGTAGTAGAGCTCCATCTGGCTGCACGCGAAGGCACGGTACCCCTCGGCGACCTGCTCGAGCGTGACCTGGTCGTCGAAGACGGGGCGGTCGAGGTCGCGGTACTTGAGGTCCACGAGGCTGAGCTTGGGGAAACGGTTGGCCTGCGCGATCTGCTGCTCCTCGGCGAGGCTCTTGGCCTCGATGGTCGCCTTGGCCATGGCCTCGGCCATCTGCGTCCCATCGGCGTTGAGAGACACCTGCCCGCCATCGGCGCCCGCACCGGAGGCGACGGCCGCGGCGGCCCTGACCGCCGCCCCGCCGACCACGTTGCCCACGGTGGGCAGCGCGTCCTCCGTGAGCGCGGAGGCGCCCATGTACGGGATGCGCTCGGTGCTGCCCATGGCATTGACCTTGAGCGCGAGCAGCTTGTTCTTCTCGTCCATGAGGTCGAGCACCTGCTTGTTCAGGCGGCCGATCTCTCGGTAGAGGGACTTGTTGTCCGAGCCGTCGTGCTTGAGGTCGTAGTTCACGCGGATGCGGTTCACGACGATGAGCACCATGAGCACGGTGGCCGCGATGAGCAGAGCGAAGAGAATCACGGCGCCGATCTTTCCCAGAAGGTCGAAGCGCGTGAAGTACGTCCAAAAGATGGTGAAATAGTCTACCCAGCCAAAGATCAGCAGGTTGAGAAGGGCGTTGAGAAGCTCCGCCACGTTATAGACCACCTTGGCGAGAAGCTCCCACGCAAAGCTCAGGAACTCGCTCACTTATTCCCCCTTGTGCGCGCCCGCGCCGGGTCCGGCGGCAGGCGAACCGGAGGAGTCACCGGTCCCGGACTGCGCCGCGGCCTTACGGCTCTGCTCGAGAAGCGCCTCGGCCTCGGCCTTGAGTCGCATGGCCTCCGCGAGCTTGGCGTCGGCATCCGTCGCGCCCGCGCCGGCCCCGCCGTCCACGATCGCCGCTGCCTCGGCCATGCGCTCCTCCTGCGCCATGGCGCGCTTGAGGTTCATGCCCACGATGATCAGGTGGTACACCTGGTAGATGAAGAAGAGCAGCATCGGGACGACGACAACCACGAGGAAGCCGGTGCTGCTGCTCAGGAAGTCCATCACGCGGCCCACGCCGGGCAGGCGGAACACGTACTTACCCACGATGTCCACGTCGGAGATGATGTGGGTATCCGTCACCGCGTTGTTGTCGCCCTTGGTGGTGTAGCTGCGCGCGCCCGCCGCCTCGGCGATGGAGTCGATGCGGTGCGTGTTCAGCGCGTACTTGTTGTCCACGATAGTGTGGAACGTGATGACGTCGCCCTCCTCGAGGGTCGAGGGGTCGCACGCCTGGATCACGATGAGGTCGCCCGCCTCGAAGGTCGGCGACATCGAGTCGGATTGGACGGCCAGCGGCGTGAAGCCGGCGATGCTCGCCACATGATCCTCGTCCTTTGTTGCCAGGGTGGTGAACGCGTAGAGCGCCGCGACGAGGATGATCACCCACATGACCACGGAGAGTGCCGTGGCCCCGATCTTCTTTGCAGTTTCCATAAGTTCCCTTCTTTACTTTCCGGGCTAGTCGACCCCGACGCCCTCAAAGCGCATCGAGACGGAGTAATCCGCACCTTTGATCGAGTTCGTACAGTTGCTATCCGTTCCTTCCAGCCAAATCCGGACAAGAACGCTCTTGTCCTGTTCGGCAGTAAGACTAAACATGCTCGAGGCCGCAGTGGCTTCGTTGGCGTCGAGCCCGAAGGTCGTCGCCGCCCCCTGCGCGGCGGAACCGGCCGCCACGTTGGGGTCGTAGATCCAGGTCTGGCCGTCTGCGGTGAAGCTCATGCGCATGGCAAGAGGCAACGAGTCGCTGGCGGAAGAGAGAAACGCCGTGCCCCGGGCCCCGTCCTCGCCGTCCTGCCCCGTGAGGCGGACCACCGAGTCCTGCAGGCTAATGAAGTGTAGCGTGAACTCGAGGAAGGCACCGGTGGAGGCCGAGGCCTCGCCGCCGTTCTCGAAGGAGAAGGTCTGGCCGTCGGAGCTCGTCACGGGCTGGAGACTGGAGGCGTCCACGTCCATGCCCTGCTCGGAGCCGATGCGGGAGGTGATCTGGTCGAACCCGAGCGTGATCACGTAGTCCGTGAACCGCTCATGCGCATCCAGGTCGAAGCGCAAGGAGCCGTCCGTGTTCATCTCGATGGCGAGCGAGCGGACCTTCGCGCTGTCTGCGATGGAGAACCACGCGAAGGTCGACATCGCCACCGCCACGAGCGCGAGGCCAGCGAGCACGAGGGTAACAGCCAGACGGTGGCGCGTCTCCTGCTCCCGATTCCGCTCGACCAGCACGGCGAGGGCCTCTTGCCGCGTGGGCGCGGGGCCGTTATGCGCCGAGGCGTTCATGTCCCTGCGCGCCATCAGCCCTCCCTCCCGTCGAGAACGGCGAAGAGCGAGAGATGCAGCGTGCCCACGTCGCCGTAGAGATAGTCGGCGCTGTCAGCGTCCGTGCCCTCGATGTAGTAATAGACGTCCATGCGGTAGACCTGCCCGAGTTCGAGCTGGGCGAGCGCGCTCTGGGGGCGCACGGCGTCCTCGCCCGTGCCCATCACATAGCCGGAGAAGTCCTCCGTCACGTCGTTTCCGCAGGTGAGGCCCACGTCGGACCAACCGAGGAGCATGCCGTCCACATAACCCGCGAGACTCGGCGAGGTGGCCGGGTGGTCGCTGCGGTTGGTTCCCGCGGAGGAATCGAGCTCGAAGATGGCCGTCTTCACGACCTCCCCGCCGCGAGAGATCTTTATGCCCACGCGCGCGGCCCGGAGAAGCTCGGGGTCGGCGTCCGCGGGGGCCAGAGTGTCGGCAAGATAGAGCGCCGCCTTGCCAGCGGCCTTCGACGCCCCCGAGCCGGTAACGCTCGCGCGCACGTCGGTCCAGCCGTGGTAATAGTGCTGGCCGTCGGCCGCCTGCTGGAAGACGGTGGCCGCCCCGTTCGAGGCGTTTGCCGCGCACTCGGCGAAGCCCGTGAGGTCGAAGGTAGAGACGGGGTAGAGCGTCAGGTCGTCAGGGCTACTTGTGGAGAAGGCCGCGTCGCCCTCGCTCGTCCACCTGCCTGCCCCCGAGTCGCCGAGCTCGACCACCAGGGCGCTCTCGTCGCTGTGGACGGAGACGCTGTTCGTGTTCACCTTGGAGTTGCTGGTAAACCAAGCGTACGTCGCGGCGCCCAAGGCGGCGAGAAGCGCGACGGCGCTGAGCGCGGCGGCGATGACGCGGCGCGGGGCCGCTTCGGCTCGGTTCGCGTTCTTCTTGGCCATGGCTGCTCCTCTCCCCTCTTACGACGCCTGCGTGCCCGCGAAGGCGAGCTGCAGGGTAACGTCCTTAGCCTGGGCCTGGTTCGCGCAATTGGCGTCGCAGCCCTCCATGTACACGTAGTAGCGCACGCGGGCCACCTCGTTGGCGGCGAGCGCGCAGACCGGGCTCGCGCCGGAGGCGACCGTCGGAGACTCCTCGGAGCCCTCCATGGTGCGGGCGGCCATATCGAGCGCGGGGTCCGCCGTGTAGGACCATGACGATTCGCCGGACACGACCACGTTGTCCTCGGTCGTGGTGCGCGTGACGGTCGCGCTCGAGGTGTCCCCCAAAGAGTCGCAGGTAAAGATATACGACCGCGTGCCCGACGCGCTCTCGAACACGAGCCCGAGCCGAAGCGACGCGAGCAGCTGCGGGTCCGAGGACACGCTCATCCCCGGCAAGTACAGATACACGTCGAGAGGCGACGAGCCGCACTGCAGGTAGACCGAGCCGGTAAGGGCGTAGTCGTCCAGGGCCGCGGTGGCCGAGGCGTAGTCCACGGTGATGCCGGCCGCGTTCTGGAAACTCGAGCGCCAGAAGCTCGCGAGATCGGAGGTGGACACGGGGTAGAGCGTCTTGTCCGTCTCCGCGAGGTCGCAGGTGGTGTTGAAGGGGCCGGACTCGCTCGCAGAGATGAGCAGGTCGGAACCGGAGTCAGACACGGTGTGGGCCACGGGGGTCACGTTCGTGTGTCGGTTGGAGCTGATCCACGCGTAGGTGGCGGCGCCGAGGGCCAGAGCGAGAAGGACCAGCCACGCGGCGGAGACGGCAAGGCCCCTGGCCTGCGCGGCGTCGGCGTCGTCGCGCCCGGCTGCGCGGCCAGCCGAGCCCGAGCCCGCGGCCACCGTAGAGCCGCCCGCATACGCGCCGCCCGCCGCGCGCCGGTCCTTCGTCACTTTCCAGATAGCCATTCCGCTCACCTCCCCTAGTCCCGCATGCCCACGAAGCGCAGCGCGAGCGTGTCGAGGCTCGTGCCAGCGATGTTGTTCGTACAGTCCTCGTCGCAGCCCTCGAGCCACACGTAGACGTCCACCTGCACGGGCGTCCCGCGAGGGGCGCCGCTCTCGGCGGCCGGCAGGCTGCACAGCTTGACGCTGCCGCCCTGAAGCGAGGGCACGCCCGTCTCCTCGTCGTAGAGGGCATAACTCGCGCTCGTAAGGGGCGCGAAGGCCACCGTCGAGCCGTCCGTCTTGGTGGAGTCGAGCACGTCGCCCGCCGAGCCCTTCTCGGTGTTGTAGCGCGCCTGCGGGTTGTGGTCGCTCGTAAGCTCGAAAATGTACTGGCCGCAAACCGCGGTCCCCTTGCCCGCCTCGTGCACGATCAGGCCCACGCGCAGCGCGGTGGAGATGGGGTTCTCGAGGTCCGTGTCGTCGAAGCTGATGCCGGCCAGGTACACATCGGTGGCCGCGGAGTTCGTGGTGAGGAAGAGCGAGGTCTGGTAGTAGTCCGTGCGCCCCGCCGCCTCGAACATGCTCGCGAGCACGGAGGTCGAGGAGCCGCCGGAGAAACCCGAGACGCGCTGGAAGCCGTTGAGGACATTGTCCGTGGAGACAGGGTTCAGCAGGCCCTCGAAGCTTAGGCCGGCCGAGGTCCTGTACTCGCCGTCGTACGCGTCGCTGATGAGGAAGGTCACGCCCGTGCCGGCGGCCATCTTCACATCCGTCACGTGGCGCGTGGTGTTGTAGATGTACCAGGCGTAGGTAAAGGCCGTAACAGAGAGCACGGCCAGCAGCAGCACCGCGAGCGTGCGGCAGAAGGTGCGGCGCAGCTGATCCGTCTGCGCGGAGAGCCGCTGCTCGGCGGCCGAGCGCCGGCCCGAGCCCTGCTGCCCGACGGGGAGCGCCTCTTGTTGTTCGATGTCCGTGACGCGGCCCATGCGCCGCACCTCCTTTCTACTGGTAATAGTTCAGACACGTGGTCATTAATGAGAAATGCCGTTCGTGTTCACTCGAGTGAGCGAGTAAGTGATGTAGTCCGAGCCGTTATAGTCCGTGACTCCACCGGCGTTCACAGGAGTGTCGATTGTATCGTCTTTGACGCCAAGAAGCTCAGCCTTAAGGACGATGCGGTAGTTGGCGTAGATATGCTTCTCGGCCTCCACGTCGGTCTTCACCTTGACTTCGAAGAGTAACTTGAAAGCGTTGGTGTCGCCGTCACGAGTTGCGAAGGCGCCGTCGGACTTGACGTCGATAAAGGTAACGGAAGAACCGTCCTTGGCCACGGTGCCCGTGCCCAACGCGCTGGACTTGATGCCCAGGTAATCGTTGATGTTCACATCCTCGTACGCGCCGTCTGCGCTCGCGCGCCGCTGCAGCTTGAGCGTGTACTTGACCTTCGCGGCGCTCTTCATCAGCTCGTCGCCGCCGTCCGAGAGCTTGAGCAGGCTGTAGGTGCCCACCGCGCCGATGGTGCCGTCGGCCAGGTCGAGGTCGTCCACGTTGATGCCGAGCTGGGTCTGCTTGCTCGCCGTGAGCTCGATGGTCGAGGAGCCCAGGTCCTTGCGGTAGTAGCCGGGGGCGCCCTGCACGCTGACCACCATGTTCGAGGTGGAGAGCGTCTCCGTGCGGGTCGAGAGCGCCGAGCGGTAGTGCGCCATGGTGTAGGACTCGCCGTTCTGCGACGCGGCGATGGCCTGCTTGGCGGCCTCCTCGCTCATCTTGAGGTCATCGACCTCGACGCTGATCTGGATGGCCCCGTCGCTGCCCGCCGTCTTCCTCAGAGGTGAGAGGTCGTACAGGTTGCCGTTCCCGTCGGCAAGAGACTCGGCGAGATCGTTGCCGTCCGCCGACCAGGCCTTTGTTGCCGCAGGAGTGCCGGCCGCAGCCGCCGTCCACGTCGTCTTTCCGTTGACGGTGGTCGGCGTGTAGTACACATCCCCCACCTTCACGTAGAAGCTCAGCGTCCCTGTGGTGCCCGTGGGGAATCCGACCGCGCCGGTGCTGCTCGCGCTGGAGTCGCCGTCCTGTATATAGCTCACGAGCGAGGCTCCGAACTGGTAGTAGAGCTTGTCGGAGTCGTTGTACTGCTGGCTCGAATCGAACCTGATGGTATCGGTCGCGGCCAGGGGGAACGTGTAGCCGGTATAGTCGTCCGTCTTCGGGAGCTCGTTGATGCCCGACTTGCCCGTGCTGTCCTCAAGGCTCTGGTCGTAACTCGAGTAGATGCTGTAGGTGGACGCCGTGTTCTGGTGCCCATCCAGCATCGATGCGTCCGAGCGCAGCGTGTAGTTGATGGTTTTATTGACGCTCGTATCCGTGAACGAGGTGCCGGTGTAGCCGTTCACGGCAGCTGCGGTCTTGCCGGACGGAACATTCACCACCAGGTAGAAGTTCTCGCTCGGCGTGGTCTCCTTGCCGTCAGGGCCCTTGGCGACGGTGAGCGTGTAGCGGTCCGCACCGGAGTCGGAGGCGGCAGCATACGGACGGTAATAATGGGTCTCGTTTCCGGTCACGACCTTGGCCCCGACGCTCGGGTCGCCCGCGTCGCACTGCACCCAGGCTCCGGCGGTATCCTGGGCCGCCGAGACGCCCATGATCTCGCTCAGCCACAGCTCCTGGTACTTCTTGCCGGCGGAGTCCGTAAAGTCGCCGAGCCCGACGCTCGCCGAGCCGTCGGTGCTGACGGTATAGCTGTACGCCTTATCCCCATGCGCGGTGTCCACCAGCGTGAGCTGCGTGCCCGCGGGCAGGGCGCCAGCGCCTTCGCCGGCACCGCTGAACTCAAGGTGCTTGCCCAGCGCGCCCATGGACCCGCCGCTCGCGAGGTGCGTGTCCCAGCCGTACTCGGCGGCCTCGCCCTTGCCCCGGTTGTACGTCCAGGTTAGGTAACCCGACATCGGCTCGCCGAAGTTGGTGAGGACATGTGCGTTCTCGCCGAGGCTCGAATAGGCGTCCGGCGTGAAGTGCGTGCCATAGGAATACGTGGCCGTGAAGTCGACCTCGAGCATACGCCGCACGATGATGGGCACCTGGACCTTGTACTCCTGGCCGGCCTCGCTGAACGTAAGGGTGAGCAGCGTGAACCGCCCCTTCTCGTTGTCCCACTGGCTCGTCGCGCGGAACGACATGCTGGTCGTGCCGTTGTTCACAACGCGGACGGTCGGGGTGTCGTCGCTAGCAACGAGCGAGTCGTTTTCCAGCTTGACCGTTTGCACGGTGGCGCTCACATGCGTCGTCGACCCGTTAAGCCGAACCGCATCCGAGAACCCGCCGTTGGTCACGAGGTTGAGGTAGTTCGCGACGGTCGTCGTGTCGTTGCCGGGAAGAAGCAGGACATTGAAGTCGGTGTCAGCCTTGGCGGTTGAGTTGTTGTCGTTGAACGTGCTGGCAGAGATGCTCGCCTTGTAATCGTTCGTGTTCTGGTAAGAACCGTTGGCGTCGATACCGCCGATGTTCGTATACGTGTAGCGACCGGCCACGCTCGTGCCCGCCTGGTCCTTGATTGTCGCAGCCGTCGTGATCGCTGCGCCGTCGCCAAAGAGGAATCCAGAGCCGGAGTCGGCACTGACCTTAACCGAAGTCATCGGGCTCGTCGTCACATACGGAGATGCCCCCGCGGCGGCGAAGAGGCCCGCCGTGCCATCAGCGCTATCCGTGTAGTTCGCGAACGCGATGTAGCTCTTCTGGTTGATAACGGACTTGTCGGACGATTCCCTGAAATAACAAATCGCGGCAGGAACGTCGGCGTTCGTCTGGTTAGAAGCGAGCTTTACCTTGATACCAGCAGCATAGACTCCCTTGAAGTTGCCCGAGTCCTGCGCGGTGCAGCCCACAAGCAAGCCCTGGCGCTTCGCGGTGTCCGGGAACATGTTCTCGCTGAGAAATACATTAGAGACCTTATAGGTACCCAGCGCATAGCCGACGATGCCGCCCGAGAAGTTACCGTTGCCGCCAGGATGACTCTTCCAGTAAGAGGCTTTTCCGCTGAACGAGCAGGCCTGGATCGTTGTATTGGTCACATTAACGTTGGCTCCAGAGTTATTCACGTTACCGACGATGCCGCCATTGCGCGCGCCGTCGAAGACCATGCCGTTCACAGCAGAGCCGTCCACAGCAAGCGTCACGCCCCCATCCAGCGTGCCCACAATGCCGCCACTGTGCTCGCCGTTGCCGATACGCAGCTTCTCAACAGTAGAGCCGTTAATAGAAACATTTTTGTTAGACCAGCCGACGATGCCGCCGACGTTCTTTACCGCCATATTGGATGAACTGTTTTGCTTCTCATCAACGGAACCCAGGTAGATAGGCGCGTCGTAAGTAGCCTCCGCGGAAGCCGTCACCTTGAGCCGGTTGGCGGTAACCGTGGATTCCGCGCGACCTACCAGCGAGCCGACGCCACGCGTGCAGCCCTCGTCGGTTCTCGAGGCGGCGCACGTTGTCGTGACCTTCACATCGCTCATGACGGCGAGCTGCTCCGCGGACTCTTCCTGCCCGGTGTTCACGTTAACCGAGCAGCCCACCAAACCGAAGATTCCGCCGGCGGCGTTAGTGTTATCCGTGCTCTTCGAGTCGATGGCGATCGTGGAGTTCGAAGCGAACGTATAGTCGCCGCTCGTGGCCCACAAACCGCTCTCGCCGCTCGCGACCTTGCCGACATAGCCGCCGACGTTGGTCCTGCCGTCAACAGAGAGGTTGCTATAGGAGCAATCGTAGAGCTTGATGGGGGCGCACAGCCCGCCGCCCGAATTCACGATCTCGTCAACGCTGTCTGCACCGCTCCTCTGGGCATAGCCGGCCGAGCCATAAAGACCACCGGCGTTTTCGCCGCCGGAGACCGTGGTCGTCTTGCCGGAATCGGCGGTGATAACAACGTTCCTATACGTTCCATAGCTGTACTGCGAGTTTGCATTGGCCGTGACACCGGCGAGAACGCCGACGCCGGTCGCATTCTTCGCGTAGTTGGTCAGGGCACTGTTGCTCGAATCCAGGTACGTCAGCGAGACATCGCAGTTCCTGAAGGTGATGTCCCTCACGCTCGCGCCGTCGTTGGCGCTAATGCTGTTCCCCACATTGTTTGCGGTAAACGTGATGGTCGCGAATAGTCCACCGACGCCCGCGACCGAGTAGTCGTCGTCCTGGTATTCCTTGGCAACCGAGCTCAGCGTAAGCGTCGATCCTTTGCCGTCGATGCAGGCGATCCAGGGGATGATGCGGTCGCGGTCGGTAGACTTCTGGCCAGAGTAGCAGGCATTAGAGTAGTAGCGACCAGAAAGACCTGTGAAGCCAGTGCCGTACACGGACATGTCGTAGGTTCCGTTTTCTGCAAACTGCAAGTTAAGTCCCGTTAGCTTAGAAGCGCAGACATAACCCGTGGGCGCATTAGCGTAGGCGCTTACCAAATAAGGCGAATTAATATCGGCAGAGCTGCTCTCAACGTTATCGAGAGGACCTTCCCAAGCTTGTTTGCCCGGAGCAATAGTGTCGTCACGCACTGAGCGCGTGAAATCACCGCTGGCATCAGATCCTGTGCCGACGTTGGAGTAGCTGGCATTTCTTACTTTGCCGAACTCCGTATTACCAAACTTATAGCCGGTGGGGAATGCGTAATACCCGTACCCTTGATAGGCCCGCGACCCGCGAAACACGCCGTAGCCGTCACCGTTGTAGTCTGTGTGCGCGGCACCCGCAGCGGCGCCGCTGTTGATAATGGCCGAAAGCACCAGTAAACCCTGGGCATTTGCAACGGTTACCGTCGCGGCGGAGTTCGCCATGCCACGATACTTGCCCTGGATGTCCGACGTCGTCACGCAACTAGTCAAGCTCGTGTCGAGCTCATTGATCTTGTAATTCTTGTCGCCGTTGTCGATCTCGCAGCCCTCGGAGAAGGCAAAGCCGTCGATGACGCGGCCGACGTAGGGGTTGTCGTAGAGGTTCGTGCTGTTCTCGCGCCACTTGCACGCATCGTCGCTCATGCTGCGGAAGATGACGCCGCCCCCAGAGATGGCGCCGACGTAGCCGCCGATGGCGACCAAGTGGGACTTATCCCCGCTCGCGCTCACGCCGAACGACTGGCTCGAGGCGGAGTTCGTGACCAGCGCCACAAAAGCCGTCAGCGCGTTCCAGATTCGGGTCAGGAGATTCTCGCTGGCCTCGGACGCCGCCTCGCCCGAGTCAGAGTCCGAACCCGCGCTCACGACCACGCCGTCGATGACGTTGTCGCCGCCCATGACGCAGCCGATCACGCCGCCGAAGAACGCGGTGGGCACGCCGTCGGTAGCGTTCTTGGCCGTGTACGCGATCGTGTTCGCCGCGCCCGCGTACTGGACATTCAGGTCGCGCACGACGCTGCCGTAGCTGTACGGGATAAGGCCCTGGAAATTGCTGACGCCGTTCTTTATCACGAGCGTCTTGCGGGAAGAGGCGACCGCCGTATCCCCGCTCGCGTCGTCGCCCGCCTCGGTTGAGCTCGCGCCGTTGTCCAGGTTGCCGACGATGACGCCGCGGAACGGGTAGTCGTGGGTGCCCAGGCCGTTGAACGAGGAGGTGTCGACCTCGAGGCCGTCCGTCTCGATGCTCAGGTAGCAGCTCTGGATATAGCGGCGCATGGTGGCGTCTTCGAGCGTCTCGCCGGATTCCTTGGCGGTCCATTCCTCGTTAATCTTGGCCGCTTCTTTCCAAGTTCTGTCCGAGGCGCTGTAAAGGTAGGTGATCTCGTTGTCGGTCGAGCCGTCGCTGCGGCGCGAGCAAATCTGCTCCTGGTTCCTCGTGACGGTCACGGCCCACTCGTCCTGGGCCGCGCCCGTGTTGATGTAGTACG
Source organism: bacterium (assembly GCA_963605405.1). GTDB lineage: Bacteria > Actinomycetota > Coriobacteriia > Coriobacteriales > Atopobiaceae > Paratractidigestivibacter. The sequence goes on along the minus strand of CAVCUP010000007.1, from coordinate 65,911 downwards.
CGACGGCGTAGAGCTGGCCAGGCGTGGTGATGGAGTACGGGTCGCCGTAGGTGCCGCAGCCCGAGGTCAGGTTCGCGATGCGCTGATTGACCTTGATCTCGTGGTACGCGCTACCGCTCTGGCCCTTGGCAACATACGGGAGATAGGCGCCGTACTGCGGAGTCGTCGCATTGGCGGTGCGAGTGCCGTCGGTAACGAGCCCGGCATCCACGCCGTTGAGGCTCTCGTCGTAGTACCAGAACTGCTTGCCATGGTACTCGCCGTTGGAGTCGATCTCCTTGCCGTAGGTGACCTGCTTGGCCGCATCGTCCGCCTTCGTGAACGTGTACGTGGCCGAAGACGCCTTGCCCTGAGCGAAGGCGTAGCTCTCGAGCAGGCTCGCGCGGGTAAATATGGCGTCCTTCCCATCGCCTGAGGCGAGCGACGGCACGGCGATGTTCGTGAACGAGGCCGTGACCTGGTCGGCGCTCTCGTTGCCGAGATTGCCGAAGAGCGAGGTGGCGGCAGCGGTTCCGGACGCGTAGTTCTTTGCCGAGACGCCCGTCACGTTGAGCGCCGAGTACGACCCGAAGTTGCATGCCGCGAGCGGGGCAAGCGACACGTCCTCGACGCCGCGTACCGTGAGCCCGTCGAGCGTGAGGCCGTTGATGCCCAGCGTGGCGATGCGAGCGCTCTCCTCGTCGCCCGTCATCGTGCCGGCAAGAAGCGCGCCGGCGCCGACAACAGCCCCCTTATACAGAAGCGTGCCTACGGAACCCTTGAGCGTCACATTGCTCACGGAATAGCTGTACTCCGTGCTGGTATCCGTGCCGGCGGTGAAGTTGCGCAGCAGGCCCGCGTGCATGTTCATGTGCTGGGTCTCGGCACTCGTGAGCTTGTTGCCGTTTTCCTCGGACTCGATCCGGCTGTTGTGGAACGTGATGGTCGCATCGCTCACCGCGATGCTCTCCCCCTTCACGTCCACGGGGTAGTAGCTGTAGCCGTCCATGTCCAGGTCGCCCGTGATGGCGGTCAAAGAGGAGGCGGCGTCGGCGTCGGCGCTCGCGAAATTCCCGTTAATGGCCCCGGCCGCGTAGTGATAAACGCTCCAAAGAAGAAGCTTAGCCGGAGTGTCGACAGTGCCGCCAAGCGTATACGAGCCCATGCGATCGAGGTTGTAGTAGTACCGCGAGCTGCCGTTGGTTTGGTGCGCCTTGCCGAGGGCGGTGCGGTTCACGTAGGAGTTGCGAGAGCCCGCGGCCCCCGACATGTCGAGCTTGTCGCCGGTCGTGTGCAGGGAGACCACGCCGTTGACGCCCGTGGCGGTCACGTCAAAACCGGGCATGCACGTGTCGGCAACCCACTCGTCGAAGGTGACGACGCTACCGGCAACGATGGCCCCGGCGCTCTCGTTGACCTTATATGCCGTGTTCCAATCGGCGGTGTTCTTCAGGTACAGACCGCCCATCGTGTCGTTATAAGCGTAGTTCTGGTCGCCGACCCGAACGTTGTCGCCGCCCATGCACACGAGCAGGCCGAGCTTGGTCGCCGAATTCGCGCTCATGGTCGCGCCGCTCAGGTCGATGCCGCGATCACCGACGCTCCAGACACCGCTCGAGGCGTACACAAGTCCTCCGACCTGCGTCGCGTTGTTCGCCGTGAGGGTCGTGCCGCCCGTCTTGAGGGCATAGTCGCCCGCGCTGCCCGAGAAGTTCACGTACACGTTTCCCCAGCTGTGGCCCAGCAGGCCGCCGGCGGTCTCGCTCTTGTCGTTGGCCTCGCGCGCGATCTTCAGGCCGCTCAGGTCGAGGTTCGTGATGTTCACGGTCTTCTTGTTGCCGCCCTGACCGATCACGCCGATGAACCCGCCCACGGCAGCGTAGGCGCTCGAGCCCTGGGTAGAGATCGAGCCGCTCACGGAGGCCTTCGTCGCGTTGACCGTGGTCCTGGTATCGTCCACACGCCCGATAATGCCGCCGACGTTCGAGTTGCCGGCCTCGGCGGTGCCCGAGGCAATGCTGCCCGCAAAGCACGACGTGCCGGCGCCGCCGAGCGTCACCGTGCTCGCGGCCGCGACGCGCCCGATAAGGCCGCCAACAGAAACTATGCTATTGAATGCATTGGTTTGGTTGCCATAAGTAATGGCCACCGTTGCCTTGACGTCATTGTCGGCGCCGATGGTCGTCGAGCCGTTGACGCGCGCCGCCACGGCGCCCACATCGGTGCGCTTTTCGGAGTTCCTGGGCGTTCGGGCATCAAGATTCATAGTGCCCGTGATGGTGAGGCTGTTCACCGCGGCATCGCTCACCTCGCCAAGAAGGCCCAGACGGTTGTGGTAATAGGTCTTTCCGTTGCCCTCGGAAGTGTCGTCGGGGCCGAGCACCGTACCGTTTCGGGTTCCGTACGGCTCGCCGACGGCGAGGGTTACGGTGTGGCCATTGCCGTTCAGCGTGCCGGAGTAAACCCAGGAACTGTATCTATCGTAGGAGCCGTAGTACGCATCCTGGGTCAGCCCCGTGATACCGGTGCCAGAGAGGTCGATGTCTCCGTCAATGTTGATTGTTGATGTTTTGAGCGTATCGATGTTGCCTCTGTCGATACCGCTCACGCCCGAGAAATAACCCAACGTCTGAATAGTGAGCGCGAGACAGGCGAACTCGTCGACAGAAGCGACGTTCACCGTGGACGAACCGAAGTCCAGCTGCCTGCCCCGCTGATTGCCGCTGCTAGTGGCTGCTGCCGCATTGGGTGAGTTCTCGGGAAGCCAGAAGCGGGGTTGGTGGGTAGCGTCATCGAGTTGGATGAGATGAGGACTCAGGCCACCCTCGCCGCCCAAACGCACGACCTCGTTGTGGCCGAGCAATGTTTGGTTGACCGTTCCGTTGCCGCCGAGGTCGTCGGCGGCAACGGCATCGCAACGCTTAAGCGTCCAGTTCTCGTCGTTGCCGCTGCCCGTCGCGAATATCAGCGAGGGCCAGTTATAGCTGGTAATAGCAATCTGCGCGGCCTCGCCGCTGGCATTGCTCGAAAGCCTCAGGCCGGAAAGGTCCGTCGTGCCGCGCAGGCGAATGGTGCCCTTCCAGGTCTCGCCGGCGATGCCGGCGCCCTTGCTGACGTCGCCTTGAGTGCTTACGGTGACGTCGCCGCAATCAAGGACGGAATAGTTGTCTAGGTTGCCGACGACGCCGCCGAACGAGAAACTGACCCAAGGGCCGCCCCAGGCAACTGTCGCGCCATCGACGATCAGGGTTGCGCAGTAATAAGGACTGGAAGTGCCCAAAGAACCAACGAGGCCGCCGGCGGTCTTAGGCGTTTGCGTGCAGGTTCCTTCAACCTTGACGTTCTTCACCGCAAGCGAGTGCGTGCTTGAGTACGAGCTGTTGGCGCTCCCGCTCACACCGGTGTCCTCAACACGGCCGACGATTCCACCGTAAACAGTGGCAGAAGTGGCCCCGGCCATTGTGCTGGAAAAAACAGACGGCGAAGCAGCATCAGCTGCCGTAAAGGTCACGTCACCGTACCTGAGATCGAGATAGCCGAAGACGGCACCGGCGTTTCTTGCGCTCTCGAGCTGGACGGCACTACTGGTGACGATCTCGTCGTTGGCGGTGAAGGCCTTGTCGCCGGAGAAGCTCACGCTGCCGATGAAGCCGCCGGTGTTCTCGCTGGAGTTGGAGCCAACGGTGTTGGGACACGTGAATGGAGCGTTCGTCTGGTTAAGGATGAGCTTCGCGGCCTTGCCGATGAGGCCTCCAGAGGCGATGGAGCCTTGCGCGGTTAGTTTGGTGAAGTCCACCGCGCCGGTAAGGGTTACCGTGGCGCCATCGCTGGAGCCCACCTGGCCAGCAAGGCCACCGGCGGATCCGCTCGCGGAGCGGACGGTCACGGTCTTGCCCAGCGTAAACGCGTCCATGCACACGGTCGCGCCGTCGTTGACCTGGCCGATGAACAGGCCGGCGTTACCCTTGCTTGTCGCGATGGCGCCGTTGTTGTTCACGCCATCGAGGCCGGTAACGCCTCCGATCGCGAGCGTGCCGCTCTCGACGATGTTCGCCAGAAGGCCGATGTTGCCGGAGGCGGATACGCTCAGCGCCTTACGGGCGCCGGTAAACGAATACTCGGCATTCACCGTCACGGTCTCACCGCCGGTCTTAACGGTCCCGAAGAGCGGGGCCGTCAGCGCCGGGGAGGCATCCGTAAAATCAGTATCCGCCGTGTTCGGATCGGCAATCTTGACCGAAACGCCCAGCGTGCCGCTGCCGGAAAGCTCAGTCGCGACCATGGGCGCGTTGTAATCGGTGGCGCCCTTCCAGATGATCTTTACCAAGTAACCGTCCGTCACCTTGAGCGCATTGAACACCGTGCGGTCGGAGGTCAGCTCCAGGACTTCGCCGCCGTTGACCAGCGTGCCGGCAAAGGGGTGCTCCGTGCTGCCGAAGCCCTGGAACGACGCAGCCTCTCCCGTCGTCGCGCTCACGTCGAATTCCGAGCCAGTGGAACCGCCGCGCTTGATGGTCGCGTTCTCGTAAAGCCGGGGATCCGCATGCGAGATGATCTTGAGCGCGTCGTTGTCCTCATAGGTAATCTCGACGTTATCGCCCGAGCCCGTCGCGGAGCCGTGACCGCTCAGTGCCACGTTCAGCTCGCTGATCGTCGTGTACTCATACGTAATGCTCGCCAAAGCCACGTCGTCGTCGACGTCGTCCCGCTCATCGCTCTCCGCATCCTCGACCGTCGAGTAACCCTCGGTCGCGGAGCCGTCGATCTCGGCCTCAGAGTCGTCGGCCAACGCGAGGGCGCCCTCGTCGTCGGCGTCCGTGCCGTAGCCCGAGTCGCCCGACCCGGCATCCGACCCGGAACCGGCCGCGGCGTCCACGTCCTCGCCGTACAGCGAGGCCACCGAGGTCGCGTACTGATCGCCCGAGGCCTGCCCCTCCATGAGCGTCACGGCGTACGCCGTCATGGAGGAGCTCAGCCCCTGGAGCGAGAGCAGCACGCTCAGGCAGGTCGCGATGATGCATTGGGCCAACTTCATGGTCAGTCCGCCTTCTCTATGTGTATACCGAGGTCCGCCCAGCTAGAAGCGCCGGAGCCCTCCTTGCGGTACAGGTTGACGATGGTGCTGCCGGGCTGCATGGCAAAGGTCGCGGTGCCGGCCGCGGAATCGATATCCGCGCCCACGTGGTTGACGCCAAAGTACGGGTCGAGCTCGCATGCGCCCGTGTCCCACGAGAGCCTGACCCTCGTCTCCACGCCCGTGACGGTCACGCGGTAGTTGTAAGCGTCGTATTCCGCGAAGGCACCGCCGCCGTCCACCAGGTCGCCGGAGACGGAAGCCGCCTCGACCTCGGAGGGCGCGTTGGGGACGATTCTGGCCGCCAGGCACGCGAGCTTGGTGCCGATGTTGCCCGCCGAGATGTCCACGGTGGCCTTCACGGTAAAGCTCGCGCCGCCCAAGGCCGACTTGGGGAAGGTGACGGTGTAGCTCTTGATGGTCGCCTGGTTGCCGGCGAGGGTCACGGACCCGGCAGCGGGACTGACGCTCCACGCTCCGTCGGCAACCCCTGCCGCCGTCACCGCCAGCGTATACGGCACGTCCTTGTCGTTGACCACTTGCTGGTCGTCGAGGAGGCAATTGTAGATGCGGAACGTGAAGCTGCAGGTATCGCCCGTGGTGCTGACAACGACCGAGCGCGAATCGATCGCGTCGTCCGCCGGCGCGGCGTAGTAGCCCGAAAGCATGTCCGACGCAAAGAGGCTCTGGGTGGCCTTGGTCACCTCGACGCCCTTGAGGAACGCGTTGCCGGTGTAGGCCGAGTACGTGAGGACCGTGCCGGCAAGAAGCGCCGCGACGCAGAGCGTGCCCGCGGCCGCGAGGCCGCAGGTCCGCAACGCGTGGCGCTTGGGGCCCGCGAAGTGCGCGGCGTTCTCCGGACGCGGGGAGGCGGCGAGGCGCTCCGCAGCCTCGTCCCGCCCGCTGTCCAAAGAACGCTCGACTCCAGGGATATGGTCGTTCTTCTCGGCCGAATCAACGGCCTCGACGTGCTCGGCATCTGTCGCGTGCGCGCCGTTTTCCTCGCGCAGGGCGCCCGCCAGCCAGGAGGCGTGCGTAAAGATCGCGTCCTCCGAGTCCTTGGCCGGCTCTGCATGGGACGGCTCCGGGCGCATGTGCTTGTGTTGCTTCTTCTCGCTGGTCATGGTGGCACCTCCCTTGGGGCTTAGTTGCTGTTCGAAGTCGACGTGTTGCGGGCAATGAGATAGACCATGTCGGTCTCCTTGGCGGACTCGGTCCAGGTGGCCTCGATGATGAAGTTCGTCACGTTGGCGGGAGCGCCATCCTCTTGGTCCAATTGGCCGTACGAGAACGTGGTCCATCGGTAGAGCGGCGCGGCGTTTGCCTGGACATCGGTGTAATTGCCGAAGGTCTCGTCGTTGTTGCCCGTGGGGTCGTTCGCGACGCCGTCGTTATCGGCGTCGTTGATCATTTGGAAGCTGACCTCGTCGCCCTTGCTCCAGGAGTACTCGCCCTTCTCGACGACGTCGCCGGCGGCGTCCTTGTCGTTCACCGTCACGCGATACACCTTGATGGCGAGCCCGCCGATGTTCGTCGTGTTCGCCACCTGCAGCTCAAAGGGCTCGCCCTCGCTCTCCACGCAGAAGCCGCGCGTGACGGTGACCTTCTGGTCCCCGTCGACGTTGCTCGCGTCGTAGCTCAGGTCGAGCTGCTCGATCGCCGTCGAGTTCGGCCCAAGGATACGCAGCTTGGAGGGGCCCCGTACCTGAGCCGCGGTCGAGGCGCTCTGGTTGCCCACGAACCACGTGAGCGTGAGGCCAATGATGAGCACGGCCACGGCCACGACCGCGAACCCGGCCATCAGGCGCTGGTTCTGCTTGGTCCATTTCTCTTCGCGGAGCCGGTAGGCCTCGGGATCGATCATGAGCTCGCCTCCTCGCCGACGAAGCGGATCTGCAGATACGCGGCGCTGACGCCGAGGACCTCGTCGCCGTGGTTGTAATAGTCCGCGCAGGTCTGGAGATCCGCGGCGGACATGTTTGAGTTGACGTTGGGGACACCGTCGACCGAATTGCCGTTCTCGTCGCAGAAGAACCAGCCGCCGTGAGCGTTGATCGCCGCGGCAAGCCCCGCATACCCCATGGCGTCAGTCGACGCAAAGAGGTTCTGGTTGTAGTTGAGCTTGCCCGTGAGCACGTAGCTGGAGAACTGGCTCGGCCAGACCCAGTAGAGCCTGATGGTCACGGGCTCGGTGGTGAGGGTCGAGCCCTCGGCACAGAAGTCGCTGCGGTCGATGGTCAGCTTATCGTCAAGCACGGGATCGGAGTAGTAGCCGTCGTCGCTCTTCGAGCGGAAGAAGAGAATATGCCCGCGGAAGAGATTCTGCAGCTGCTCGTATTTCTCGTCGGTCAAAGTCAAATCGCCGCGCGCCTTGATGTTGCGCTCGATGCTCAGCGTGATGCCCCGCACGTCCTTGGCAACCGGGGTAACCGTGACCTCGAGCACGCCGTAGGAACCCGGGCGCAGGGAGCCGCCCGTGTAGTTATTCAGGTTGTACGTGGCGGAGACGTTCAGGGAGTCGCTGGTGTCGAAGCCGGTGGCGGCGCTCATGTCGTCGTAGTAGCCTCGCCGCGCGCCTTGATCGCTCGTGCCGCCGATCGCGTAGCGCTCGGCCTTGGCGCTCAGCGTGGTGGACGTGCCGCCCACGCCGTTGTTCGCTGCGAACCACGCCAGGCTCGCAAAGAGGACGATCACGAGCGCTAGCACAAAAAGCCCCGACACCGCAAAGCGCTTCCAGAAGTCCTTGAGCGTTTGCGCATGCGCATCCGCAACCCGGCGGTATTCCTCCGCCGACTTGGGCTCGTCATCGATATGTAGCAGCTGCAGTCTCATTCGCGGTATCGACCCGGAGAAGGGCGGCATCCGAACTCGATCCGCCCTTCTCCGTGGTTATGTGTGTACCTCAGTTGTTAGTTGGAGCCGGAAACCTTGCCGTACTCCTTCGGGGTGGCCTCGAAGGTAAGCTCAACGTTGCAGTTCTTCAGGTCCTGGAGGTTGTCAGTGAAGACATTGGTGTCCGCGCCATCGTAGAAGACGTAGCACTTGACGGTGACGTCTTTATCGCCACCAGAAAGCTTGCCGAACTCGTCGGAGTGGATGATCACCTTATTATCGGACGTGATTTCAACATCACCGGACGTGACGTCAACATCACCGTCCTTCACGACTACCCATTTATCGCCGCAGGTGACGAGAACGCGCACGGCACTAGAAAGCTCGGAATCATCCGTGGCAGTAACAGTAGCATTGGTTACCTTGAGGTCCTTGAAGATGCCGTCATGGCTGCCGGTGCCGATGTAGAAGGTGTTCTTATAGGCGTACCCGTTGGCAACGGCAGTGTCGGCGTTGCCGATGGCGAAGCGGGTACCGTTCTTCTCAGTAGCATCGCCCCTGCTGGAAGCGTAAGCCGTCTCGAACTGATAATATCCGCTTGCGCTATCGGTCGCCTTAACAGCGCCCCTCTCCGTAGTGAAGGTGGCATCCCACCGTGCAGGGTAAAGCTCGGTGTTAGCAGGATCGTCAGCCTTGGCAGCCGTTGTGGAGGTCGTGCTCGTAGGCTGCGTATCGATGACCAGGTACGCGGAGTTGGACTTCGCGCTGACGTTCGACGTAGTGGCCTTGACCTCATTGTTCGTCACGAACCACGCGTAGGTGGCGGAGCCGAGTGCAACGGCGGCGACGAGGACCATCGCGATGGCCGCGCCGAGTTGCTTCTTGAGCGATTTACTGTCCATACTGGAACTCCTTTCTCCCTCCCCGTTCCTTTTTTGGGGAGCGCATGCGGAACGATTACCTGAATGGTTACAACCACCAGATAATTGACGTCGACAATAATAAACCTAGACAACGCGTACCCCCCCCCCCCGCGTTTGCTTAAAAGTTGCTTTCTTTCCCCTGAGAGGCGGGACAAAAGGTCTCTCCCCTCGGTCCGTCGCCTCCGCGGGACCTATCGCCGGTTACCCCGTCGGAATAATCCGGCTCGCTGGCATCTGCCCAAGGCATGCCGCTCAAACTTCCCGCCCGCTGGCACACTGAGCGCCCCGCCTGCTAAAGGACGGCGCCCGCTGGCATCTATCCCATGCCAGCGGGCGCCGTTTTTTAGCAAATGAGCCATTCCCGATGCCAGCGGGTGCCCCTCTTTAGCAAGCGAGCCACCCCCCAAACCCACAAAGGGCGCGGGCAAGGGAGGATCCCCTGCCCCGCGCCCGCGCCCTGCCCCTCTCGCCTACTCCGAGACCGGCGAGTTCTCCTGGTTGCGACGGTTCTCCCAGGTCACGGTGTGGTTCTTATAGTAGTCCGGCGCAACGTTGCCCGCGGAGCTGATGGGGTCGGTGCCTGTGATGGTATCCGCGATGTCTCGCAGGAACTTGACGATGAGGCTACTGTTGTCCTTGTCGAGCGTGTCGAAGTCCATGGTGAACTCCACCGCGCCGCCCACGATGTCGTCGGTGCACTCGGGGTCATCGCCGTCGAGCCAGACGACCACAGTGTACTTATCGACGTTGCCCACGAGGAAGTTCTCCTCGTCGTAGGTGCACACCACGGTGTCCGACTCGAAGTTCGTGCAGTCCTTCTCGGGCTCGCCGTCCGCAGCCGCAGCGGCATAGAGCGTGGGCTCGCCGTTCTTCCAGACCTTGACGCGGGCGGCCTTCTCCGCGTCCTTGGACGCCGAGGCGAGGCGGACCTGGGCCCGGTAGTCGAGGTCGGTCTTGCCGGCGTTGCGGATATAGAAGGTGTAGGCCACGTAGTTCCTGCCGTTGTGGCTGCCGTCGACCTGGTCCAGGTCGGCGGGCAGGTCCTCGGCCGCGATGTTCGTGCCGTTGGGGATGGACTCGGCATAGAGGCGCGCGGTGGCGTCCTTGAACTCGGGCTCGTCGGCGATGGCCACGCCGTAGCGGAAGAGCTCGAGACGGTTGAGGTTGATGGTGAAGTTGCCCATGTTCTCCTGCATGAACGCGAAGGCGAACACGGTGCAGAAGAGCAGGATAAGGACGATGAGGGCCTTCTGCATGGTGCCGAGGTGCAGAAGCGCGGAGCCAAGGCGGTGCATCTGGCGCCTGGGCAGGTACATGGAGACGATTTTGTCCGGGTCGAGGTCTCCCGCGCCGTCGGTCTCCAGGGCGCGCTCGAGCTCGTCGATGCGAACGACGCCGCGACGGCGCTCGAGCTTGTCGAGGCGCTTCTGGGCGCGGCGGGCCTTGCGCGACGCCTTGCGGGAGAAGGGCGAGGCGGGTGCGACGGCGCCCGTGAGGTCTGCGGCGGGGACGACGGACTGCGGGGCGGTGGCGCCGGCAGTGGTGGGGGCGCCGGTGGCAGGGCCGAAGGCGGAGGGGTCGACCGCCGCGTCCGGGGAGATGGGTTCGTCGGAGCCGGGTATCGTCGCGCCAGCATCAGACGCGTGTGCAGCACCGGGCGCTGCCGCGCCCGCGTCGACGGGCTTTACGCCCATATCGCCGGCAGCGCTCTCCGCTACGTTCGGAGCCTCGGATTCGGGCGAGTTCTCGGCCGCCCCGCGCCTCTTGCTAAAGATCCCCATGGCTAGAGCTTGTACTTCGTGCGGAGATGACCCATGTACGCGTTGGCCGCCTCGCGCTCAAGATCGTCGGCAAAGCGGAACTGAATTCCGCAGACGTTGCGATAGACGCTGCCCTTAGGCGCCTGGCGGACCCAGCAGACGACGCCAAGCTGGGCCGGGAGCTCGAAGGTCTGGCCGTCGAACGAAACGGGCGGGAGGTCGATCTGCATGGCCTCGCCGACGTCGGGGTAATCGTTGAGCATGAGGGCCATGCCGCCCGCAGAGACGTCGGCCGTCATGGCTTCCTCGGTATCGGTCGCTCCACTGGCCAGGTCGCGGGTATAGGTGAGACGCATGGAAATCTTGAAGCGCTCGTCTCGGCGCTGGAAGAAGGCGCGCTCCTCGGCGACCTTGCGCATCTTCCAGAGGGTACGGATACCGGCCTTCTCCACGGCCTCGGGGTAGGCGGCGATGATGAACGTGTCCGCGCCGACGCTGTAGCGCAGGTGGAACTTCTGGGCGATGTCGAGCTCGAGCGCCCGGCCTTCCAGCATGGGGACGCTGATGTAGAAGTACGCATCGTCGGCGGCCTTCTTGTACGTGGCCATCATGTTGAAGTCGGTCTGCTCGCCGACGGGCGCGTCGAACGCCATCTGCAGCTTTGTGCCGGGCTTGATCTGAAGCTCTGACATGTTCTTCTTTCTGAGGGGGCGTTTTTACGAGGGCTATTATACGCAAGGCTTCGGCAGGAGAGGCAACGGCGCAGGCAAGGTGCGCGGGCGGGGCGGGCGCCTCGGTGAGCGCGGGCGGGGCGGGGCGGTCTGCGCGCGGGGCGGGGCGGTCTGCGCGCGGGGCGGTCTGCGCGCGGGGCGGGGCGGTCTGCGCGCGGGGCGGCCGTGGCGGGCGGCTCGGAGCAGAGCGAGCGGCTTGGAGCGGAACGGGCGCCGGGTTGGTCGAGCCGGCAGGTAGCGCATCGCACCCTCGCCGCCAAGGAAGGCGCACCTGCGTTGCGGAAAAAAATAGTACGAAGGCGCCCTAAGCACCGGGAGCCAACGATTGGCATAAGAAAAGCCAGGAGTAAAACTCCTGGCTTCTTCTAAGCATGGAGCCGGCAATCGGACTCGAACCGATGACCCCCGCTTTACGAGAGCGGTGCTCTACCAACTGAGCTATGCCGGCGTGCGAAATTAGATATTACGGAAACCCGATCCGAGTTTCAAGTCCTGATTTTGCGATATCTCCCCTCGCAGCCGTCACCTCCCCATATTCCGAAACCCCTGCAACCAAACTTCGACTTTGCGGCAAGAATCCGCCGCAATCGGCCCCTCAACCCGCGAGGAGGGGTCCGCTCGCCATTGTTTTCCCAGTTGGCTCGTTCCCGACACGGCCAAAACGGGCAAAACTTGCCGCAAAGTCGAAGTTTGGTTGCACGCGCCATGCCACAAAAGAAGCGCCGGGGTGAAAACCCCGGCGCTTTACGCTCTCTTTTGCCCGTTCGGACACCCGCAACCCGACGGCAACCCGACACTCGGCGCCCCTCGCGGCCCTTAAAGCAGCCGCAGCACCCCGCGCACCAGGCGCTCGAAGTCCTCGGCGTGCCGCTCGGCCTCAGCAACGACGCTCAGGTGGTCGACCTCCGCCGCGCCGGCCTCGTTCGTGGCGAGCGTGAGGCCGAGCACGTTCATCCCAAGCGCCTTGGCCATGATGACCTCGCACACCGTGCTCATGCCCACATAGCTCACGCCGAGCATGTGCAGCATCGCGGTCTCGGCCGGGGTCTCGAAGCAGGGCCCGAGCATGCCCGCGTACACGCCCTCCTCGACGGAGATGCCCAGGTCATCGGCCACGCCACGCGCAATGGTGCGCAGGTAGGGCGAGTAGGCGTCGTTCATGTCCACGAACGGAGTGTCCACCTCGCGCAGCCCGTCCCACTCGGCGAGCGGGTTGCGGCCGGTGAGGTTGATCTGGTCCGTGAGGATGCCGAGGCCCATCTGCGCGTTGCCGGAGACGCAGCCCGTCGCGCACGCGAAGATGATGTCGCGGCAGCCCAGGTGATGCGCATGGCGAACGAGCGCGGTGACCTCAGCGGCGGAATAACCCTGGTAGAGATGCACGCGCCCCGGGTAGACGACCACGGGCACCTCGTCCACGGTGCCGATAAGCGCCTCGAAGCTGTGCCCCTCGATGGGCTTGGCGTCCGCAGGGAAGCCCTCGATGTCGTGGTAGTCGATGCGGCGCACCGGCTTGACGAGCCCCTTCAGGTGCCCCAGGCCCGTGCCCAGCACGATAGCCACGGGGTGCTCCACGGACGGCTTGCAGGACATGACGATATCTTCGGTGACCACGCAGATCCCCTCCTTCTTGAGCAGGCGCGCGTACACGCCGTCGCCTGCCGTGAGCGTTCCGGTATAGCTCCCATCGTAGACCAGCCCGACGCCGCACGAGGGGCTTTTTGCCTTCAGGACGGCGAGCGGTACCTTGGCCGCCTGAGCTGCGGCGCATTCGGCCCCCGCCCCTGCGGCGAACGCGCAGGTCACGTCCGTTCCGTCGCGGAGAAGCACCCGTCCGCCCGTGATTTCGGCGGGCGGCCTCGGGCACGGCAGCCCGGCCGCGCGCTCCGGGCATGCGGCAACGGCATCGACCTTCCCCGCGAGCCCGATGACCTCCGCACAAGGCTTGGAGCCCCCGTCGTAGCGGACGGAGGCTCCAAGCAGGCATGCGCTTATCGCGACTTTCACCGCACCGCTCTTCGCAAGAACCTAGAGAGTGAGGGAACCGAGTTGCAGCGTCGCGTTGGAAAGAAGCTCGTTGCAGTAGGTGTTGAAGTCGCTCCTCACCTGGCTCGCGGCCGTGGAGTACTTGGAGTAGGCCACGTAATAGGCCGCCTGAGCCGCGGCGTAGGTGGCGGAGTCGTTGGAAATCTCATACGTCGAGAGGGCGCTGTAGTAGTCGCCGTCGGTGGAGGCCCAGGTGTTGTTCGCCGAGTCCCACTCGTCGCCGGCGAGCTCGATGATGTAGCTCGCGTACTCGGCGGTAGGGGTGTCGGTCGCGTCGTCGGCGGGCGCGGTCGGCGCAGTCGGGACCGTGGCGTCGATGGTGCCGCAGACGGTGTCGCGCAGCTTGCTCATGATCGCGGAGCTCTTGAAGGTCTCCTTGGTGGCGTCCTCGTCCATGCCGTACTGGGTGGCGATCGAGGCGTAGTCGGTGCTGCCGGCGAAGCTCTCGGCGTAGGCGTCGACCTCTTCGTCCGTAACGGTGATGCCGCGTGCGGCGGCGTCGGCAAGAACCACCTGGTTACGGGCGTAGCTCAGGACATTGGTGGCGGAGGGCACGGCGTAATTGCCGTCGGAATCGGCCGCGTTCTCGAGCGAGGAGCTGGTCGTGATGACCTCGCGCGGCGTGATCTCGGAGGTCGTGCCCTTGTAAGTGTAGGTCGCGATGGCCGAGTCGAGCTTGTCGGCCGAGATGGACGTGGTCCCGTTGAGCGAGATGCTCGAGGAGCCGAGCAGGAAGTGGCCGGCGAGCACGCCCACAACGGCGGCCGCGGCCACGGCGGCGATAAAGACGGGCAGGCCGACGGTGGACTTGGTCGCCGGGGAGGTCACTACCGGTGCGGATGCCTGGGCGTGAGCCGGGGCGGGAGCGGCGGAAACGGGGGCGTCGCTCGCGGCAGCCTGGCCGCCCTTCTCGCCGGCCACCTCGCCGGCAAGGGACTCGGTGACGGCATCGTCGCCGGCAGCGGCCTCGACGACCTGGTCGGCAGCCTCGGACTTAGCGGCGGGCTCGGTCAAAGCCCTTGCCTCGAGTTTCTCGTCGTTCTCGTTGATATCGGACATGCGAAATTCTCCTAAGTATCGCGTATAAAGCCTGTGGCATTCTACCCCAGGCCGCGCGGCCCCTCGCCGCGCGCACACCCCTGTCCGCGACCTTAAAGGCCGCTCCATATAAAACAGCCCCCCACATCCGACGGGGTCGACACTGCCGTTTGAGCGCCGAGAAACGCCTGGAACGTCCGGAACGACCCCGTCAGCTCGTCATGGCACCGCTAAGTGCGAAGAGCCTGTTCAGCCGGTTCGAGCGACCGCATCGGCGACCGCGGCGGAGCATCGTCTACGCCTCTGCGCCGAGGCGCATGAAAAGGCGCTTGACGGGTGCGTAGCCGGGAGCGCGCTGCCAAGGCACGTAGCCGGAGCGCAACGTCGGGCGTGCCGGGGCCGCAGGGACCCCCAGCAACGGCCGACGAGGCGCCCTCGCCTACATGCAAGCCTCATTGAGAGACTACTTGCAGGCCTCGACAATCTGCTCGGAGAAGGTCTTCACGAAGCCGGAGGCGTTGGAAGCGTCGAACGCCACGCGGCCGGAGAGGGCCTCCTTGGTCGCCGCGGACGCCTCGCCGTTCGCGAGCTCTAGAAGAGCCGCCAGCATGTCGCGGTACTCGGCGTCGCCGTGGTAGCACTGAATGGCCTCGTCGAGAAGCGGCCAGGCGGCGTCGGAACGCTCGGCCGAGGTGGCGCCGTAGCGACACAGGAAAACGAACGCGGCAAGGCGCACCGTGGCGGAATCGTCGTCGAAGAGGGACTCCTCGGCGCCGTCGAAAGCCTCGCCCAGCTGGTCGGCGTGCTCGGGCGCGAGTTCGGCCAAGGCGGTGAGGATCTCCCAGCGGGTCTGGGCCTCAGGGCGGCGAAGGGTCTCGATGAGCTCGTCCACATGGTCAATGAGAAGGGACGCGTCGACCTTGGCCACGGCCGCGAGCCTGTGCGCGACTTCCTGGCGGCGACGGCGCCCCGCCCCCTTGAGCTCCTGGAAAAGCACGTCGATCTGCGCTGCGGCGGATGCCTTGTCTGCCATGCGGTTACCTCTTTCTGTGTATAAGGTCTTTATCTATCGTGGGCATAAAGCCCGGTTGCGGCCATTCCGCCGGCGGGCGAGCCGGCAAGAAGGGCCGCGGGTTTTTAGGCGGGAGAGCATCGGGGTCGCGAAGACGGGGCGGCGCCGGACAGGCCGGCGAGGCCGCTGCCGCCGAGGAACGGAAGCGACGATGCAGGCGTCGTCACGGGCAGACGGGGCCACAAGCGCCGCCAAACAAAAAACCGCGCACCGCCCGCGAGCGGGGCGAGGGGCGCCCAGGTCCGCTCCCTGCGCGAACCGACCGCAGCTCAGCGCCTCTTTCCGCCTCGGCGAGAAGAAGCGCCGGAACCCGGCTCCTTCGAGCCGCCCGTGGCGGCGCCGTCCACCTGCACGCTCATGAGCTCGGGCTCGGGCGCGCCCTCGCGGCGTGCCCGGCGAGAGGCCTCCGCCTGCTCGGGGTTCTCCGCGCGGCGCACATGGTCCTTGTTGACCTTGAACGCGCGGTCGGCCTTCTTCCACAGGCCCACGGACTCGCCGAAGCCCATCTTGAGGCCGGAGAGCGTGCCCGCCATCAGGCCGAACACGAGCAGCAGGAGCATGAATAGGCCGGTGAGGCAAACGAGCATCGTCGCGACCACGCCCGCTCCCAGGACCAGCAGGTTCATTCGGATGTACTCGCGGCGCGCGACGCACTTTCGCGCGAGGATATCCCCCGCGCCCACGCCGGCGAAGATGCCGAAGAGCAGCAGGACAAGCGCGAGGACGGCGCCCGCGAAGCCGAGATCCATCGGCTAGTCCTCCCCGTGGCAGCAGCAGTGGTGCTCGCCATCGCCGCCCTGGTCGTGGCCGTGGCCTCCGCAGTCGCAGCCGTCGTGGCCCTCCCCGTGGCCGTGACCGCCGCAGCACTCGTGCCCGTCCTCATGGCCGCCGCAGCCGCAGCCGCCCTCGCCGTCACCACAGCAGCAGCCGTCGCCCTGCTCGGCCTCGAGCAGGGACCAGTCGAGCCCGGCCGCCGCCGCGTCGCCCTCCTCGGCGTAGAGCAGCGTGAGCGCCTGGGTGCCCATGCGCGAGCCGCCCACCTGGCAGAGCGTGTCGAAAAGCGTGAAGGCCGTCTCGGCGCCGGGAAGCGCGAGCTCGGCGTCCTGCGCCGCCTGGATGGCGAGCGCGATGTCCTTGCGCAGGTGCTCGACCATGAAGCCGGGCTTGTAGTCGCCCGCGATGGACTTGGGCGCGAGGCTCGCGGAGGCGCCGGAGCCGCCCGTCCCGCTGGCAAGAAGCTCAAGGAGCTTCTCGGCGTCGACGTGGCCCTGCTCGGCGAGGGCGAGGGCGTCGGCATAGCCCACCATGCAGGAGGCGAGGCTCACCTGGTTGCAGAGCTTGGCAGTCTGGCCCGCGCCCGGCTCGTCGAAGTAGAAAAACTTCTTGCCGAAGGCGGAGAGCACGGGCATCACGGGCGCGGCGTCCTTCTCCCCGCAGCCGAGGATCAAGGTGAGGGCACCCGCCTCGGCGCCCGCCTGGCCGCCCGTGACGGGGCAGTCGAAGGCGTGGACGTCGGCCACCTCGGCCGCGTCGTGGATGTCGCGCGCGAGCTGAGCGGAGCTGGTGGTGAGGTCGATGAGGTAGGCGCCCTTCTTCGCGGCGCGCAGGATGCCGTCGGAGGCCAGGTAGACGTCCTCGACGTCGGTCGGGTACCCCACCATGGTGAGGACCACGTCGGCGCCCTTCGCGGCCTCGCCGGCGGACTCTGCCCACTTGGCGCCGCGGGCGAGAAGCCCCTCGGCCTTGGACTTCGTGCGGGTGTTCACGGTGAGGTCGAAGCCGGCGTCCAGGATGTGGCCCGCGATGGCGGAGCCCATGATGCCCGTGCCGATGAACGCGACCTTGGTGTTCTTGTTGCTCAATTGATGCCTTTCGGGTAGTGCTTTCGGGTAGTGCCTCTATGCACAACAAGACGAGGGAGCCGTCTCCCTCGCCGGTTATTCGGCTATTTATTGCGGACCTTGCGCGCCAAGCGGTCGGCGAAGCTCAGGTTCTCCCGCCTGTCGTTGCCCCAGAAGACGCAGGCCACCATGCCCGGTCCCACATGCGAGCCGATCACAGGCGAGACGGAGCTGTAGATGATGGGCATGTCCGCGCAGCCAGGCTCGCGGCGCAGCTGGTCGCCCAGCCAGTGGGCGTCCTTGTCCGCGTCGGCCGAGATAATGCCCACGGGAAGCGGGGTTCCGCCGAGGTCCTCCTCGGAGAGGTGGTTGGCCTTGAAGTCGGCCACGATCGCGCGCAGGGCCTTCTTGCGCCCTCGGCACATGCCGCGCAGCGTGAGGGCGCCGTTGAGGTCGTAGGAGAGCTCGGGCTTGATGTCGAGCTTGCCGCCGACGGTGGCGGCAGCAGGCGGGATGCGCCCGCCGCGGGCGAGCGCGTCGAAGCTCTCGAGCGTGAAGTAACCGTGGATGTAGTAGCGCGCCTCCTCGGCCCACTCGGCGAGCTCCTTGGCGGTGAGGCCGTTGCCCGCCTGGTGGACGGCCTCGATGGCGAGGAGCTGCGCCGCCGCGGAGGGACAAAGGTTGTCGATCACGTAGATCTCGAAGCCCGGGTGGCTCTCGCGCACCATGTCCGCCGCCTGGCGCGCGGCGTCCACCGAGGACGAGAGACCACGAGTAAAGGCCAGGTAGATGGTAGGCACGCCCCTCTCGGCGGCGCGCTCGAAGACCTCGAGGTAGTGGCCGGGCGTGACGGCGGAGGTGGTGGCCGTCTCCCCCTTGCGCATGCGGTCGTAGAACTCGGACGGGCTCATGGACTGCCAGAAGTCGTCCAGGTGCTCCTCTCCCCCCATCACGAAGGGGAAGCTCACGACCTCCACGCCGAGCGCGCGGACGACCTCGGGCGCGAAGTCTGCGCACGAGTCGACGATGATATGAACGTTGGGCTGCGCGTGATAAGCGCGGCCCAGGCGCGCAGCTTCCTGCGACGCCTGGGCATTGGAATTGCAAATATCGGTCTCGCCCTCAGTGGCGCTGATGGGTTCGCTCAAAAGCAGACTTCCCTACTCTTCGTTCTCTTCGATCTTTGGCTTGATGATACCGTACCCGCCGTTCTTGCGGTGATAGATGACGTTGATGAGGCCCGTCGTGGCGTTGGTGAACACATAAAAATCGTGCCCGATGAGGTCGGTCTGGACGAGCGCCTCCTCCTCGGTCATGGGCACGAGGTCGATGACCTTCTCGCGCACGAGCTGGTCGTCCTCCTCCTCGGGCGCAGTCTCGATAAGGGCAGCGAGGTCCTCGGCGGAGACGGGGGCGGCGTGCACGGCGTGGGCGCGCTGACGGCGGTCGACCACGCGGGTCTTGTACTTGCGCAGCTGGCGGGTTACCTTCTCCGCGGCCTCGTCGATCGCGGCGTACATATCGTCGGAGACCGCCACGACGCGGACGACGTTGTCGCGGACGAACACGGTGACCTCGCAGGCCTTGCGCTCGGGGTTAGAGGGGTTCTTGTCGACGCGGAGGACGACGTCGCAGCTCATCGGGGAAATATCGAACACCTTAAGGGCGTTGCCGACCTTCTCGTCGACGTGATCGCGCAGGGCGTCGGAAACGCTGACCTTGCGGCCGGAGATCTTGATGTCAACCATAAAAAGCCTCCTTACGTATGCCTTCGCGCGCGTGCGCTCGGGGCGCGGGCGCGCGTCATGGTCCTCTCTTACCCAAAAGCCCCATGCCGGTAACCCCGGATACGGCAAACGGCTCCGATGCGGCCGCGGCGGGTCGTGCTCCGTCGCGGACAGCAACCCGCCTGCGGCAAGAAAAACGCGGCAAGAAACAGCCCCGGCGCTTGCGGCCGGGGCGAGAAGGCGAGCGATTCGAATGGGCCCCGAGGTCCCCGCTACGCCAAGCCCTGGAGCTTGGACGCCGAGGTAAGGGTACCGACGCCGTTGGCCCAGTCGGCCTTGATGAGTTCGAGCTGGCCGTTGCTCTGGACGGCCTCGACCGCGGACTGAACGGCCGCGTAGAGGGTCGTGCGGCTCGCGCCCACGGCCACGCCCACCGTCGCGGGCGCGTCGAGGGTGCCCACAAGCGTGACGTCCTCGTAATCGGAGGCCAGGTAGCTGCCCGAGTACGCGTCGCAGACAACATAGTCGACCGTGCCCGCGCCCAAGGCCGCCATGGCCTCGTTCGTGCTGGTAAAGGGCTGCTCGACGCAGCCGAGGTTGGCTGCGGAGAGGGTCTTCTCGGAAACAGAGCCGAGCTGGATGCCGACGGTCTTGCCGGCGAGGTCGGCCGCGGCGACGCTCGCCTGCCCGCCGCGCGCGAAGACGCCCACGGCCGTCTCGGCGTAATCGCCCACGACGGCGGCCGCCTGGCTCGTGCCGGCGACGCCCATGACGACGTCGCAGGAAACGCCCACCGCGGACTGCGCGTCGGCCACGGTGACGAACTTGACGGGCAGGCCGACCTGGTCGCCGATGGCATAGGCCACATCAACGTCCATGCCCGCGTGCGTGCCGTCGGACTTGGCCACGAGCAGCGGCGCGATGTTGTCCGCGGGCAGCCCGACGGTGAGATAGCCGGGCTCGACGAGCTCGGCAGACTCGACGGGGCAGGTCCAGGCGGCCCGGATGGCGGCCTCGGCGTCGGCCACGGACGTGGTCACGATGCCGAGCCGACCGGTCACGGGGCTGAGGTCGATGTCGGGGAGATTCACGGGGCCGACGGAGCAGCCTGCGAGGGTGGCGGCGGCGAGGCCGGCGGCGATAGCGGGCAGCGCCCTGCTGCCGAAGTTGCGCTTCATGTACGTGAATCCTGTCTCTTCTGAGCCTATCCAACGTCGCCTTGCCCAGCTGACCTGGTCTTTGACCCCACACTCGCGCACCGGGGCCTTCGCTTTGGACGCCGCGGCGCCCGCCACTTGCAACCCTCTCGCCCGCGAGGCCGTATGCCTCATAGGTATGACGGGCGGTGCGTCTTACTTCTAGGACGAACCATGATCGCGCACGCGCGCACGCGAACGCTTACGTGGACCCCTTCGGCCTCGTCTACCATGGGCTAAGGGCGGCTGGCGCCCCGCAACCACAGACCTGGGCAAGACGTGTGAATTATATATATGCGGTCTAGGATTGCGAGCAGCGGCGCGGGACTTTTTTCGCAGCCTGCAACTATTTGGCGGCAGGCGCGCGAGGGCGGCTCGGCCGTTGAGGCCGCGAACGACAAGAAGGGCGACATGGCGAGAGGGACGCCGCGGCGAGGGCGGCGGCCCGACGCGGAGCGACGGTACCGGCGAGGGGACGGACCCGAAGACCGCAGGGGCGAGAAACCCGCCGGGCCCGGGCGGCGGAAGGGCCGCGAACAGGCACAGGGCTTCTCGGCATGTGCTGTTTTGAGGCAATAAACCCCAGGTCGGGCGCCTCTACCAGACGCGCGTGAGCGAACAGGCGGTCACGGAGACGGCGCCTCGCGCCATGAGGGCCCTCGTCACCTCCCTGAGCGAGGCGCCCGTGGTCACCACGTCGTCGGCGAGGAGCAGGCGCAGCCCGCTCACGTCCTCGGCCACGCGGATGGACCCGCTGAGGTTGGCCGCGCGGCCCGTCCGCCCAAGGCCGCGCTGGTCGCAGGCCCGTTCACGCACAAGTACATCGGCCAAGGGCAGGCCGAGCATCGCCGCGAGCTCGCGCGCGACGAGCTCCATATGGTCGTAGCCGCGGCGGGCGAACGCCTCGGCCGTGGCAGGCACGAAGCAGACGGCGTCGAGATCGGAGCGGTCGAAGCGCGGACGGCCGTCGCGCGCGGGCCAGGCGGCGGCCTCCTCCAGCGAGGTGAGCATCGCGGCGGCGTTGATGGGGGCAAGGCGCAGCTCATGGTAGTCCTTGAGGCAGGTGACCATGCGCGCGGCGGCGCCCTCGAAGCCGAGCGCGCAGATAACGGCGCGCGGTTCCCAGTCGCCCTCGCAGCCCGTGCAGGTAACCTCCCCGTGCGCGGCGCCGCAGACGGGGCAGGCGCGGCGCTGCTCGATCCAGGGAAGCGCGGCGCGGCACTCGTCGCAGAGGAGCTCGCCGGGCATCTCGCAGCCGACGCATCGCGTGGGATAGAGCAGCTCAAGGGCCGCGTCGGCGGCCTTTCTCGCCAATCCGTGCATGCTGCCCTCTCTCTTGCCGCGCGGCTATTTGGGACGCGCGGCAAGGCCTGCGGCTTGCCTATGCGCCTTGCCCATACGGCTTGCCTATGCGCCCTTTAACGTTGGGAAATCGTAGCACTGCCGCCGGGCTCGCCCGCAGGCAGGCCAAAGAGCTCGCAGGCATTGCGCCACAGCGAGCGATAGGTCTTCTCCGGCTTGCCGACGCCCGCCTCGTCGCGGACCCGGGCCGCGAGCGCCGCGGTGAAGGCGACCATCGCGGGCTCGCACTCCTCGCCGCGCAGGGGGACGGGCGCCATGTAGGGGCAGTCCGTCTCGGTGATGAGGTAGCGCTCCGGCGTGTAGGCGAGAGCCTGGCGAATCTCGTCCGAGCGCGAGAAGGTCGCGGCGCCGCCATAGGCAATGTGGCAGCCGAGCTGCTTGAAGTCCTCCATCACGTGCTTGTTCGAGGTGAAGCAGTGCAGGTCACAGCCGGCGGCGGGCACGCCCTCCTCGCGCAGGATGTCGACGGCCATGCGGTGCGCCGTGCAACCGGCGTCGCCGGCCGCGTCGCGGATGTGAAGCTCCGCCGGGAGATTAAGTTCATGCGCCAGGCGCAGCTGACGGCGGAAAGCGTCGACCTGGACCTCGGGCGCGACCTCGTTGTAGGGGCCGAAGTCGAGGCCTATCTCGCCAACGCCGACGGCGCGGGGGCCGGCGAGGAGCTCGCGGGTAAGCGCCTCGGCCGCGTCGTCGTAGCCTGCCGCGCCATAGGGGTGCGTTCCTGCCACGATGTACACGTTGGAAAGAAGCGCCGGGACGTCCCAACCCTCGAACGCAGGCGGAACAAACCCCAGCTCAGCGGCCTCATCAAGACAGTCCTGCGCAATCGCTAGGTGCGTGGCGATAAAGTCCTCGAGCTCGAACGCGCCCGACCACTTGCGCGGGAACTCCCCCACCGGGTCGATGGGCACCACAAGAAGGCGGACGCCCGCGAGGGCTGCGCGGGCGAGCGCGAGCGCGGGGTCGTGGAGCTTAAGGCTCCCCAGGTGGCCATGGGTATCGGCAAGGGGCGCGAGCGGGGTCGGGACCGGGCAGGCGCGGCCCTTCGAGTCGTGGAAGAGCTCGCCGTCGGCGAGGGTGAGATGGTCGAGTGCGCAGGGCTGGGACATGGTGCTTCTTTCCGAAGGCGCGGTGTTTGGGTGGTTGGCGGGCGGGACGGTTGGCTAACGAGGCGGCGGTCGGGGCCGACGAAGCAGACGGACCTGGTCGGCAGGCAGACGAAGCGGACGGCGCCCCTAGGCGAGGGCCTCCGTCAAGCGGACGAAGTCGGCAGTGGCAAGCGTCTCGGCGCGGGCCGTCGGAGAGATGCCGCATGCGGCGAAGGCGGCATCCAACGCGTCCTTCTCGAAGCCATTGGACCCCATGGAGTTGCGGATCGTCTTGCGGCGTTGCGCAAACGCGGCGTCGATCACGTGCGCGACGTCTGCGGCAGTAAGCCCCGCCGGCAGCTCGGCCTCGGCGCGCTCGATGCGCACGACGGCGGAATCCACATGGGGCGCCGGCATGAAGCAGCGCGGGGGCACCTCGAAGCGGCCGGTCACGTGGCCGTGAAGGCCCAGCTTGGCGGTGTAGCCGCCGTAGATCTTGTTGCCGGGCGCGGCCGAGATGCGGTCAGCGACCTCTTTCTGGACCATCACGACGGCTCGCTCCAGCGCGGGCATCTGCTCGAAGAACTGCAGGATGATGGTGGCGGCCACGTTATAGGGCAGGTTCGCGACGAAGACGGTGGGCTCGCCGCCCGCCGCCTCGGCCACGCGCGCCGGGTCGACCTTGAGCGCGTCGCCCATGATGAAGGCGAAGTTCGGGTGCTCGACCGAGTGGGACCAGAGC
The DNA here is from genome assembly GCA_963605405.1 of bacterium. Classification (GTDB taxonomy): domain Bacteria; phylum Actinomycetota; class Coriobacteriia; order Coriobacteriales; family Atopobiaceae; genus Paratractidigestivibacter. The sequence continues at coordinate 42,500 of CAVCUP010000007.1, read as the reverse complement.
ACCTGCTCGAGCTCGGGGTCGGCCTCGATGGAGACGACCTTGCCCGCTTCCTGGAGAAGCGCAAGCGTAAGGGTGCCGATGCCGGGGCCGACCTCGAGCACGCGCTCGTCGGGCTTGAGCTCGGCGAGCGCGCAGATGCGCTCGATGACGTGGTTGTCGATGAGGAAGTTCTGGCCCAGGCGGTGCTTGGTCGCGAGGCCGAACGCCTCGAGCAGCTCGCGGGTGGCGCCCGCCGAGGCCAGAGGTGAGGTCGTCATGCGCTTCTCCCCTATGGCGCGACGTGCGCGCCGTCGATGTGCGGATTCAAACGCGCACATTATAGCAGCGCCCCCGCACGGGCCCCGGGCTGCATCCGCACGCGTCCGTCAGGGCGCGCCCAAATCGAGAAAGCCCCTCTCGGCACCCGCGGTGCGTTGTGAGCGCTCAGAAGACCCCTGCGAGGAACAAACTCTGAGATTTCGCACTTTAAAATTCTCCTGAGCGAGTAACCCCATGCCAAAAGACTACGTTTTCCCAGGAAAATGCCCCGCCAAACACAGCATCTACTCGGAGAACCCCAATTTAAAGTGCGAAAGGTCAGAGTTCGTGCAGCACTTCCCTCCAAAACATGTACCCAACGAGTTTCCGATCACAAAAAAGCGGCGCACGTGCCCGGAATGGCACGTGCGCCGCTCAAGATTCGCAATCTGAAGGTAAAGCCCGAGTGCCCGACCCTACTTTTTCTCGGACGCGAGACGCGGGAAGAGGGCGTCGCCCTTGGTCACCGCGACGCCGCCCGCAAGGCCGCCCCACTCGCACGCGGCCACGAGGTCGCAGGTCTTCTCCTCGCCCTCGAGCGACATGCGGCGGAAGACCTCGGCCGAGGTCTCGGGCATGAAGGGCTCGAGCAGGTGGGCGCTGATGCGGATAGACTCGAGGAGATTCACGATGATGTCTCGCAGCTCCTCGGCGCGGGCCTCGTCCTTGGCCACGGCCCAGGGCGCGGTGTCCTCGATGTAATGGTTGGCTGCGTGGACGAGTTGCATGACCACGTCCTTCGCGCCGGCGTAGTCCATCACGTCCATGCGCTCGGCATAGCGGGCCTCGATGCCGGCCGCGACGGCGCGCAGCGGGTTCTCCTTCTGGGCCCAGCCGTCGGCGAGCTCGGGCGTCTTGCCGCCGAAGTACTTGGCGCTCATGTTGAGGGAGCGCGACACCAGGTTGCCCCAGCTGTTGGCCAGGTCGGCGTTGTAGACCTGCTCCATGCGCTCGAAGCTGATGGCCGAGTCCTCGCCGTGGGCGACGTCGGTCATGAAGTACCAGCGGTAGCCCTCGACGCCCAGCAGGTCGACGACGTCCTGCGGCGCGATGGCGTTGCCGCGCGACTTGGACATCTTCTCGGCCTTGCCCGTCTCGGAGTTGCGCACGGTAAGGAAGCCGTGGGCAAAGACGTGCTCGGGCAGGGGCTCGCCGATGGCCATGAGCATGGCCGGCCAGATGACGCAGTGGAAGCGGATGATGTCCTTGCCCACCACGTGGTACTGCGCGGGCCAGCGGTGCGCGTACTCGGCGCGGGAGGCCTCGTCGTCGAGGCTGTAGCCCACGGCAGTCATGTAGTTGAGAAGGGCGTCGAACCACACGTAGGTCACGTGGCCGTCGTCGAAGGGCACCGGGATGCCCCAGTCGAAGCTCGTGCGCGAGACGGAGAGGTCGGTGAGGCCGCCCTCGACGAAGCTGCGGACCTCGTTCATGCGGAAGGCCGGCTGCACGAAGTCGGGGTGCTCGTCATAGAGCTTGAGCAGGCGGTCCTGGAACGCGGAGAGCTTGAAGAAGTAGGACTCCTCCTGGACTCGCTCCAGCGGGCGGCCGCAGTCGGGGCAGAGGTGCTGGCCGGAAGTCTCGTGCTCCTCGTCGGACTTCTTGACCTGGTTCTCGGTGAAGTAAGTCTCCTCGGGGACGCAGTACCAACCGTCGTAGCTGCCCTTATACAGGTAGCCGGACTCCTGCATGCGCTCCCAAAGGTACTGGACGGCGTGGTGCTGGCGCGGCTCGGTCGTGCGGATGAAGTCATCGTTAGAGATCTCGAGCTCGCTCCACAGGTCCTTGAAGAGCGGGGCCTGCGAGTCGCACCAGGCCTGCGGGGTATCGAAGCCGTGGGCCGCGGCGGCCTCGGCGACCTTCTCGCCGTGCTCGTCCATGCCGGTGAGGAACTTGACGTCATAGCCGGCCGCGCGGCGGTAACGAGCCTGGACGTCGCAGAGCATGGTGCAGTACGCGGTGCCCAGGTGCGGGGCCGCGTTGACGTAGTAGATCGGGGTGGTGATGTAGAAAGAAGGCTTGTCTGCCACGGTGATCTCCTCATGACGGATGGATGGCATCTTGCTTGAATACAACTTTTTGATTGTACTCTGTTGCGCATGGCAAGAAGTCCGGTTTTGCATCGCGAGGAGAAGCGCATGACGCTCACGCAGCTCAGATATGCCATCGAGGTCGCCGACGCGGGGTCGATCACCCAGGCGGCCAAGCGCCTCTTCATCGCGCAGCCGAGCCTCTCGAAGGCCGTGGGCGAGCTCGAGGCCGAGATGGGCATCGCGATCTTCGGCCGCTCGTCGCGCGGCGTCACGCTCACCGATGAGGGCACGCGCTTCCTCAGCTACGCGCGCCAGGTCGTCGAGCAGGCCGACCTGCTCGAGGGCCGCTACGTCAAAGACACGCCGGTGCGCCGCGTCTTTGCTGTCTCGAGCCAGCACTACGCCTTCGTGGTCAACGCCTTCGTCGAGCTCGTCCGCGAGATCGGCCGCGAGCGCTACGAGTTCTCGCTGCGCGAGGGCACGACGCAGGGCATCATCGACGACGTGCGCCTGCAGCGCTCGGAGCTCGGCATCATTTACCGCAGCCGCTTCAACCACGAGGTCATCACGGAGGCCGTGCGCCGCGCGGAGCTGCGATTCGAGCCGCTCTTCTCGGCGTGCCCGCATGTGTTTGTGAGCAGGACGTCTCCCCTCGCCGGACGCGCATCCGTGACGCTTACCGACCTCGCGCCCTTCCCGCGCCTCACCTACGACCAGGGCATCCAGAACTCGTTCTACTTCAGCGAGGAGCTCCACGCCGTCGAGCCCTCCGACAAGCAGATCGTGGTCACCGACCGCGCGACGCTCTTCAACCTGCTCATCGGCCTTGACGGCTACACCGTGAGCTCGGGCATCCTCAGCGAGGACCTGAACGGCACCGACATCGTCGCCGTCCCCCTCGAGTCTGACGAGCAGATGGAGATCGGATACCTGCAGCTCGCGGGCCGCCCCCTCTCGCGCGTGGCCGAACGTTACCTCGAGCACCTGCGCGCCTACGTGGCAGGTCGCGGAGAGCCTTTCCGGGACCCGGCAGGCCGTTAAGCTACAGCCGGATAATCCGGTCGCAACATCGCGCCACGTGGTCGTCGTGCGTCACGACGAGCACCCCTTTTCCCACGTCCGCCATCCTTCTCATCACCCCAACGACCAAATCCCGGTTTCTTGAATCGAGCGAGCCAGTCGGCTCATCCGCCAAGATAATCTCGCCCGGTTTTACCATCGCACGGGCCAGGGCCACGCGCTGCTGCTCGCCGCCCGAGAGCTCACAGACCTTCTTTTGCCGGCACTCCTCCAGCCCCACTCTTCTCAGCGCCTTGGCGACCAAAGCTCGCCTCGAGTCCTTTGACATGTGCACATAACGGAGCGCCATCATGTTGTTCTCCTCAACCGTCAGACTCTCCACCAGCGCGAAGCTCTGGAATAAATAGCTTATGTGCTCTCGAATGGCCTTAGACGCCGCCGGCGTCCCCGCCTTTGGGGCCGTGGCCCCGACGATCTCAAGCTCTCCAGAGCCAGGGGTATCAAGAAGCCCGAGGATATTCAAGAGGGTTGTCTTTCCGCACCCGGAGGGACCTTGCACGGCGACGAGCTCACCGGCCCTCAGCTCGATATCCACGCCATCCAAAACCCTGCTGCCGCCAAAGCCTTTTGTGATTCCCACCGCCCTTATCAGCGGCTTTTCCACAGGCGCCATCTCCATATCCATCACGCCTCCTTCAAGGCATCGGCAACTGCCGCGCGCTCCCGCGCGCTCAAGCACGCCGCGCAAACCAAGCTCCATAGCAGAAAGGCGGCTAAGGCCGCCGCACAGGCGGCAGCGCCGCAGCGCATCGCCGCGAGCACCCCGCAATACAAGCAGAAAAGCCCAATAACCAGTTTGGCCTCACGCTCATAGCGAGCGAATCCGCTCCAGCCAAGCAGCCGCCCCACGGCAATCTCCCTCCCTCTCGCATAGACAAGCAGCTTCGCCAACACAGCGCCGGCGGCGCAGCAGATCACCAAGATCGCCGCGAGAATCAAGGCCAGAGTCATGGAAGAGCTCCTCATCTGAGCCAGCTCCTCAAAAATCGCCGAGCTGAACGGAGCGAGCTTAATGTGCTCGCCATCGAAGCCATTCTGAATAAGCCATTCCTCGAGATCATCGGCGGTCGCCTGGTCGATTGGGAGCCGAACAACCGCTCCGGCACCGGCCTGCATAAGACCCGATTTCAAGAATTTCGGCATGCCGAGCCTGGGAAACACAATGAGCACCGGGTTGTCCACCATTCCCCCGTCTGAATCGGTCGTGCGCCCATCAAAGGCGAATACCGAGATGCGGCCCGTGTAAGTTGCCGTTTTTAGCTCAACTGTTCCATCAGGCGCGTCGTCTTGACGACCCATAAGCGAACGCTCGGCGGAGGCGCAACTCCCCAGATATGCCTTCGCCTCCTCAAGAGCGGCGCTTTTCTGGTCTTCCGTCATCGATGAGGGGAGAATCACGAGCGGCGCGGAGGAGTCGTCGTCGATGGCGATCGCCTCCCCCGCTTCGTCGACCAGCCCCAATGCTTTCAGGTAATTTGAGTTCACGTCAAGGCACTGGCTATTGCCAAGATCGTGGCAATCGGTGTAGAGGGCTCCATGCTCCTTGTCTAGATAATCATAGAGATCGGAGAATTTATCCAGGTACGAGGTGTCGCCCGTGCTCACATACGAGTAAAACTCGTCGGTATTCGCCATGCTCGCGATGACGTATGCGGAGCCTTCTTTCTCCCACACACCGGAGCTGCTCCATCTTGCAAGGGTCTCTTCGATCGAGGGAGAAACAACCCCGCAAAACGCCGCAATGCTCAGCAGGACAACGGCTTGAAGCAATGCGCCCGCCGTGAGGGGCGCCCTGAGCGAAAGACCCTTCTTGAGCGACCCGGCGACAGGGACACGCATCGCGATCGACGCGGCCACGAGCCCCGCCGCGCTCATCGAGAGGAACATTGCTGCCTGTGCGGCTAGAATAATCCGAAGAATCGCCGCAGGCAGGGGCCCTTTTATTGCGCTTATCGCAAAATCGAGGAGTAGGCCCGTCGAGATCTGCACGACGATTCCAGGGCAGCAGATTTGGGCCAATATCGTCCGTCGGGACCAGCCGAGCATTTTTTGAATGCCGACGAGTTTGCTTTGAGACACGCAGGTCGAGGCAACGAGGAGCAGATACAGAAGGCAAAACCCCGCGCCCGCTAAAGTCAGGAGGACGATTCCGCTGCCGGCAACCACCTCTTCGTGCACCCTCTGATCGTCCAGCTGATCGGGCTCAACCCCAAACGCAGTCGCTATAGCCGCGCGCATATCCTGGCTCTCAAAAGGTGCCGTCGACACGACCCTCAAGACGCAGGTCGCAGGAAGCGTCCCGTCATCGTCGGCCATCTCCAAACGCACATGCGAGGATCCGGAAAACGAATACATCAAACCAACTTGCAGCGTTTCGCCCGTCCTCTCCGTCTCCGCATATTCCCCCGCTTTCGTTGGCAGGCAACCGTCCGTCAACATGAGACGATCGACCGGAAACGTGTCGTGGTCGATAAAACCTCGCCAAACCGTCTGCGACGAGCCGTCGCTCAAAACACGCGCCTCTCTCCATAGAACAGAGGCGTGCGCAGTATTGGCGATGTCTTTGAGGCTGCGCATAACATCCCCGGAATCACGGGTGCCCTGCGCCACTTGAACGGTAAGGGAATACGGCCCGTCGAGAACCTGGGATACTCTCGTTTGGTCGGCGTAGTCGGCATACAGGAATGCCGCCGCTGTTGCGAGTATCATGCCGACGGCACAAACAATGCAAAGCTCAGCCTTCGCGCGCATCTGCCCACCTCCCCCACAATCGCCCGCAGGTCGCGCCATTCGCGTCGACGGGACCCGCGGCAACCGCTAGCTACCAGATTCATCGTCATGTCCCCTCACTCGAATTGACCGATAGCCGCTGCGCAGCAGGCCGTTTCCCCTGATACGGAGACATGTCGCATTTCTTTCTTCTTGTGGGCAAACGGTGGATTTGTCGCGATGAACGGCAGAAGGGGTGATAGGTCAACCCCAGCTGAAACGTACTCTGTTCAAATAGTTGGATTGGAGACGATGGTGCGTGAACTCACAAAACAGCTTGTTGAGGAGTATGCGGACCTGATTTATCGAGTGAGCTACACCTATCTGGGGTCAAAAGCAGACGTGGAGGACATCTGCCAAGAGGTATTTATCAAGCTCATTCGACGCCAAGAGACTTTCGAAAGCTCAGACCATGAGCGTAACTGGATCATCCGCGTGGCCATCAATGCCTGCAAAGACCTCCTAAGGTCCCGAGCGAGCCACGTCATGGTCGACCTCGACGACGCGCCCGAACTTTCCACGCCGCACGACAACGTCGAGCAAGAAAGCAGCTTCGAACTCCCGGACGCCGTTCTTCCCTATGTCATGAAACTGCCGGTCACCTATCGAGAGGTGATCTACCTCTATTACTACGAAGAGCAAAGCATCAGGGAAATCGCCCATGTTTTAGGGTGCTCGCAAGCAGCGGTTTCGATTCGTCTTAGCCGCGCCCGAAAGAAGCTCCGCCCCATGCTTGAGGAGGTCCGAAATGCGTGATGTGTTCAGTCAATACCGCAGGGAGATCGGCGAGCTTTACCTCACGGATGAGGAGAAGGCCCGAATAGCGGAGCAAATCGACGCGAGGCTCGACGAAGAGGAAGACCTCAGGGAAGCGAGGAAGGTCGACGCCCCAAAGACTCGAAGGCCTCCGATGCGCGTCATTGCGGGGCGAGCAAATGGCTTGAGGCGAGCGGCGGCGGCCATTGTGGTTTTATCCATGCTCGTGGCGAGCACGGCAGCCGTTCAAGCAGCGATCGGCGGAAAGCCAGCAGTCAGCGCGATCGAGGATATCTTCTATGGGGCTCCGGCAGACACTGAAATCGTTGGCGACATCGGCAAACCGGTAGGCGCGTCCTCAACCGATGACGGCATCCGAATAACCTGCGATTCGGTGCTCGGAGACGCAAGCAACGTCGCGGTTATTTATACCCTAGAGCGAGAAGACGGCGCTTCTTTGGAAAGCATTGCCCAGAAGAACGCGGACGGGAAGTATCCGATTTCGTTCAGCGGCTCATCCGGGCTTGAGGTCGAAGGAGTCGAGGCGGAAGAGGGAGCAGGCTATTTCTACGATTCGGAACCGGGCGACGGGAAGATTCAATACGTCCAATTGCAGCACCTGAGAACGCGGGACGCAGACAGCCTTGCCGGCAAGAGCGCGCGCGTCACTCTTCAAGGGCTTCAGGCTGTAAGCAGCGAGGATGACGGCGCCACCCGCTTATTGGCATCGGGGACCTGGAGCTTCAGATTCAAGCTCGAATACCGCGACGCAACAAGCGTCTATACCTGCGATGAACGAGCAACTTTTGGGGAGAAGGAAATCCTGGTAGAGCAGGTTCGCGTTTCCCCTCTGGCCATCGAAGTCGTGTATTCCGGCAGCAACGACTGGGTCGAGCTCAGAGACATCCCCATATCGGTTCAATACCGCGACGGAGATTCGTGGCAAGCCGAATCCTTTAGCGTTCACAGCAAGAAGGACTCCGGCGAGTACACCCTGACAAAGTCGTTCTTCTTGGATCGCATTGTCGGCGAAGAAGCGATTTCCTCCATCACAATAGGCGACTTGACCTTCAGCCTTCGATGAGCGCCACACGGTTGTTCAAGATTCACGAGCTTCTACAATATAGCTATTGGCTATGGGAACACATAGTTATCCGATAGTTCTCTATGAATCCCAGGCCTGTCAGACTCAATGGCGTCAAATTGACCGTCCAAAGGAGTCTATATGCCCTACACCCACAACGCCCCGTTCCGCTACGACGTCGTCGGCAGCTTCCTGCGCCCAGACGTGCTCCACCAGGCCCGCCACGACTTCGCCGACGGCGTCATCGGAGCCGTCGAGCTGCGCGCCGTCGAGGACGAGGCCATCCGCGACCTCATCGCAAAGCAGAAGGCCGCGGGCCTGCACGTGATCACCGACGGCGAGTTCCGCCGCAGCTACTGGCATCTCGACTTTATGTGGGGGCTCAACGGCATCGAGCGCGCGACCGCCCGCCAGGGCTATATGTTCCACGACGAGGAGACCACGGCCGACACCGCCGTCGTCACGGGCAAGATCTCCGGCGAGAACCACCCCTTCGTCGAGCACTTCAAGTTCGTGAAGGCGCTCGAGGAGGACGGCGTCGTCGCACGCCAGACCATCCCCGCCCCTGTCCAGACCTACTCCGAGGTCATCCTCGACCGCTGCGACGGCCAGGTGGAGAGGCTCCGCGCCGTCTACCCCGATGACCAGGCGCTCATTGACGACATCGCCGCCGCCTACCGCACCGTAATCGCCGAGCTCTACGCCGCCGGCTGCCGCAATATCCAGTTCGACGACTGCACCTGGGGCATCTACTGCGACCGCGACTTCGTGGCGAAGACCGGTATGCGGCCCGTGGATATCCAGAAGGTCTCCGAGCTCGGCGTCGCCCTCAACAACGCCGCCATCGAGGGCGCGCCCGAAGACCTCGTCATCACCACGCACGTCTGCCGCGGCAACTACCACTCCACCTACGCCTTCGAAGGCGGCTACGACCCGATCGCGCCGTATCTCTTTGCCAACGAGAACGTCGATGCCTTCTATCTGGAGTTCGATACCCCGCGCGCCGGAGGCTTCGAGCCGCTCGCCCACGTGGCCGACGGCAAGAAGGTCGTGCTCGGCCTCGTGACCTCCAAGCAGCCGGGCCTCGAGGGCGAGAAGCTTCTCGTTGAGCGCATCAACGAGGCCGCCAAGTACGTGCCGCTGGAGAACCTCTGCCTCTCGCCGCAGTGCGGCTTCGCCTCCTGCGAGTGTGGCAACAAGCTCACCGAGGAAGAGCAGTGGGCAAAGGTCGCCCTGGTCCGTCGCGTCGCCGAGCGGGTCTGGGGCGAGCGGTAGAGCACGAGGACGCCTTAAGCCGCCTGAATAGGCAATAGCCGTTGGTCTCCATGCGGATTCCTGCAAGGTTTGGGCTCTCGTGCGACGCAACGGCAGGATCGCTGCAAGGTTTTGCTCTTCGTGCGACGTCCATAGAGCGTAAATCCACTTACAAAGGGCCCCAAACGGCACCCAAATGCCCGAATAGAGCATATAAGGCCTGAAATCACGCAGCACGAGGGCCCAAACCTTGCAGGGAAGCACCGTTTACGCTGCACGAGGGGCCAAACCTTGCAGGGAAGCACCGTTTACGCAGCACGAGGGGCCAAACCTTGCGCTACGGCGACCCGCACAGGTCTGCACCCGAGCATCCGATAGCCAGCTGTAACGAAGGCCCGCCCCATCGTACCGGCGATGGGGCGGGCCTTTGGATTGGACGGGTCCTTAAATGGGGCGGCTCTTTAGCTCCAAGCACGACTTACGCCGAGAGAATCGCGTCGTATACCTCGGACTTGGGCAGCTTAAACTCGCGGGCGAGGCGCTTGGCCAGCGCACTCTTGGGCTCACCGGCGGCCAGGCCCTCGACGATGGCGTCCTCGAGGCTCGCAGGCCCGCCCGACACGGCGCGGCGGCGCTCGTCGAGCTCGTCGGCGCTCGGCGCAGCGATGACGACCACGCACTCCCCGCGCACCTCCTCGCGCTCGGCGATCGTGGCCGCGAGCTCGCCGGCGAGCCCGCGCACGCATTCCTCGTGGAGCTTCGTGAGCTCGCGCACAAGCGCGACGTGCCGCGCCGGGAAGACCTCGGCCACGTTGGCGAGCGTGTCGGCTACGCGGCGCGGCGACTCGTAGGCCACGAGCGTGCCGGGGATGAGCGCGAGCTCCTCGAGCCTCGCCACCTGCGCGGACTTCTTGCGCGGCAGGAAACCCTCGAAGAAGAAGTGCTCGCTCGAAAGGCCGCTCGCCACGAGCGCGCAGATAACCGCGGACGGCCCCGGCACGACCTCGACCTGGGCGCCCGCGTCAAGCGCGGCGTCCACGAGCTTTTGTCCGGGGTCGCTCACGCCGGGCATGCCCGCGTCGGAAACGAATGCCACGCGCTCACCGCCCAAGATGCGCTCCACAATGCCCGCCGCCTTTTGCGCGATGACGTTCTCGTCGCAGCGCTCGAGACGGACATGCAAGTCGAAGGCGCTCATCAGCTTACCCGTGACGCGAGTGTCCTCGCACAGCACGACGTCCGCGCGCCCAAGCGTCTCGACCACGCGGGGCGAGGCGTCGCTTAGATTCCCGATGGGCGTCCCGACGACGGAAAGAAGCCCCGCCATCAGACAATCATCCCGCGCTCGAAGCTCGAGAGCGCCACACGAGCGTCCCAACTGGTAAGAAGCCCGGAAGTCTTCCATGTGCTGAAGAACCACGCCGCGCAGTCCGCGTAAGCGGCGAGCTGCTCGGAAGTGTAAACGCGCTCGAGCGCGATGCGGCCCTCGGGCGTCATCTGGGCGTCGGCCACGGGAAGCGCACTCGACCACTTGCCCACCATCACCGGCATGCCCGTGCGCGCGGCGTCGCGAAGCGCGCGCTTGTGCGCGTCCACGAGACGTCGCACCCCAGCGGGCCCGGCGACGTCTATGCGGCCCATCGGACGGTCCATGTGGGCATCCGTCCACACGTTGCGGTAATGCCGCTGGGCCATGAAGTTGATGAAGCCCCCGGGGAAGCCGCCGTCGGGCATGATGACCACGGGGTCCTCGCCCGCAGCGTTCCTCACCAACTCGTAAGCGGCGCGATAGTAGTTGCGAAGCTGATGCTGCGGCACGCCGTCCGTGAGCGTGAGGCCGCGCCGACGCTGCACCACGACGTCGTCGGCGATCTCGATCCCGAAGAAGCCGGAGCGGTGAGCATAGCGCTTCGAGAGGCGATAGACCACATCGAGCGCGATGTCGCGCGAGAGGCGCATGTCGGCCAGGTCACGGCAGGGCACATCGGCCTCGTGGGTCGCCCCGGGATTGATGGCCAGGGCGAAGATGACGTTGAGGCCGATCTCTTCCGCCCACTCGAGAGCGCGGTCCACGTACTCGATGCAACCGACGTACGGCCCGGGCTCGGGGCCCTCCTCGCCGAAGACATACCAGGGCACGGAGAGCCTCACGGCATTGAAGCCGCGCGACGCGATGCGCGTGAAGTCCTCGCGCCCGATGAACGAGGCGCGGTGCTCCTCGACGACGCGCCGGTAGCGCCGGGCGCCGAGGGAGACGAGCAGGGCCTCCTCGTCGAGCGCTCCCGAATCGGAGAAGAGCTCCGGAGTCACCCACGACTCGAGAGTGAGCCAACCGGTGATGTTCACGCCGTGCAAAGAGCCTGTCATGCCAACCCCCGAGGCCTCGATTACCTAGATATTTGGAGTATAGCCGCACAGGGGGACAAAAATATCGCAACAGCCGTCGACGCATCCGTCTGGCCCGAATGCCCGCCCGCGGCCTCCTTGCGAGAAGCCCATCCCCCGTGACCAGCACGCGAGAAGCCCATCCCGCGCCCGTGGCGACCATGCGCCGCACCCATGCCCCGCCCGCGACCGCCGCACGTGGAGCCCGTTGCGGGAACACCCCCGAGAGCAGGCCCTACGCGAGCCGCTCCGGACGATACGTCGCGCAGTTCAGCGGCGTCTCGTACACATCGACCTGCGAGCACGGAAGACCGCGCGCCATGAGCCCTTCGGCGAAGTGCCTCGCGAGGTTCTCGGCCGTGGTGCGGTACGGCACGACCGTGAGCGAGAAGCTCTCGGACTCGAGCGCCTCGATGGTCGAGGGCCTGAGCGTCCCCTCCTCGACGAGGAAGGTATGGTCGTACTCGGCGCAGAGCTCGCGCAGCGCGCGCTTGAACACGCCGAAGTCGAGGACCATGTCGCGCATGGTGCCCTCTGCCTGCAGCTCGTTCTGCTCGAGATAGGCCACCACGCGCCAACGGTGGCCGTGGAGGTTCTCGCACTTGCCGTAGTAGTCGGCGAGGAAGTGCGCGGCGTCGAAGGACGCCTCGGTCTTGAGGCCATAAGGCATGGGAGCTCTCTTTTCATATCGGGGGCGGCGAGAGACGCGAGGGGCGCCGGCCGCGAGCAGCTCCCTCCCGGCCGGCGCCTCTCTATAACGAGGTATCTACGAGCAGCAGGAGATGACCCACATGAGCAGGTTGTTCACCGGGCTGCCGGAGCGCTCGGCGAGGACATGGCCCTGGCCCCAGACGCTCGTGTGCGCCACGCTCGCGACGCCGTCGTACTTCCTCAGCGCAAGGGCGAGGTTCGCGGACGTGCACGGCGAGACGACCGTGTCGAACACGCCGTCGTTGATGCGCCAGTGGGCCGCGACGCTCGCCTGGCCATAGCCCTCGTAGGCGCCGGAGAGCCAGTAGAGCGGGTTCATCATGCTCACGCGATCGGCCATCGTGGACTTGAGGGTGTCCTCCTTGGCGAGGTCGTCCTTCCAGGCGCTCTCGTAGGAGGCGTCCCAGTCGGCGCACACGGCATAGGCGTCGATGTTCGTCGCGAAGAGCTCGGCAACCTTCTCGTCGAAGTGCAGGGTGCTCTCCTCACCGATGCCGAAGAGCTGGTTGGTCTTGGAGGAGCGGTCCGGACGGTCGAAGGGGCAGCAGGGCAGGTCGGCGGGGCGCACGTGCTCGCTCAGCTCGCCCAGGCTGGTCACCGTGACCTCCTCGCGCTTGAGGTTGTAGTTGACCCAGCGGTGGTCGGCGTTGAGCGCGGCGAAGTAGTTTGAGGGGGTATCGTAGATGGTCGACTGGACCTGCGTGGTGCCCTGGGGCAGCGTAGAGGTCGCCGTGCCCGCGGACGCAGCGGCCGCCGCGGAGGCATCAGAGGCCTCCGAGGACGCCGCGTCGACCTCGCCCGAGGAGTCCGCGCTCGCCTTGGCGCCGCTGGAGGCGTCCATCGGGGCGTCGGAGGCCGAGACCGCGCCCGTGAGCCCCGAGGCCTGCGCCGCCGAGCGCGTGGCGAGGAGATTCGGGTCGCCCGGGAAGGTCGGGTCGTCGAGCTGCTGCGGGGTGTAGGTATAGGGGAAGGGCGTGTTCTGCACGAAGTAGGTGGCGGCCTCGTTCACCTCGTCGAGAAGGGCGTCCGCGTAGCTGCCCATGGTGAATTGCCCGCCCTCGGCCTCCTCGAGCGTGAGCTGCTCGTCGTCGGAGTTGCGCAGGTCCATGCCGTTGACCCAGGCGCCGTAGGAGGCCGCGAGGCCCGAGCTCAGCTGGGCGCGCCAGGTGCCCTCGGCGCGCGAGTCGGCGCTCGAGTGCTGGCCCATCGCCCACTCATAGGCGGCGTCGGCGGTGTCGTAGGAGGTCACCGGGCACCAGGACGCGCTGCCCGCGATGACGTCAGAGATCGCCTTGCCGTCGGCGTCGTGGGTGGCGGCGCCGATATTTTCGAGATAGGGGGCGTAGGGCTCGGCGTCTCCCGAGGCGCCCAGCACGGCGCTCACGCCGCCGCCGGCCGAGAAGCCGAAGACGAAGACACGGCTCGCGTCGAAGGGCAGCGAGGAGGCGTTGTAGCGCAGGTAGCGCACCGCGGCCTTGAGGTCGACGACAGGCCAGGGCGCGCCGCCGGGGTACATGCTCGACGAGCCGCTCGTGCTGTCCACGCCGGCCGAGCGGCCGCGGAAGCCGGCGTACACGTAGACGCAGCCCTGCTCCAGGTAGGAGCCGAGGCCCGTGTACTCGTAGGTCGTCGGACACTGCTGCGCGGCGAGCGAGCCGGTGTTGATGGGCATCAGCACGGGGGCCGTGGCCGGGGTGAAGTTGCCGACGATGGCCTTCTCGTTGACGGTGCACTTGTACGAGCCGCCGTCCTTCTCGGCGTTGAAGAAGGCGCCGGGCACGAAGATGGCGAGAGACTCGTAGGTCTTGGTGGCGGGCTTGGTGCAGTACGTGAGGCCGAGCTGGTAGTAGCAGTCGTTCTCCTCGTCGTACTTCCAGGAGCCCATGTTTATGGCGAGGTCCTTGAACTCGTTGAGGTCGACGTCGGAGGCGCCGGCGGACGACGAGTCGGCGTCGGAGCCGGAGCCGGAATCGGTGCCCGACGGCTTGGAGCAGCCGGAGAGGCCGGCGGCACCGGCCATGCCCGCGAGCGCGAGGAACTGCCTTCTAGTGAAGCCCATTGCTTCTCCTTTACTTGGACTGGCGGACGCCCTTGACCTTGGTGACCTGCTTGTCGTTGCGGCGGTCGGTGCCCCAGAAGCAGACGGAGACCATGCCCGGCCCCACGTGGGAGCCGATGGTCGGGCCGATGGTGGGGCGCAGGACCTCGAGGGACTCGTCGAGGCGGCGCAGCTCGGCGCCCACGTTGAAGCCGTCGTCGGCCACGTCGGCGTCGCCCACGGCGCAAGCGTTGGCCTCGCTGCCGGCCACGCGGTTCTTCTCGTAGTAGTCGACGAGCCTGCGCAGGCCCTTCTTGCGGCCGCGCGCGACGGAGCGGATGCCTAGGGTGCCGTCGAGGTTGAAGTGGAGAAGCGCCTTGACGTCGAGCGCGTCGCCGATGACGGCCACGCCCTTGGGCAGCCGGCCGCCGCGATGGAGCGCGTCGAGGTTGTCCACCATAAAGAGGGTATGGACGCGGTAGCGCGCCTCCTCGGCCCAGGCCACGAGCTGCTCGGCGTTGAGGCCGGCGTCGCGCCGGTTGCAGGCCTCGTTCACGAGAAGGGTGAGCGCGGTCGAGGCGATGCGGGTATCCACGACGTAGATGCGGACCTCCTCGTCGGGATGGGCCTCCTTAAGGCGGTCGAGGCTCGCGACGGCCCCGTTGTAGCCGCCCGAGATGCCGCTCGAGATGCAGAAGACGACCGTGGGCACGCCCGACTCGTAGGCGGCCCGGAAGGCCTCGTCGTACTCGAGCTGCGAGGGCTGCGAGGTCATGGGGGCGGCGCCGTGGCGGATGGCGTCGTAGAACTCGTGGGCGCTGCGGGACTGGAAGAGGTCGTCGTCCCCGCAGAGGCCGCCGTCGGCCTTGCCGGCCTCGACGTAGTGGAACGGAAGGATGGTCACGCCGCGCTCGGCGGCCTGTTTGGCGGTGAAGTCGCAGGTCGAGTCGGCGATTATCTGGCACTTTGCGGGCATATGGTTCCTCTCGGCCCGTATGGACTCTGGGGGCCTTGGCGCTGTCGGGTCGAATGTTCCGTAGTATTTTATATCCACGTGCGTAGGAGGACGACGTCGAAAGGGGCCTCTACATGTTCTGGAGAAGAGACGAGAGGCGCCGCGCGGCCGCGGCCGAATCCGTGGCGGACCTCATCCGCGAGGCGCGCGGGGGCGGCTCTCCCGACCCCGAGGACGCGGACGCGGCGAAGCCGACGCTCGACGAGAACGGCGAGCCGCTGCTGCGCCGCAGGTACCGCTATGTGGGGCAGGTTCAGGGCGTCGGCTTCCGCTGGACCTCTCAGCGAATCGCGGGACAGCTCGCTATCACGGGCTGGGTGCGCAACGAGGACGACGGGTCGGTCACGCTCGTGCTGCAGGGCACCCAGGCCCAGCTCGGCGCCTTCGCGACCAAGCTCGCGGAGAACCTCGCCCGCTACGCGCGCTACACGGTGGCCGACCGCGAGGACGAGCCGGTCGTCGCCGGCGAGACGAGCTTCAAGGTGCGCTACTAGAAACGCGCGCCGGGGCCGCCCGCCATAGGCGTCGGGTCCCTTCTCGGCGCGCCCCCGACGCCGGGTGACCCGGGCCAGGGCCCGCGCCCGGCGCGTCACGGGAACGCGGCGGGTCGCCGGGCGGCTTAGGCCCGGGCGCGGGCGGCGATGAGCTCGCGCATCTTGTCGACGAGAAGGTCGACGTCGATGGGCTTGGAGATATGGCCGTCCATGCCGGCGGCCAGCGCCGCGTCGCGGTCGCTCGAGAAGGCATTGGCCGTCACGGCGACGATGGGCACGCCCGCGCGGACGGGGTCGGGCATCTCTCGGATGGCGCGCGTGGCCTCGTAGCCGTTCATCACCGGCATCTGCACGTCCATGAGCACCAGGTCGAAGGCGCCCGGCGCGGCGTCGGCCACCGCGTCGGCGGCCTCGCGCCCGTCGGCCGCGCACGCGACCTCGCAGCCGGCGGCCTTGAGGATCTCGCAGGCGATCTCCCGGTTGAACTCGTTGTCCTCGGCGAGAAGCACGCGGCGGCCCCTCAGGGAGAAGGGCTCGCCGCCCTCCGCGCCGGCGCCTCCGCCCTCCCCCGCCGTGCCGGACGCCCGCGCGTGCCCGGGCGCGGCCTCGGCCACCTTAAGGTGCAGCGTCACCGTGAACTCCGAGCCCACGCCCTTCTCGCTCTCCACATGAATGGAGCCGTCGAGCACGTTTACCAGGCTCTTCACGATGCTCAGCCCCAGGCCCGTGCCGGAGACCGAGCCGTCCGCCTCGTCGTGCTCGCGCGCGAAGGCGTCGAACGCGCGGCCCAGGAACTTCTCGCTCATGCCCACGCCGGTGTCGCGCACGCGGAACACGACGTGCGCGTAGTCGGAGGTGCGCAGGCTCTTCTCCTCGGCGCTGAACCAGACGGTCCCGCCCGGGCGGGTGAACTTGACCGCGTTGCCGAGGATGTTGACCAGGATTTTCTTGATCTTGAGCTCGTCGGCGACCACGTTCGCGTGGCGGATACCCGAGTCGTCGAACACGAGGCGCACGCCGGACGCCTCCGCGTTGGACGCCACCATGTCGCGCAGGCCCTCGAGCATCGCCGGCAGCTCGAGCGGCCTCTCGTCTATCTCTACGCGGCCGCTCTCGATGCGGCTCAGGTCCAAGACGTCGTTGACGAGGTCCAGCAGGTGCCCGCTGGCGACCTTGGCCTTATCGAGATAGTCGCGGACCGCGCACGCGTCGTCGGCGTGCTTCCTGGCGAGCTCGTTGAAGCCGATCACGGCGTTCAGGGGCGTGCGGATGTCGTGGCTCATGCTCGAGAGGAAGGTCGACTTGGCAAGGCTCGCCTCCTCGGCGGCGGCGAGCGCGGTCTTGAGGATCTCTTGGCGCTCACGCTCGGCCGCGATGGTGGCGTCGATGTTCTGGAAGCCGGCGAGAATGCCCTCGTTGTTCTCCGCGACGAGGAACTTGAACTGGTAGAAGTGCGTCTCTCCCTCCGCGACCACGCGATAAGACCCCAGGTACTCCTCGGACTTAGCGAGCTCGGAGACGACCACGGGCAGGCTGAGCGCCCGCCGGAGCATGGCGCGGTCGTCCACATGGACGCGCTCGTCGATGTAGCGCTCGTAGGTCTCGACGTAAGGGTAGGAGATCGAGGAGTCGGCCTCGAGGCCCGAGGTCACGAACCCGTCGAGCTTAAGGATGTGGGCCGTCGCGTCGTCGGGCCGGATCAAGAAGACATTGAGATAGTCGCGCGCGAGCGCGTTGAAGAGGGCGAGCTGGCGGTGGGTCCGCTCCTCGAGCTCGCGGCGGCGGGCGACCTCCTCGGAGATGTCCATCCCGTAGAGGACGCACTCGAGATGGGCATTGGAGGGATTCTGCATGATCCTCGCCGTGACGCGCGCCCAGCGGATGCCCCCGTCGTCGAAATAGGACTCGGTCTCGCGGCTCACCTCGACCCTGCCCTCCCCGTATGCCCTGCTAAGGGCCTCGCGAGAAAAGACCCGGGCCATCTCGGCCCGCTCGGCGTCGTCGGGAACGAAGGAGAAGACCTGGCCGAGCGTGGTGTCCACGGCGACGTCGGCCTCGACGCTCCTCAGGTTGTTCGACGCAGATCCGTTCACGCTGATGCAGCGGTCGTCGGTGAGGTCGAGGTGCATGATGCCCTGCGCCTCGGGGATGGACCGCAGCAGCGTGCGCATCTGTTCCTCGAAGCCCCGCTGCGCACGGCGGCTGGGCGTGACGTCGGCGGCGTACTCGATGAAGGCGGGCCGGCCTCTCCACTCGGTGAGCACGGTCTTTACCGAGAAGACCTGCTCGCCGTTGTCCACCTCGGTCCGGGCGCTCCTCTCGTCGGACCGGTTGCGCAGCGGGCAGAAGGGGCACTGCTCGTCGAGGCCCATCATGTACTCGAAGCAGCGGCGGCCGCGATGGTCCTCGTCGCCGCCGCGGTAGGCCTTTGCGGGCTCGTTGACGAACGCCATCGTCATGTCGTCCAGGTACGACATCTGGATCAACTGGTTCGACTCGTTGACGATGCGCTCGAGGACCTCGACCTTGTCAGCAAGGGTCGCGGGCAGCTCGTTCACGTCGGCGGGTGAGGGCATGGGTCGCATCTCTTCGTCTCTTCGCATGCCCCGCGGGAAGGCAAGGCGCTGTTTTTAGGTGGGCTGCGCATGCGGCGAGCGCAGAGTCAGCAACGCCAAAGTGTAACGCAGCGGCACGGACGAGAAGCGCCCGCGCGCCCATTTGCCGGGGACGGCGGCGCCCGCAGACGCGGGCGGCCGCGGGTGTTGTACCCTTGGCGCAGCACACATGGCCTGGAAAACAGCCGCATACCGAAGGGCAAACCATGACGCTCCAACAGCTCCGCTACCTCATCGCCGTGGCCGAGTGCGGCTCCATCAACGCCGCGGCCGGCAACCTCTACACCTCGCAGTCCAACGTAAGCGCCGCCATCAGCGAGCTCGAGCGCGAGCTCGACGTCGAGGTCTTCACGCGCTCGAACCGCGGCGTCACGCTCACCAACGACGGCACCGAGCTGCTCGGCTACGCGCGGCAGGTCATCGAGCAGGCGGACCTTCTCTCCACGCGGTTCAAGACCAAGGCGTCGGCCGGCGCGAGGCTGGCCGTCTCCACCCAGCACTATGCCTTCAGCCTGCACGCCTTCGTCAACGTGGTCGAGCACTTCAGCGGCGAGAGATTCGAGTTCGTGCTGCGCGAGACGACCACGGCCCAGATCATCGAGGACGTGAGCCAGTTCCGCAGCGAGGTCGGCATCCTGTACCTGGACGACTTCAACGAGCGGGTGCTCAGGCGAGCCATGGCGGACGCGCGCGTGGAGTTCCACCCGCTCTTCTCGGCACGGGTCCACGTGTTCGTGGGGACGGGCCACCCGCTCGCCGGGCGCGGGTCCGTGCGGCTCGACGAGCTCGCCGGCTACGCGCGCTACAGCTTCGAGCAGGGCACGGTCAACTCGTTCCACTACAGCGAGGAGCCGCTGGCCTATATCCCGTGTACGAAGAGCATCCGTTACACGGACCGCGCCACGCTCACGAACCTGCTCACGAGCTACGACGGCTACACGCTCTCCACCGGCGTCCTCACCGACGAAATGCAGTCGGGCATCGTGAGCATCCCTTTGGCCGACGCGCCGGAGATGCGGGTGGGCTACATCATGCACGCGGAGCGCAAGGCGACCGAGCTCGTGGACCGCTATATCGACGAGCTCGGCCGCGTGATCGCGGAGAACCCCAGCGTGGAGGCGCGGTAAGGCGGGCGAACCGGAGCTCGCAGCTAAGCAGGTGAGGCGCGTGGCGACCTGCGCCGACTGCCGGGGTGGACTCGACGCCTGGGAGACGCGAGGCGGGCTGAGGGGTGTGGCGGCGTAGGACGGGGGGCTTGCTGGGACGGCTGACTTAGCTCGCCCTAGAGCTCTGCGAGCGCGGCTTCCCAATCAGCTGGGGTGGCCACCGAGTCGAAGGCCTCGACGAGGCGGCCGCGGTAGAAGTCCCTATCCCTTGCCTGCCAGGCTAGCCAGTCTCGGCAGAAGGAGCGGGCCTGCTCTGGCGATATGGGCTTTTTGCCATACCTCTCGGCAAACTTCGCCGAAAACTCGGCCCAGGCGGCGGGGTCGGCGGAGAGGCGGTCCTTCCAAACGAAGGGGTCACAGTCCTCTACCAGGGTTTTGAGGCCTTGGTCCTGAAATGCGTCGGTCGCCGCCTCGAGCGCGTAGTACATCGCGACAAAGGTGTCATGAGCCGTGACTTCCATGTCAGCTCCTCCTTTTTCTCCGGAATGGGTTCCTGTTGAAGCCCGTCTCGTCGTCCCATTCTCGTGGCACGTCGTTCTTTCCCGCGTCCGACAGGGTGCCGCCCCAGACGCTTGCCCACAACTGGGAGCCGTCGGGCTGGATCTTTGAGTACCAGGTCTTGCCTTTTCCATCGATTCCGACCCTGTTGGCCTGGTCGTTGATAAGCTCTACGATGGTCTGCCGGTTGCGGGGCGTGTCGGGCAGATGCCCGGGCCTGTCCGCGAAGATGTGCGCTATCTGCGCCTTGTTGGAGGGCATCCGATTGCCCGTCTGGCCGCCGAATCCTCCCATGCCTCCCTTCTCACACATAGGCAGCACGCGCGTGCGCCTGCGCTGCCTTTCCCTTGAAAAAGTAGAGCGGGACTTCGCAGTCCCTCGCGTAATCGAAGACTCCGTAGGAGTCCCCTCCGACAACCGCAATCCCCTTGGGCTCGAGCTCCTGCACCGCCCTGATGATTCCGCCCTCGAATCGGTTGCGGTCGTAGCGGTTCTTGACGCAGCCGACTTCGCCGACGCAGATGAGGCTGTGTTTCGGCGCTCCCGTTAGGAAGTAGTCTCGGCCGAATGCGGGGCAGCGTACGTTGCACAGCGTCGGTATCCCGAGGGACTGCATCCATGCCCCGGTCAGTTGGTTCCGGTAGACGTTGTAACGCCTTACGGGGTCCGGCATGCTCGGCCCGGTGCTGTAGTCGGTCGCTACGACGCCCGCGAACCGGCTGAGTCTCTCCAGGTAGCGCCAGGGATTGTTCCAGAACCTCTCTATCACGTCGTCGTTCTCGAAGAAGTGGACGTGGCAGGAGTAGTCGGGGTCCTTTTGGCCCATGGCCACGCTGAACGGTACCATTCCGGTCGGAACGCTCAGCTCCGGCCACATGACGGGCATGCCGCTTGTCTGGTCGATGATCACCCCCTTCGTCATATAGGCATGTGACACGTCGCGGCTCGACCCTCGCCGCTTGCGGCTCTCGGGCGGGATGCCCGGGAGCGTTCCCTGGCAGCAGTGCGTCTTTTGGCGCAAATTGATTGACATGGTGCTCGACCAGTCCCTTTCTGCCGATTATCGGCAATCGGATGACAAGAAAGGGCTGGCGTGAGATACTGGACTCTGCTACAAGGTGTGCATCTGCACGCCAGCCAATAGCCGCTGGAGTTAGCGCTCCGGCGGCTATTCTTGTCTAAGGCCGTCCAACGAGACCACCTCCCTTCCACGTTGCGTGCTCGATGAGCCACTTCTCATGGGGTCTCCAGGGGTCGCCCTCCCTGCGCCTGGCTTCCGCCTGGTCGTACGCAAAATCGGCGCAGCTCTGGCTGATACCGAATTTGTCGGCGATCGACGCTTCCTTCGGCATGGTGAGGATGAGCGGGTGCGGCGCGAGGAGGTAGCCGGCGTAGTAGTCGGCCTCTGCCTCGCGATTTGGAGTGTCCTCCGTGTGCTCCAGATGGATGTGGCCGACTTCGTGCCCGCCGGAGAACCTCGATCGGTTGAAGTTGAACCCCGCGGTGTCGTTAACCGCTATCTTCGCCACCGTGAAGTCGGCGTTGTGTATGCCGAAGGCGTCCCCTGATGCGGCGAGGGCGAGCTCCCTCTCTTTCTCCCCAAGTGTGGAGTACGGGACGAGAGCGATGCCCAGGGCCTCTGCGACCATGCCGATGCTCATCGGGTACGACGCGAGGCCGTAGTCCTTGAGCATCTCGACGACCTCGACCTCGATTTCGATCTGACGTTCGCGTAAAACCAAGCGTCCTCCTAGTCCTGGACCAGGGCGGCGATGAGCTCCGCCTTCTGCTCTCTAGTCAGTGAGTGGGCGTTGCGGGCGATGAGCTTGATGGCCTCGTCCGTCTCCCTCGCGACCACGTCGCCGGTGATGTCTGCCGGCTCGACGCCGAGCGCCCTCGCCATTGCTGCGACCGTTATCGCGCGTGGCTCCCGAGCCCCGCTGACGTACCTGCTCACGGCGGCAGGCGTGAGGTTCGTCGCCTCGGCGAGCTGCTTCTGGCTCATGCCGCGCTCAGAAAGCAAGGCGGCCAGCCTTCCTCCGATGATTGATCCCATGCTGAATCCTCTCGTTCTACTGTGTGACGGTAATAGTTACCAGCCTTTGGTAATTCTAAACGCAACGGAACGCGACAGTCAAGCACCCTTTGAGATAAGGGTCGGTTAGTGACCGCGCCCGATGATTTGCCTGGCAGTTTGTTGCAAAGTGACGTCTAGCGTTTCCATGCGTTGTATGGGGGTTAATTAGCTTGCAGCTAATGTTTTTGCCCTCACGGCTCCCTACCATGTGGCCAACGCAGAACCGCAACGGAAGGAAGCCACATGCCCGCAACCGTCGAGGCCGCCCCGTCGGCCAAGCCCAGGTCCATCGCCGCCATCATCGCCCTTGTGCTGGGCATAATCGCGCTCATCTCCTCCTGGGTGCCCATCATCAATAACCTCGCGTTCCTGTTCGCCCTGGTGGGAGCCGCGTTCGCCATTGTGGCGCTCGTGGGGACACTGCGCGGCAAGAAGTCGGGCAAGGGACTCGCCGTCGCGTCCGCCGCGGTCAACGTGATCGCCCTGGCAATCGTGCTCGCCACCCAAAGCGCGTACTCATCCGCCATCGAGGAGGCGGCCAAGGGCACCGTCCAGACCTCGGACGGGACCGCCGCCAGCAGCGCGGGCACGGGCTCGGGGAGCGCCTCGTCCTCGGACGCCGCGGACTCCCCCGCCGAGAAGTACGCCATCGAGGGCGAGGAGCTCTCCGGCGACGAGTACCTCTGCCAGGTCACCGGCGTCTATACCAATAAGTCCGGGGCCAAGCTCTCGTACGTGCAGCTAAGCTATACGCTGTTCGACGCGGACGGCAACCAGATCGGGACCGCCTTCGCGAACACGAGCAACCTGGAGGACGGCGCGACCTGGAAGTTCGAGGCCACCGGATCCAAGGGCGTCGACGAGGTCGCGAGCTTCAAGCTGGGCGAAGTGAGCGCCTGGTAGAAGCAGTCGCCGGAACCCTGCGAGCCGGCCTGCGGCGCAGAGCCGCCCGCCGCGCTGCAGGACCACCCGTCCCGAACAGCGGCCCGCCCGCAGCCGACGCGAAGAAAGGAGGCGCCCCATGTCCGAGAAACTCACCGAGGAGCTCCTCGACGAGCTGCTCGAGGCCCCGTCGCTCGACGGGTTTCTCGCCGAGAACGACCTCACGGCCCCGTCGCTATCCGAGTATCTCTGCTCCCTGCTCGAGGCCAAGCGCCTCAAGCGCTCGCAGGTGGTGCACCGCGCGGACCTCAACCAGACGTTCGGGTACCAGATATTCACCGGAAAGCGCAACCCGAGCCGCAACAAGGTCCTGCAGATCGCCTTCGCCATGGCGCTCACCCTCAGAGAGACGAACCGCGCGCTCGAGGCCGCCGGCGTGAGCTCGCTCTACAGCAAGAACCGCCGCGACGCGATCATCACCTTCTGCATCGAGCGCGGCTGCTCACTCCAGAAGGTGAACGAGGAGCTCTACCGCTTCGGGGAAGAGACGCTCTGTTGAGCTCGGGCCGGGCGCCGGGCGCGGGACCCGCCGAACGGAACGTCAGCCGGCCGCGCGCTCGCCGGGCACGATGACGCTCGCCGCCTGCACGCTCGCCGGGTAGGAAGGCCCCGCTGTGTCTATGATGGTGCCATGATGACGCCCAACCCACATACCGATTCTCTCCACGACGAGCTCGAGGCTCGCCTGAACGCGTCCGATGCCGAAAGGGCCTCGGGCGCGTTTCGCGTGGAGAAAGTGCTCAAGCGCTCGGACGCCGAGGAGACGCAGCTCGTCTACCTTCGGCTCTGCGACGGACGGGAGCTCGGGCCGTACGTGCGCAAGCTCATCGACGCGAGGTCGGGCCTCGGCGGGGCATACCCGCGGCTCGTCGAGGCCCAGCGCGATGGCGTCCGGTTCCGACAGCTGCCGAGGATCGTGAGCTGCGACGAGCGCGACGGCGGGCTCGAGGTCGTGATGGAGCACGTGCGGGGCGCGACGCTGCGCGAGGTGGTCGAGCGCGCGGGCGAGCTGGCCGC
>CAVCUP010000007.1:13458-17408 GCA_963605405.1 bacterium | reverse complement strand
CTCCCCTCTTCATCGCGGCAAGAGGCCCGCACGTCTCTTTACCGTATGGAACAGCCTCGTCATGGCCTCGGCCCTCTTGTGCTGCGCCATTTCGGCGAGCCTCGCGTTCAACGAGGAGGCGATGCCGGGCTCCCCGCCCGTTTTCCGGGCCTTCGGCTATGTCGTGTGGATGCCGTGCGGGCTTTTGCTCGCGTGCTACCTGCTCATGGGCAAGCGCTGGCTGAGGGAGAACGTCGCGTTCTTCCGCGACCGGACGGCGGCGCAGGTCTGGAGGGCGCTTCTCATCGCCTACGCAGCCGTGACCGCCGTATGGCTCGCGCTCAACGGGGTCTGAGTAAGGGCCCTGAGGAGCCCGCCGGGAAGAAATTTCTCTTCTCGCGAGATTTTTTTAAAAAAGTCCTTTGACGAACGGAAAGTCTTTGCTATATTAGTCCTCGCGCACAAGCGGCTGGGTAGCTCAGTTGGTAGAGCAGGGGACTGAAAATCCCCGTGTCAGGGGTTCGACTCCCTTCCCCGCCACCAGTAAATTCACCTGGTAGGAATTCAAATTCCTACCAGGTTTTTTGTTATATGGTCATCGACCTCGCACATAAGCCGGACCCGCAACCGCCCGCGGGACGCGGGGACTCGAGACGGCGGCAGTTTTTTGCGGGTGCCCCGAGTAGGCCCACGACCCGGGGTTTGAGGAGCCGCAGGTAGACGCGTCGCCCGGAAATCGACTGCATGGACCGGACGGCAAAACTGCCGCCGATGCCTTCTACGAGATGTGCCTGGCCACGGCGGCCGTCGGCATGAGCGTCGTGGCAAAAGGCCGGGCGCGCCGCTTGGACGCGCCCGGCCTGTGGAAGGTTTTCTTGCCCATAAGAGCAGGGATGCGGCGTCGCCGCCTAGAGCAATGTCGCGGCGACCGCGACGAAGGCAACGACCAGGACGAACGGCATCAGGCAGCCGCCGCATCCGCAACCCCTGCCCGGCGGGGGCGGTGGCGGCGGTCCCCAGGGCCTTCTCCGCGGGCCGCCGAAGCCGCCCGGCCTGCCGAAGCCGCCAGGACCGCCGGGACCGCCCGGCCCCCTACCCCCGGGTCCGCCGAAGCCGCCGGGGCCGCCAGGGCCTGGTCCGTGTCCGTGCATAGAAAGCCTCCTTCAACGGCGAGCGGCCCCGCGGACCACTCGCGAACGTTCGATTACACCTGATTCTTCCCCCTTGGGAGCACGGAATAACCGCCTGGGACGGACCCTTGTCGAACGATTCTCGCCCCGCGCGCCCGCAGCTACGCGCCGTGGACCGCCTCGGCCATCGAGCGGACGTACTCGGCCACGTAGGGCACCGCGTCCTTGCCATGCTCGGCCAGGATCTTGATGATCGCGGAGCCGACTATGGCGCCATCGGACTTAGCGGCCATATTCGCAGCCTGCTCGGGCGTCGAGATGCCGAAGCCCACGGCGCAGGGCACGTCGGTCGCGCTGCGGACGAGCTCCACCATGGCGGCGATGTCCGTTGTGATCTCGGAGCGCACGCCGGTGACGCCGAGCGAGCTCACGCAGTAGACGAAGCCGGCCGCGTCGCCCGCTATTCTGCGGATGCGCTCGTGCGAGGTCGGCGCGATGAGGCTCACGAGCTCCAGGCCCTCGGCGGCCAAGGGCTCGGCGAACTCGGGCTTCTCCTCGTGGGGCACATCGGGCAGGATGACGCCGTCGATGCCGGCCTTGGCGGCGCCTGCGGCGAAGCGCTCGAGGCCATAGGAGAAGAGCACGTTCGAGTAGGTCATGAAGACCATCGGAATCTGGACGCCGCGCTCACGCAAGCGCGCGACCAGGGCGAACACGTCGTCGGTCGTCACCTTATTGGCCAGCGCGCGGATGTTGGCCTCCTGGATCACGGGGCCCTCCGCCGTGGGATCGGAGAACGGGATGCCGAGCTCGATCAGGTCGGCGCCCGCCTCGACCATGGCCACGACGGCCTCCTCGGTCACGTCGAGCGTCGGGTCGCCGCAGGTAATGAACGGGATAAAGGCCTTCTTGCGCGAGCCGTCGGCGGCGGTGAAGGCGGAAGCGATTCTACTCATGGAGGTCCTCTCCCCTGTAGCGGGCGATGGCGGCGACGTCCTTATCGCCGCGGCCGGAAAGCGTGACGATGATGACCTGGTCGCTCGACATGGTCGGCGCGAGCTTGATGGCGTGCGCGACGGCATGGGCGCTCTCGATGGCGGGGATCACGCCCTCGGTGCGGCTCAGGTACTCGAAGGCGCCGACGGCCTCGTCGTCGGTGACGGGCACGTACTCGGCGCGGCCCTCGTCCTTGAGCCACGCGTGCTCGGGGCCGACGCCCGGGTAGTCGAGGCCGGCCGAGATGCTGTAGACGGGCGCGATCTGGCCGTACTCGTCCTGGCAGAAGTAGCTCTTCATGCCGTGGAAGATGCCGAGGCTGCCCGTGCACATGGTGGCCGCCGTCTCCCAGGTGTCGATGCCGCGGCCGGCGGCCTCGCAGCCGATGAGGCGCACGCCCTCGTCGCCGATGAAGTGATAGAAGCTGCCGATGGCGTTGGAGCCGCCGCCCACGCAGGCCAGGACCGCGTCCGGAAGCTTGCCCTCGAGCTCGAGAATCTGGGCGCGGGCCTCTTTGCTGATGATGGCCTGGAAGTCGCGCACGATGGTCGGGAACGGGTGCGGACCCATGACGGAACCCAGGCAGTAGTGGGTGTCGTCGATGCGGTTGGTCCACTCGCGGAAGGTCTCGGACACGGCGTCCTTGAGGGTGCCGGTGCCGGCGGAGACGCCCACGACCTCGCTTCCGAGCAGGCGCATGCGGTAGACGTTCAGCGCCTGGCGCTCCATGTCCTCGGTGCCCATGTAAACGCGGCACTCCATGCCGAGCAGCGCCGCCGCGGTGGCGGTGGCAACGCCGTGCTGGCCGGCGCCCGTCTCGGCGATGAGGCGGGTCTTGCCCATCTTCTTGGCAAGAAGCGCCTGGCCGAGCACGTTGTTGATCTTGTGCGCGCCCGTGTGGTTGAGGTCCTCGCGCTTGAGGTAAATCTTGGCGCCGCCGAGGTCGGCCGTCATGTTGGCGGCGTAGTAGAGCAGGCTCGGGCGGCCGGCGTAGTTGTTGAGCAGGTCGGTGAGCTCGGCGTTGAACTCAGGGTCGTCCTTGTAGCGGTCATAGGCCTCCTCGAGCTCGATGACCGCGTTCATCAGCGTCTCGGGGATGTACTGCCCACCGTGGACGCCGAAGCGCCCGCGCGATGTGGGGGAATTGCTCATGCTTACTCCTTTCCGGCGGCGCGCACGGCGGCGACCGCGTCGATCATTTTTTGCGGGTCCTTGGCAGGCGAGCCGTCCGCAGACGGCGACTCTATGCCAGAGGACATGTCCACGCCGTACGGGCCGGTGGCCGCGATGGCGGAGGCGACGTTTTGGGGCGTGAGGCCGCCCGCGAGAATGAAGGGGCGCGCCGGGCGCGTGGGCGCGCCGATGGCGAGAAGCGACCAGTCAAAGGCCTCGCCCGTGCCCTGACCATTGTCAAGAAGCACCAGGTCTGCGGGGCTCTTCTCGGCGGCGGCGAGGTCCGCGGCGTCGCGCACCTTAAACGCCTGGATGATGCGCGCCTTGCGGCCGAGCGACGTCGTGTCGAGAAGCTCGCGCAGGCCGCGCACGTAGGCCGCGTCCTCGTGGCCGTGGAGTTGCGCCGCATCGATGGCCTCGGCGAGGACGAGAAGCTCGATCGTCTCGGGGTCGGCGTCCACGAAGACGCCGACGCGCGTGATGCCGGAATCCGCGAGCGCGCACCCGAGCTCGATGGCGCGCTCCGGCGTGACGGAGCGGTGCGAGCGCGGGAAATCGACGACGAAGCCGCAGTAGTCGGGCGCCGCCTCGAGCACGGCCTCGACGTCCTCGTCGCGCCATAGGCCGCAGAGCTTCACGCGGGGGCCGGCCGGGGACGGCGAGCGCTCGGCG
>CAVCUP010000007.1:8940-13399 GCA_963605405.1 bacterium | reverse complement strand
CCCGCGCAGGTCATCGAGCATGGAGCGCTTGTCCTGCGAGCGCATGAGCGTCTCGCCGATGAGCACGGCGTCGACGCCGGCGCCTTCCAGGCGCGCAGCGTCCTCGCGGGTCTCGACACCGGACTCGGAAACGAAGACGCGCTCGGGCCCGACCATCGGGCGCAGGTCGATGCTGCGGCCGAAGTCGACCTCGAAGGTGCGCAGATCGCGGTTGTTCACGCCCACCACGCGGGCGCCGGCCGCAATGGCGCGCGGCACCTCCTCGGGCTCATAGGCCTCCACGAGAGCGGTGAGGCCGAGCTCATGCGCAAGCGAGATATAGGCCTTGAGCTGGTCGTCGTTGAGGATGCTGCAGATGAGGAGCACGGCCGAGGCGCCGACGGCGCGCGCCTGGTAGACCATGTACTCGTCGACCACGAAGTCCTTGCGCAGCACCGGGATGCCCACCGCGCCGGCAATCGCCGTGAGGTACTCGTCGGCGCCCTGGAACCAGAACGGCTCGGTCAGGCAGCTCACGGCCGAGGCGCCGGCGGCCTCGTACTCGCGGGCGATGGCCACGGGGTCGAAGTCCGGCGAGATGAGCCCCTTGGAGGGCGACGCCTTCTTGACCTCGCAGATAAACGACATGCCGGGCGCGCGCAGGGCCGCCTCGAACGGGAACGCGAAGGTCCCGTCGGGCGAAGCGGCGAGCTCGACGTCCGCCGCGGAGCGGGCACGCTCGGCCATCTGGGCAAGAGAGACCTGGCGCTTCTCGTCCTCGACGCGCTCGCGCGTGCGGGCGGCGATCTTCTCTAGGATGTTGCCGGCTTTAGGGTCCTCGATGGGCATTATGCGTTGCTCTCCTCGACGAAGGCCGCGAGCGTCGCGGCGGCGGCGCCGGAGTCGACGACCTCGGCCGCGCGGGCGATGCCGTCGGCAATGGACTCGACCGCGCCCGCCGCGTACAGCGCCGCACCGGCGTTGAGCAGGGCCGCGTTGCGCTTGGGCCCGCGCTCCTCGCCGGCCAGGATGGCGCGGACGGTAGCCGCGTTCTGGGCAGGGTCGCCGCCCACGAGGTCGGCCTTCTCACAACGCTCGAGGCCGAAGTCCTCGGGCGCGATCACGTAGGTGCGCGTCTCGCCGTCAGCGAGCTCACAGACCGCGGTCTCGGCACTGAGGCTGACCTCATCCATGCGGTCGCGGCCGAAGACCACGAGCGCGCGCTTGACGCCGAGCTTTGCCAGCACGTGCGCCACCGGCTCAACCAGGTACTCGTCGTAGACGCCCAGCAGGAAATACTCGGGGCAGGCGGGATTGGTGAGCGGCCCGAGAATGTTGAAGACGGTGCGGATACCCAGCTCCTTGCGGATGGGGCCGACGTACTTCATCGCCGCGTGGTAGCGCTGCGCAAAGAGGAACGCCATTCCGCAGCCGGCGAGCTCGGCGGCGACCTTCTCGGGCGACTGGTCGAGGTTCACGCCCAGGGCCTCCAGGCAGTCGGCGGTGCCGCACTTGGAGCTGGCCGCGCGGTTGCCGTGCTTGGTCACGGGAACGCCCGCAGCCGCGCAGATAATGGCCGCAGTGGTCGAGATGTTAAAGGTGTTGGAGCGGTCGCCGCCCGTGCCCACGATCTCGAGGGTCTCGATGCCCGGGTGCGGCACCGGCGTGGCGAGCTCGCGCATGGCGGCCGCGCAGCCGGAGATCTCGTCAATGGTCTCGGAGGTGGAGGACTTGGTCGAGAGCGCGGCCAGGAAGGCGGCGTTCTGCGTCGGGCTCGTCTCGCCGCTCATGATCTCGTGCATGGTGGTGTAGGCCTCGTCGTAAGTGAGGTCCTCCTTCATCACGATCTTCTCGATGGCTTCCTTGATCATCTTTGGTTTCCTTTCGCAAAGACAAGGGGTTTGTCTCTTTGTGCCGTTGCGGTTTTTATAGCTGAAAAAGGCATTTACCCGTGCGTTATTTGCAGAGCGCGAGGAAGTTGCGGGCCATAGCCTCACCTTGCGGGGTAAGGATGGACTCGGGGTGGAACTGCACGCCGAAGGTCGGAGCCGAGACATGCTCAACGGCCATGACCTCGCGGCGGTCGTCGGCGGTGCGCGCCGTCACGCACAGGCACGCGGGCAGGCTCGCCTCGTCGGCCTCGAGCGAATGGTAGCGCGCGACCTCGACCTGCGCGGGCAGGCCCGCAAAGAGGCGCGAGCCCGGCTCGACGTCGGCCATGGACGACTTGCCGTGCATGAGCTCGGCCGCATAGGTGACGGTCCCGCCGAACGCCTCGCAGATGGCCTGATGTCCCAGGCAGACGCCCAGGATGGGCACGCGGCCGGTAAGCTTGCGGGCCACGTCCTCGCAGATGCCCGCGTCGGCCGGGCGGCCCGGCCCCGGGCTCAGGACGACGCCGGCGGGGTTGAGCTCGGCGAGCTCGGCCACCGTGAGGTCGTCGTTTCTTACCACGCGGATATCCGCCTCGATGGCGCCGAGCAGCTGGTAGAGGTTGTAAGAGAAGCTGTCGTAGTTGTCGATAAGGACGATCATGCGAGCCCTCCTTCCGCCGCGCGCACGGCCTCGACGACGGCGCGCGCCTTGTTCTGGCACTCCATGAACTCCTTTGCCGGCACGGAATCGGCCACGATGCCCGCGCCGGACTGCACACAGACCTCGCCGTTCTTCTTGTAGGCCAGGCGGATACCGATGCAGGTGTCGAGGTTGCCCGAGAAGTCGAGATAGCCGATGGCGCCGCCGTAGATGCCGCGCTTGGCGCCCTCCAGGTCGCTGATGATCTGGCAGGCGCGCAGCTTCGGCGCGCCCGAGAGCGTGCCCGCCGGCAGGATGGAGTCGATGACGTCGACGGCGTCCTTATCGTCGGCGAGCTGCCCGGTAACGGTGGAGCCGATGTGCATCACGTGGGAGAAACGCAGGATATTGTGGTAGCTCTCGACCTCGACGGACCCCAGCGCGGCCACGCGGCCGATGTCGTTGCGCCCCAGGTCGACGAGCATGTTGTGCTCCGCGAGCTCCTTCTCGTCGGCAAGAAGCCCGCGCTCGAGCTCGGCATCCTCCTCGGGCGTCTTGCCTCGGGGACGGGTGCCTGCGAGCGGGTAGGTAAAGAGCTTGCCGTTCTCCAGCTTGGCCAGGGTCTCCGGGCTCGCGGCCGCGACCTCGACGTCGTCGGAAGAGATGAACGCCATGTAAGGCGAAGGGTTCGTGCAGCGAAGCGTGCGGTACACGTCAAAGAGGCTGCCCTCGGCCGGCGCGGTGATGGGGTCGGAGAGCACGACCTGGAAGATATCGCCCTCGTGGATGTGGTCCTGCGCGGTGCGGACCATCTGCTCATAGCGGTCCTGGTCGTAGACGGGGGCCAGGTCACGCCGCAAGTGAAGCGGCGCGAACTCATGCTTCTCGCCGTTTTGCAGGATATCCTGCATGCGATCGAGGTCGGCCACCGCGGAGGCGTAGGCCGCCTCGAGCGCCGCGGGCTCGGAATCGGAGACGTCGACCGACGCCACGAGCACGACCTTCTGGCGATACGAGTCGAAGCAGATCACGCGGTCGAAGAGCATGAGGTCAACGTCGAGGAAGTCCTCGCGGTCCATGCCCTCGCGGCGCAGCACCGGCTCGGCGTACTTGAGATAGTCGTAGGAAAAGTAGCCCACGAGACCGCCCGTGAAGGGCGGGAAGCCCTCGAGCCGGGGCGACTTGTGCTCGGCGAGAAGCGCGCGGATCGCGTCGCCGGGGTGCTCCACATGGGATCGCTCGACCGTGGGCTCGCCGCCCTCGACCCCGCGCTTGACCGTGAGCTCGCCGTTCACGCAGGTAAGCTCCACCGTGGGCGCGAAACCGAGGAAGCTGTGGCGTCCCCAGCGGCGGTCGGCCTCGGCGGACTCAAAGAGGAAGCAGTGGTTGGACGCGGCGCGCACGCGGCGCATCGCCTCGATGGTGGTAAAGGCGTCCGCCATGAGCTCGCGCTTGACGGGGACGCGGCGCAGCGTCGGGTCGCCGGCCGCGATGCGCGCGACCTCCGTGAGCACCGGGTAGGCGCGCTCGGCGTCGACGGTTGCGTTTATCTGCGCTTTATTTGTCATGAACCCTCCTAACGACTCGGGGGAAGAGCATAAAAATAGCCCGTCCTCAGCTGATGAATTCCGCCAAGGACGAGCCCAGAGTCTGAACCCGCGGTGCCACCTTGGTTCACGGCAAGAAGCGCCGTGCCCTTTTGCGGGGCGCCTGCACGCCCCTGGTTACTAACGTGAACCCGCACGTCGCAGCCTACTTGGAATTCACGTGTTCATGGACCCTTTCGGTGCGCCCTCGACGGCCCATTCGACGTCCCGCTCTCGTCCCGGCTTCCACCGTCCCGGGCTCGCTCTTCGTGCGCTGGCGCCTACTTTCCGTCTCATCGGTTTAGGTGCGCTATTCGGTTGAATCTCACTCTACGCCTTCGGGCGCCGGTATTTGGGCAGGATTGTGTTACGATTCCGCG
>CAVCUP010000007.1:0-8511 GCA_963605405.1 bacterium | reverse complement strand
CCGCAAAGGTCATCGTCGGGCCGCGCCTCCGCAAGGAATCTCTCGAGCACCTCCGGGTCTATCGTCATGCCCTCGAAATCGAGCAGCTCCGACACCTCGATCCCAAGGGCCATGGCGAGGCTCACGAGCGTGAAAAACTCCGGGTTCACAGGCTTCATACTCTGAAGCCAGCCTTTTTCGTAACGTTGATACGTCTTCTCGGATAAGCCTGCACGGCCGGCGACCTGCTCTTGGGTTAGGCACCTCGAGCACCGAAGTTCCTTGAGCCGCAGCGCGAGCCGCAACGAAAACTCTAGGTGAGCGCTCGATATGTCCCTCTTTTTAGGCATGGGAACGAGGGTGGAACAACCCAGCCCAGTGCACCACCGCCCATGCACGGGGTTTTGCTAACTCTTTGTTAATTTATACTGGCTTTAATAGACGATAGGCCGCTTCCGAAGATTGGCGCGACTATGCAAACACCGTGCACACGTTAAACGGGAGGCGGTCCCCCAGCGAATCGCTTTTCTCCTTAGCGAGAAGCACCCCGAAACCGCATCGCCCAGCAATCTACGGCATCGCGCGGCCGCATCTCCCCGCGAGCCGCCCCGAATGAGCGTCGTCCAGCAACGCCGGGGCGAGAAGCGCCCAAAAAACGCGCCGCCCAGTAACCAGACGTTACTGGGCGGCGCGATTGCGGGGCTCATGGCCGGGCAGCATTGCTGGGCGGCGCGATTGCGGGGCTCAACGACGAGATAGGAAGCCCATAGCCGAGCGCGTCCTATTTAGCCTCTTGGTAATGGGAGAGCCTCGCCAACTGCATGGAGCCCGCGTCATCACATAGGGGCTACCCCCATAACACGCTAGAACGGCTCGACGGTGAAGCTCTTCTCGACCGTCTGGCCGGGCGCGGCGACGATGCAGCCGCGCTTGTGCTCGAGGACGTCGTCCTCGTCGGAGCAGGTAGAGAGGCCGCCCCACGGCTCGAGCGCCACGAAGTCACCGATGGGCTTGCTCCACACCACGAGATACGGGAAGTCGGCGAACTCCACGCGCACGCCGTGGCCCGCCTTGCCGATGAGCTCGACCTTGCGGCTCTGGAGCTCGTCGTAGATGGTCTCGGCGAAGTCGAAGAGCTCGTGGGTCAGCGGCAGCTCGAGGCCGTCGCCCTGCGGGGCGGCGCCACGGTGCTCGACGTCGATGAGACCCGTGGAGGGAACCGCGGTGCAGACGTCGCCCTCGGGCTTCTCGAAGCGTACCAGGTAATCGGCGTAGGACTCGCCGTCCTCGATGGGACAGCGGAAGGCCGGGTGGCCGCCGATGAAGAAGGGCATGGGCTCCGCGCCCGTGTTCGTGACGGCGTAGGTCACGCGGAGCTTGGCGCCCTCGAGCTCATAGCGGGCCTCGAACGCGAAGTCGAACGGGTACTGGGCGAGCGTCTCCTCGCTCGACTCGAGCCGCAGCACCGCGCGGTCGGCCTCGGCCACGACGGTCTCGAACTCGGAGGACTTGGCGAGGCCGTGGCGCGCGAGCTCAACCTTCTTGCCGGACTCGGTCACGGCGCGACCGTCGCGCAGGCCGCCGCAGACGGGGAAGCAGATCGGCGCCTGGCCGGTCCACACCGCCGGGTCGGGCTGCCAGAGGTACTCGCGGCCGCCCGCCTGGACGGAGGTGAGGCTACCGCCCTCCGTGGTCACGGTCACGCTCAGCGCGTCGTTCGAGATGGTGGTCTTCATCGCAGGTCCTTTCCGAGGTTGGAGCGGGGCCGCCCGCCGTCGTCCCGCACGATGCAACACGGGACGACGCGACGGGAAGCCCCTAAGGGTGAACGTTAATCGTGATAATACCCCTGGTCCCACTTCTCGATGATCTCGTCGAAGAAGTGGGGATCCGCCTGGGCCTCGGCGTCGGCCTTGTTCACGGCGTCGATCTTTGCCACGAGGGCGTCGTGCTCCGGCGTGGCCTCGTAGCTCTCCTTAAGGAAGGCGAGCATGATGTCGGCCATGAGGAACTCGCCGGTGATCTTTCCACCGAAGCCGACGACGTTGGCGTTGAGGCAGCGGCGGGCATAGAGCGCCGAGGTCATGTCGCGGACGAGGGCGCAGCGGGCGCCGGGGACCTTGTTCACGGAGTTGGTGATGCCGATGCCGGTGCCGCACAGAACAACGCCCAGGTCGGCTTTGCCGGAAGCGACGGCCTCGCCCACGGCCTTGCCGTAGATGGGGTAATGCGTGCGGGTGTGGCTGTAAGTGCCCACATCCAGGACCTCGTAGCCGGCCTCCTCGAGGCGGTCATGCAGGTAGGTCTTCTCGTCAGTGACGATGTGGTCGCAGCCAAGCGCGATGATCATGGTTAATCTCCTTATACAAAAAGCGCGGGAAGTGGCGAAGCAGGGCGGCAAACGGCCGGCTGCTAGGCCATCTTGTTGAGCATGTCGACGCGGACCTGATGGCGGCCGGCGGCGTAGTCGGCGGCGAGGAACTCGCGGGCGATCCTCTTGGCCACCTCGGGGCCCACGACGTTCGGGCCCATGCAGACGATGCGGGAGTTGTTGTGCTCGCGGGTCATGTAGGCGCTGCGCTCGTCGGAGATGTTGGCGCAGACCATGCCCTTGACACGGGTGCAGACCATGTAGCTGCCCACGCCGTAGCCGTCGAAGCAGAAGCCGAGCGAACCGTCGTTGGCCTGGATGTCGGCGGCCACGGCGAGCGCGGAGTCGACGAAGTCGGCCGCAGGCTCGGCGGAAAGGTCGACGACTTCGTGGCCGTCGGCGACCAGGGCGTCCTTGACGATGTTCTTGAGGGACATGCCCTCGGCGTCGGAACCGATCACTACTCTCATGGTGTCCTCCTTGGTTTTTTGGCAAGAAGCCCCGGGCCGCCCTCCGAGCGTTTCTCGGCAAGGCGGCGCCATCGGGGCGGACGTTGCCCCTGGGCCCTGCGCTTATGGATTAGGGACGGATAGGCGCAACCACGGTTGCGAGACCCTCACGCGCCGCCGGGCACAGCGCGATCAGATGAGAAGAAAGGTAGAGGCGCTTACGCGGGGCTGATCACCCGCGTGAACTCCTCGACGCTCGCGCGCTGCTCGGCCGTGATGCCGCCGTCGCACACGAGCGCGTCGATGTCGGACAAGTTATAGAACGCGTAGAAGTCGCGGACAAAGATCTTGCTCGCATCGGCGACCACGTAGCGGGCATCGGCCTTCTCGAAGGCCGCCCTCTGGAAGTGGCCCTCGTCGGCGTTGGATGTGTAGACCTCGTTGCCCACCATGCCGTTGACGCCCACGAACGCGGCGTCGACACCGAGCTGGGACATCGCCGCCTCGGCCATGGGGCCGACGAAGGCGCCGGTGCGCTCGCGGAACGCGCCGCCGGTGAGATAGAGCTCGCAGTCCTCGCGGGCAGCGAGCAGGTTGAAGACGTTGATGGAGTTCGTGACCACGCGCAGGCGGCCTGCGGGGAGGTACGGGACCATCTGCTCGACGGTCGTCCCCGTGCCGAGGAAGACCGTGGCGCCCTCCTCCACGAGGCCGGCGGCGAGACATGCCGCCTCGGCCTTCTCGGCCACGTGCTTGTCGCGCTTCTCGGTGTGGGTGTACTCGCGGCGGAGCATAGAGTGCACAGGAGAGCTGCAGCGTCGAGCGCCCCCATGGACGCGCTCGACGTCGCCCGCGGAGCTCAGCTCCTCGAGGTCGCGGCGAACCGTCATCTCCGAGACGTCGAGCGCCTCGGAGATCTCCTTGACCGAGGCGGTTCCCTGGGCGTCGAGCAGGGCCTTCACGCGCTCGTGCCTCTCTGCCTTGATCATGCTCGCCGCCTCCCTCGGGTCTTGGTATGGGTCCGTCCGAGCCTCTTGGGGCCCGACTTGGTTGGGTTCCGGGGCCGCAGCGCCCCGCGCAGGTTCCCACGTGTTCGTGGGTGTGTGCGATTGAGTATATTTGAACACTTTCGAACACGAACGAACGCGAGAATCCCAAAATCTGTGACAAATACCGTTCACCGGCTGTTTGCTACCGTTCGGAATTGTTCGTTTTGTTTATCGTTGTTCTTATTTGTTTGAGACGTATCGTAGTCACAGCAAGAAGCTCGACGGTGCGGCTGCCCGGACGCCCAAGAGCCCCGAAGCGAACCTCACCCAGAGAAAGGGGCCCACAAGATGGCCACCAAAGAAGAAATCTCCATGATCGGCTTCGAGATCGTCGCGTACGCGGGCGACGCCATGACCGACCTGCTCCACGCGCTGGACGCGGCGCGCGAGGGCGACTTCGACAAGGCCGAGGAGCTGCGCAAGAGCGCCTACGACTCCATGATCGAGGCCCACAACATCCAGACCAGCATCCTCTCCAAGGAGGCCGGCGGCTCCGAGATGGACGTTACCTTCATCATGGTCCACGCGCAGGACACCCTCATGACCACCATGATGCTCGAGAAGCAGACCAAGTACTTCATCGACGAGTACAAGCGCCTCGCCGCTCTCGAGGCAAAGTTAGGTTAAGTGAGTTAACATAAGCTTGCGGCCGTTGCCCGGCCGCATCGCGGACCCAGAGGTCACGGCAAGGGCCGTTGCGCGGACACGTCGCGCGACGGCCCTTTAGGAATAACCGGAAAGGCAGAGGTATGAAGAAGCACGACCAGCTAGTTGCTCTATTCGAGAAAAACTTCGGGGCCCTGGGCGAACGCCGCGCGCTGGCCGTGCACGCCCCTGGGCGCTCCGAGATAGCCGGCAACCACACCGATCACGAGGGCGGCGACGTGATCGCGGGCGCGCTCGACGTGTCCATCGACGGCGTTGCCGCGGCCAACGGCACCCCCTCCACGGTCCGCGTGTTCAGCGAGGGACACGAGCCCTTCCAGATCGACCTCGCGGACCTCTCCCCACGCGAGGACGAGCGCGAGAGCTGCCGCTCGCTCGTGCGCGGCATGGCGGCCGGCATGGCGGCGCGCGGCCTTGCGATCTCCGGCTTCGACGCGGCGTTTACCAGCACCGTTCCCTCCGGCGGCGGCCTTTCGAGCTCCGCCGCCATGGAGGCGGCGCTCGGCCGCGCGATGGAGGGTCTCTGGGCCGGGGCTGTCGAGGGCACGGCCGCCGCGACCGACCCCATCGAGCTCGCAAAGATGAGCCAGCGCGCCGAGACGGACTACTTCGGCAAGCCCTGCGGCCTCATGGACCAGTCGAGCGTCTGCCTGGGCGGCCTCGCCCACATGGGCTTCGAGGACCCCGCCTCCCCCACCGCCGAGAAGCTCGCCCTCGACTTCGAGGATTTCGGCTACGCGCTCTGCCTCGTGGACGTTGGCTGCGACCACACGCCCTTCACCGCAGACTACGCCGCCGTCCCCGTCGAGATGCAGCAGGTCGCGGCCGAGCTCGGCAAGAAGCGCCTCTGCGAGGTGGCCCGCGCCGACTTCGAGGCCGAGCTGCCGGCGCTGCGCAAGAAGCTCGGCGACCGCGCCTGCCTGCGCGCGATTCACTACTACTACGAGAACAACCTGGTCGATCGCCGCTGGCAGGCGCTTCTTTCCAAGGACATCGACGCGTTTTTGGCGCTGACCCGCGACTCGGGCGCGAGCTCGGCCATGTACCTGCAGAACGTGAGCTCCGGCGGCGAGTTCCAGCCCGCCATGTACGCGTTGGGGCTGGGCGAGCTCGTGCTCGAGGGCCGCGGCGCCATCCGCATCCACGGCGGCGGCTTCGGCGGCTCCATCCAGGCCTTCGTTCCGCTCGACCTCGCAGACGAGTTCATCGCGCGCATGGACGGCTGGCTCGGCGAAGGCTCCGCTCGCCGCTACGCCATCGACGAGAAGGGAGCGTACGCAAAGTGGCTCTAACGGATTTGGCCCAGCAGGAGCTGCGGGCTCAGCAGGCGCAGCTTTCGCAGACGTTCCAGCTTTCGCAGACGATTCAGCAGCTCATCGACTACTGCGAGTCCCGCGGGCTTATTGCCGCCGAGGATCGCATCTGGTGCTACAACACGGTGCTCGACGCCATCGGCGCCAAGGGGCCGGCGCCTGAGGAGGCCTGGGCGCTCGCCGGGGCGCCCGAGGCGGAGGGATTCGACCTCGAGGCGGCGCTTCTTGCCATCGGTGACGCGGCGGTGGCCAACGGCGCCGAGGAGGACACGGCGAGCGGCCGCGACCGCATCGCCATGCGCGCGATGGGCCAGCTCATGCCCAAGCCGTCGCAGGTGGCGGCCCGTTTCTACGCCTCGATGGAGGCCGACGACCCGCGCGAGGCCACCGACGACTTCTATCGCACCTGCTGCGACGCGGGCTACGTGCGCCGCGCAGCCATCGCGCGCAACGTCAAGTGGGAGACGTCCACCGAGTGGGGCGACCTGGAGATCACGATCAATCTCTCCAAGCCCGAGAAGGACCCGCGCGTGATCGCGGCCGCCGGCGCGGCCAAGAACGACGGCGAGAAGTACCCCGCCTGCCAGCTCTGCGTTCAGAACGAGGGCTACCCCGGGCGCGGCGCGGCGGCCGCGGGCGGCGCGCACCCTGCCCGCCAGAACCTGCGCATCGTGCCCATCGAGCTCGCCGGCGAGCGCTGGGGCCTGCAGTACTCCCCTTACGCCTACTTCAACGAGCACTGCATCGCCATGAGCGCGGCGCACCGCCCCATGCACATCGACCGCGATGCCCTCGTGCACCTGCTCGACTTCGTGGACCTCGTGCCGCACTACTTCATCGGGTCGAACGCCGACCTTCCCATCGTGGGCGGCTCGATCCTCTCGCACGACCACTACCAAGGCGGCGACCACGTCTTCCCCATGATGCGCGCCGAGGTGGCGGACAGCTTTACGATGCCGGGGTTTGACCAGGTCACAGGCCAGGTCCTGCGCTGGCCGCTGAGCGTGCTTCGCCTGCGCGGGGCCGATCGCGCCGAGGTCCTGGACGCCGCGGTCCACGTGATCGACGCGTGGCGTGCTTGGACCGACGAGTCGGTGGGTGTGCGTGCCTACGACGAGGACGGCACCCCGCACAACACGGTGACACCGGTCGTGCGCCGCGACGGCGACGCCTATGAGGTTTACCTGGCCCTTCGCTGCAACGTTACGAGCGAGGCGAATCCCCTGGGCGACTTCCACCCCCATGCGCAATGGCACCACATCAAGCGCGAGAACATCGGCCTCATCGAGGTCATGGGCCTGGCGATCCTGCCCGCGCGCCTGGTGCGCGAGCTCGACGCGGTAAAGGCGCACCTGCTGGCGGGCGACCTCGCTGGGCTCGACGCCGACGAGCTGGCGGCCCCCCACGCCGAGTGGGCCCGCGAGCTGGCGGCAGCCCACCCCGAATTTGACGAGGTCAACGTGGACGACGTCCTGCGCGAGGGCGTGGGCCAGGTCTTTGGCCACGTGCTCGAGGACGCCGGCGTCTTTAAGTGGGACCAGGCGGGGCGCGCCGCGCAGCGCAGGTTCGTCGACTCGCTGTAGGGCCTTCTTCGTAAGGCGTTCGTGGCAAGAAGCCCGCGGGAGAGACGGGCGCGCCCAATCACTGCCGTTGAGGTGGCTGCGTTGCGACAAACGGGGTGGCGGCAATAAGGGACGGCTCGACGTTGTCGAAAACGGGGTGATGGCACTAGAAAAAGGCCCGACGTTGCAGGAAACGGGGTGATGGCAGCAGAACTCCCCCGAAACGCTGCCATCACCCCGATTTACGCAACTTAAAGGCCCTTCTCGCTGCCATCACCCCATATACGCAACGCAGCCGCCGGCCCGATTGTCAGCACCCCTATTTACCCAACATGGCCGGCTCATTGCCCATCAACATGCTCTTATAACAAGCAAGACGATGAACCCTTCGTCTATTCCTAGCAGTAAAACACGACGTCATCCGCAACGAAGAACTCTTTCCACTTCTCGCATATCAGGCCGTGCTGAGCAGCGATGTTTTCACAGAGATCATTAAGGGCTTTGGGCGGGATGCCAGCGCCGTTGTTGGCCACGATGCACCCTCCGTATCGGGTGAGCTAAATCTTCGTCGAAGTCTTTGACGGAGCGCCTTTGCACACGTGAACGTGGATGGGCTCCCCGGCCTCATTCGACCAGAAAAAGACGCGATAGCCGCCGATGCAAAAGAGGCTAGGCAACCTTCGCACCCCCGTTTGCCGCGAAGCGGAACAGCAGGTGCGCATTGCTGGCGAGGAATTCCTCAAACGCCTTGATCTCGTCATCCGAAAAACAGCCCTCCCACGTTGTCCACGTATATGAGGGCAGCTCGCATCGGGCAGAATCAAATCCTGAATCGGTCGGGCGTTCAAAGTGGACCTGAACCGTTGGATGGTCCTCATC
This sequence comes from bacterium, assembly GCA_963605405.1. Classification (GTDB taxonomy): domain Bacteria; phylum Actinomycetota; class Coriobacteriia; order Coriobacteriales; family Atopobiaceae; genus Paratractidigestivibacter. The sequence goes on along the minus strand of CAVCUP010000007.1, from coordinate 243 downwards.
GCCGAGCAGCTGAGAATGAACGACAACGGTGCCGTCGGCAAAGGTCATGTAGGGATACATCATCGCAACCACCTCCTGAATTGCGGCGATTATAGCATCGGCGCGAAACGGCGCAGAGGACCGTCCGCGTTGCGACAAACGGGGTGGCGGCAATAAGGGACGGCCCGACGTTGTGGAAAACGGGGTGGTGGCACTGGAACTCCCCCGAAACGCTGCCATCACCCTCGTTTGCGCAACTAAAGC
>CAVCUP010000006.1:0-108400 GCA_963605405.1 bacterium | reverse complement strand
AGCACTACGAGTCCATCATGGGCAAGACGCTCAGCAGCGTGACGGTCTACACCTCTGCGGGCACCTTTGAGGTCGGCTTGGGTGACGACGGCATCTACGTGCCGCTCAAGTCCAAAGACGTGAGCATCGCTGCCGAGGACGTGAACGCCGACGCCGCCGACGCCGTGGTCAAGGTCGAAGCCGCCCTGCCCGGGGACTTCGACGCCGAGTACACCATCGACGGCGAGCCGGCAAATCAGCTCCTGACCGGCGCGTCCCTCTCCTTTAGCGCGGACGGTCTCTCGGTGGGCGAGCACACGCTCAAGGCCACCGACAAGAGCGGTAAGTACGCCGTCGTGAGCGATGACTTCGTCGTTTCGACCGCTGTGACCGTGGCTCAGTACGACGCTGAGAAGGCCGCCCTGGTCAAGGCCGAGGACGCAACCGACGAGCAGCTGGCCAACTATCTGGGCAACATCGCTTCCGTCGAGGTCGACGGCGCCGAGTACGCCGCCCAGGGCCGCGGTGCCGCAAAGATCTTCAACGCCGAGAACGGCGCCATCGACTTCTTCGCGACGTCCGGCATGGGCGCCTCCGCCACGAAGGTCTTCGGCTCCTATGGCACTTACAGCCTCAAGGTCAAGGCCACCGGCTACACCGCCGACCTCGAGTTCACGGTGACCTACGAGGCCGACAAGGCCGAGCTCAAGGCCGCCATCGAGAACGTGGGCAAGGACCTCGTCGAGTCCGACTACAGCAAGGACTCCTGGTCCGCGCTCGTGGCCGCCGTCGAGGCCGGCCAGAAGGTCGTCGACAACGTCGAGGCCACGGATGACGAGGTCGAGGCTGCGGCCAAGGCCATCGCCGACGCCCGCGCGGCCCTCGCCCCCAACCCGCAGATCAGCCTCAAGGAGTCCATCGAGGCCGCCGAGAAGCTGACCGAGTCCGACTACACGGCTACGAGCTGGAAGTCCTTCTCCGCCGTGCTTGCCGACGCCAAGAAGGTCAACGCCGACGCCTCCGCCACCGACGCGCAGGTCATGGCTGCGGCCGAGGCTCTCGCGGATGCGAAGAAGGCCCTGGTCCACGCCCCGACCACGAATGATACGACTGACCTTAAGGTCGAGATCGGCCGCGCCGACGCGCTTGAGCAGTCCGCCTACACCGCCGACTCTTGGAAGGCGTACCAGGCCGCACTCGAGGACGCCAAGAAGGTCGAGGCCAACGAATCCGCGAGCCAGTCCGAGGTCCAGGCCGCGACCAAGTCCCTTGCGGCCGCCCGTGAGTCGCTCGTGAAGAAGACCTCCGAGTCCGGCCAGACGTCCAACGGTTCCGGCTCCAACAACACGTCCAACGGCTCCGGCAACCAGGCGAACCAGGCCTCTACCGGCGCCCCTGCCTCCAAGAAGACCCCGCTGACCTCCGACCCTGCTCTCGCTGCGGGCGGCGTCGCGGGCCTGGGGGCCATGATCGCCGGCGCGGCTGCGGCTATCCGCCGCCGTCTCCAGCGCTAGGCGAAGCAGGTTTGACGGCCTTCCCGCAAGGGAGGGCCGCGGGTCCCGCGGCGGGCGCACCGCCGCGGGCCTTTCTATGTATGGCTTGGGGAACATCCCGGGAAGGCGGATGGGCTCGATGAACTCAGAGGAAAAGAGAAACGTCGCGGGTCGCATGGACCACGCGTGCGAGGCGGCCGCGCACCCAGCGTCTGGAGACGCGGGGCCCGACCCTGCGGCGCCTAGGCATGAGGCCCACGAGAACGCGGCGCAGTCTAAGGGCCGTGCTGCGGACGGCGAGAAGGCCACTGCCCCGGAGACCGGCGGCGAGAAGCCCTCGGGCGCGAGGCGCGTGTCCGAGTTGGCCGCCCCTATGGTGTTTCTCGCCCCGGCCGTTGCCGTGGGGGCGGCCATCGCCGTTGCCGTGGCCGGCTATGTGCCGCTGGCCTACGAGGCGCCCGCCGTCGTCGCGCGGGCCCAGGCGGCGCCGGCCGTCGAGCTCGCGACCGTGGACACTTCCGACGCCGAGAAGGAATCCGCCGAGGGCCTCGCGACCGAGACGGACTTCGGCATCGACCTCTCCAACGTCAAGGACGGCACCTACACCGGTTCCGGCACGGGCTTCTCGGGTGTCATCACCGTCCAGGTGACCATCCAGGGCGGAAAGATCACGGCCATCCAAATTGTTTCCAGCGGGGACGACGAGTCCTACTTCGGCCAGGTCCGCGGCCTCGTGGACACCGTGATCGCGCAGCAGTCGCTTTCCGTCGACACGGTGAGCGGCGCGACGTACTCCTCTCGCGGCCTTCTCTCGGCCATCAAGAACGCCCTGCTCCAGGCCACCGGCCAGGCAACGGAGGAGCTCGCGGACCCCGTCGGGACCATCGGGACGAGCAAGGCGCCGGCCGAGGTCGCCTCGACGGTGGACGCTCCCAACGGCTACGCTGACGGCGTGTACACGGGGGAGGGCGAGGGCTTCAACGACACGATTCGCGTGAGCGTGACGATAAGCGGCGGAAAAATCGCCTCCATCGACCTCGTGGAGCAGTCGGACACGTTCGCGTACTTCTCGCTGGCGTGGCCGTCCATCCCCAATACGATCGTGGCGACGCAGTCGACCGGCGTGGATACGGTAAGCGGCGCGACGTACTCATCTCGCGGCATCATCGCGGCGGTGCAGCAGGCGCTGAGAAAGGCCGCCGCGGCGGCGGGCAACAAGGTCGTCGAGCCCGATGCGGCGCCGGACCCCGAGCCTTCGCCGAACCCGACGCCGGAGCCCGACCCGGACCCGACGCCCGACCCGGATGACTCCGGGGCCGATGACGCGCAGGCCAAGTACGAGGACGGGTCGTTTACCGGCTACGCGCTCTGCGAGGACGCGGACGAGGAGTCGTTCGAACGTTATTACGTCGCCGTGACCGTCGTGGTCAAGGACGGCAAGGTCGCCGAGGTCAAGGACGTCCGCGGCACGAACAAGGCCGAGAGCCCGACCCTGGCCGAGGTCCTCGACCCCTTCAACGAGGACAACCAGGTCTATCTCGACTATGCCGCCAACGGGCGCACGGTAAAGAAGGTCTGGTACGAGGGCGTGGTCTCGCAGCTCCTGAGCGGCAAGAAGCCCGCGGCTGTGGACGTGGTCTCTCGCTCGACCTTCTCGTCGCGCGCGATCGCGGCGGCGTACGCGAACGCGCTCGAGCTTTCTGCGGAGGCGTACAAGAAGGCGCACCCGGCATCGGGCGACGGGTCTGCGGACGGGTCAGGCTCGGGCTCCGAGCCGGGGTCCGGTTCCGCGGGCGACTCCTCGGGCGGGTCCTCGGACGCATCCGGCGGCGATGCCGGCTCGGGTGCCGGTGCCGGCGAGACGGGCGACTCCTCGGGCGAGGGTTCCTCTAGCGGCGACAGCGACGGGGCCGGGGAATCTGCCGCGGGCGGCGAGGGCGCGGCCGGCGCCGTGTCCACTGCCGGCACGGACGCTCCCGCCGCCGATGCCGCCGCCGCGAACGGAAGCGAGGCCGTCCATGCGTAGCCCTGTGCTCGAGAGCATCTCTCGCCGCCGCGTCTGGCACGTGAAGCTCATCGCCGCCGTAGCGGTCGTGGCGGCCGTCGCCTCCTACGCGTCGTGGGCCTCGGCCGCCGCAGCCGCCGACGACGCCGTGCGCGCGCAGATGAAGGCGGATTCCGAGGCCGCCCGGGCCGAGTCCGCAGCGCGCGGCCCGTATGCGACGGACGGCGTCTTCACGGGCTCGGCGCAGGGCTATGGAGGCACGGTGACCACGCAGGTCACGGTGGAGAACGGCTACATCACGGCTGTCGAGGTCGTCGACCACTCCAGCGAGACCGAGGCGTACTTCTCGCAGGCGGCGTCCCTCACGGAGGCCGTCGTCGAGGCACAGACGACCGCCGTGGACACGGTGAGCGGCGCGACCTTCTCGTCCGCCGGCATCTTGAACGGCGCCACCGAGGCGCTGCGCCAGAGCAACTCGGGCCAAGAGGGGAAGTAACGTGGCAAAGAACAACAAAACCCTGGTCGGCGATATCAAGAAGGACCTCGCCATCCTCCGTGCGCCCAAGGGCCGAGCCCAGGAGCGGCGCCGCGCGGAGCTCCTGCACCGCGGGCTGCGATGGGGTGCGCAGGCCGCGTTCTTCGTCGCGTTCCCGGGCGTGTGGAGCGCGGCCTTCAGCGGCGTCAAGTACCTCTGCCAGCAGGTCGGGGGGACGGACGTGCTCGAGGTCTCGGGCTTTCTCGCGCTGCTGTTGGCCCTGTTCGCGTATACCTGCGTGTTCGGCCGCTTCTTCTGCGGCTACGCGTGCTCGTTCGGCTTCCTCGGCGACGCCGTGTACGCGCTGGCGACGCCGCTGCGCCGCGCCCTCGGGCTCGACGGCGCAAAGAAGAGGCGTATCTCGCCGGCTGTGCGCTCGAAGCTGCGGCTCATCAAGTACGCCCTGCTTCTCGCGATCTGCGCCGCGTGCTTCAGGGGCGTGTGGGGCCGCGTCTCGGGCTTCTCGCCGTGGGGAGCGTTCGCGGGGCTGCGCGCCGGGTCCATCGACGGCGTGGCCGCAGGCGCCTTCGGGGCGCTCGCGGCCGTCGCGGTCGGCATGGCCCTCGAGGAGCGGTTCTTTTGTCAGTTCCTCTGTCCTTTGGGGGCGTTGTTCGCGCTTCTTCCCGTGGTCCCGGCGTCGCTCTTCCGCCGCGACCGAGCGACCTGCGTGCCGCGCTGCAACCGCTGCCAGGAACGCTGCCCGGTGGGCATCCACCCCGATAGGCATGCTCTCGACGCGGGCGAGTGCATCGAGTGCGGGCGCTGCGCGGACGGCTGCCCGGTATCCAACGTGAGCCTGGTCAGGATCGAGAAAGCCGTGGCGGAGAGGGGCGCCGCCGGTGGGGGCGTTGGCTCGGGTACCGGCGGCTTGGCCGTCTCCGGCGCCAAGAACCCCGCGGTCCCGCGCCCGGGCCGTCCCGCCGAGCCGCGTTTCTGTATTCGCGGTACAGAAGTTACCCTTGTGCTACTTAAGGCCGTTGCGCTGGCCCTGCTCTGCTACGCTTTTGCGTAGACGAAAGGAACCAGCATTGCTTACCAGCACAAACGCACTTTCGCGCCGGTCGCTCATGCGGCTGGCGCTTTCTTCCCTGCCCGTCCTCGGCCTCGCGGGCTGCGCGGCATCCTCGGGGGCGAGCGGGAGCTCAGGCTCCACGGGCGACTCCGGTTCGACCACGACCGCGACCGATGCCGCCGAGGTCAACTCCATAACCCTCTTTGTGTTCGACACGGTCGTCCAAATCTCGGCCCAATGCAGCCAGGAGCTTCTTAACAAGGTGTCCGAGCGCTGCACCTACTTTGAGAACAAGTTCTCGCGTACCGTCGAGGGCTCCGACATCTGGAACATCAACAACGCAAAGGGCGCGACCGTCGAGGTGGCTGCCGAGACCGCCGAGTGCATCACGCGCGCCCTCGAGTTCTCCGAGGCCTCGGGCGGACTGTTCGACATCACCATCGGCGCCGTCTCGAGCCTCTGGGATTTCGTCGAGGGCGTCAAGCCGACCGACGAGCAGATTGCCGCGGCGCTGCCCCACGTGGGCTACGGCTGCGTGGAGGTCGACGGCAACAACATCACGCTTTCCGACCCTGACGCCATGCTTGACCTGGGCGGCATTGCCAAGGGCTACATCTGCGACGACCTTGTTCGCATGCTGTCCGAGGGCGGCTGCGCCAATGCGTCGCTCAGCCTCGGCGGCAACGTCTACGTCATGGGCATGAGCTTCGACGGCGACGAGTGGAACGTGGGCGTCCAGGACCCCAACGGCGATGCGAACACCGTTATCGCGACCATCCCGGCGACCGATGTCTCGCTCGTGACCAGCGGCCTTTACGAGCGCTACTTCGAGCAGGGCGGCGTCAAGTACTACCACATCCTCGATCCGAAGACGGGCTACCCGGTCAAGACCGACCTCGAGAGCGCGTCCATCCGCTGCGAGAGCTCGACCACGGCCGACGCGTACTCGACGATTCTCTTCCTGCTCGGGCATGACGCCGCGAAGAGCCTTGTGGACGCGGACGACCGCTTCGAGGCGGTGCTCGTCGACGATGCCGGCAATGTGACGCAGTCGTCCGGCGAGCTGTTCACCATTCTGTAGGGGGCTGCCGTGGCAAGAAAGGCGGCGGCCTCGAGCCGCAGGTTGAACATCGCACTTATTGTGCTCATCGCCGTGGTGGCTGTGGGCGCGTTTGTCGCGACGCGGGTTCTGGCCGGGGGCGGATCTGCCGAGACGGGCGCTGAGGTGGTCATTCGCGACGCCAACGGAGGCGAGCACCGCATGGCGCTTTCCGAGGATGCCGAGCTGACCGTGACCACCAGCGCCGGCACAAACATCGTGCAGGTCAAGGACGGTCAGGTCTGCGTGCGCGAGGCCGACTGCCCCAACCAGGACTGTGTCGAGCAGGGCTGGATAAGCGACTCGAGCCAGCAGGTCGTCTGCCTGCCGCACAAGCTCACGGTGAACATCGAGGACCCGAACGCAAGCTCCAACGTCGACGTGATCGGCCGCTGACGTGCGCGGATGCGGCAAGAAGCCCGGACGTCGCGGGCCGGACGTCGAGCGCCTCGCCAGCTGCTCTTTGCTGGCTGCGGTGGCGCTCGTCCTTTCGTACCTCGAGACGATGATCCCGCTGCCCGTGGCATTGCCCGGCGTCAAGCTCGGGCTCGCCAACGTCGCGGTCGCGGTGGCCCTTTTTACCCTGGACGCGCGGGCGGCCGCGGGCGTGGCGGCGGTCAAGGTGCTCGCGTCGGGCCTGCTCTTCGGCTCGCCGACCATGCTCGCGTATAGCTTCGGCGGAACGGCGCTCGCGTTCGCGGGGATGGCCGCCTTGTCGGCGGTGCCCGGCGTGGGCCTCGTCCCGGTGAGCATGCTCGCGGCGATCCTGCACAACGCGGGGCAGCTCGGAGTGGCCGCCCTGATGCTCCAGACGCCGTCCGTCTTTGTGAACCTGCCTGTTCTTGCGGTCGCCGCGTGCGTAACCGGCGGCGTCACGGGCGCAGTGGGGGAGGCGGCGCTCGCGAGCCTTGAGCATGAGGGCGCGGATGGCGGCGGCGGGGCTTGCGAGGCCGGTTGCGGCCGCGGCGGTGGAACTGGACGCCCGGTGGTCGACTGCTCGCCGCTCGGGCGCATCGCGCCGGGAGAACGCATCGCCTTCGTGGGCGCGAACGGCAGCGGCAAGACCTCGTGCGCGCTTCAGCTCGCGGGGCTGGCGGAGGCCGACGGCGGCGCGTCGGCCGTGACGGCTGGCCGGCGTGTCGGCGTTTCTTTCCAGGATCCGGACAGCCAGATCGTGGCGCCCGTGGTTCGCGACGACGTGGCCTTCGGGCCGGAGAACCGCGCCCTCGAGCGCGAAGAGATGTTGCGGCTGGTAAACAAAGCACTGGTGGAAGCCGGTATTTCCGAGCTGGGCGCCCGGGATGTCCAGACGCTCTCGGGCGGACAGAAACAGCGGGTCGCCGTGGCGGGGCTTCTTGCCATGGCGCCGGGCGTCGTTGTGTTCGACGAGGCGACGGCCATGCTCGATCCCGCCGCGCGTGCGGCGTTCGCGGGCCTTGTCGACCGTCTCTGTGCCCGCGGCGTCGCCGTCGTGCAAGTGACGCAGATCATGGACGAGGCGTTTTCCGCCGACCGCATCGCGCTGTTCCGGGAGGGGCGGATCGTCTTTGTCGGCTCGCCGGTCGAGGTGCTGGCCGAAGGGGGGCTGCTGGAATCCTGCGGCATCGCGCTTCCGTCGGCCGCAAGGCTTTCTGCCGCGCTCCGAGAGGTCGGCGTGGTTGTTAACGATGGGTCTGACCTCGATGGCATTGAGGAGGCGGTATGTCGCTGGCTTGCCGAGGCGTAAGCGCCTCTTACCCCGGCTTGGACGCCGACGCGCTGCACAACGTATCGCTCGAGGTGGCCCGAGGGCGCGTGCTCGGCGTGGCCGGGCGCTCCGGCTCTGGCAAGACGACCCTGCTTCGATGCCTGTCCGGCACGCTCGCACCGTCCGCGGGCGAGGTTGCGATGGACGGTTTCGTCGCTGTCGTCCAGCAGCTCCCCGAGCAGCAGCTCTTTGCGGCGACGATTGCCGACGAGGTCGCCTTCGGCCCGCGTAACCAGGGATTGGACGAAGAAGAGGCGCGCGGGCGTGTCGTCCAGGCGCTCGAGCTCCTTGGCTTCAAGGTGGACGAGGCTTTCCTCGAGCGCAACCCGTTACTGTGCTCCGGGGGCGAGAAGCGCCGCATCGCCATTGCCGACATGGTGGCCATGCGGCCCGACTACCTGCTGCTCGATGAGCCGACGGCGGGGCTGGATCCCGCTCAGGCCGAGCGGCTCGTCGGTGTCGCGCGCGCCCTCGCGGCGCAGGGGGTGGGTGTCGTGGTCGTCTCGCACGACATGGACGTCCTTGCTGCCGTTGCGGACGATGTGGCGATAATCGCCGACGGCGAGATTGCGGCCACGGGCCCCGCGCCGTCGGTGCTGGGCGACGTCGATGCGCTGAGAAACGCCGGCCTTGTGCCTTCTCGAACGGTTGAGCTCGCTGCCCGCCTGCGTTCGCGCGGCGTGTCGCTGCCGGTTGGAATCCTTGAGCCTCGGGAGCTTGCGGCGGCGCTTGCTGCCGCCAAGCGCGGGTCCGCTTCGGGCTTCGTGGCTACCGCTCGCCCGGGCGTCGCCGGGGAGGTGGCCGACCGATGAACTACGGCATCTACCAGCAGCGCGACACGTTCGCGCACGCCCTCGACCCGCGCACGAAGGTCGTCTTCGCGGCGGTGTTTCTCGTCGCGGCTTTTGTTGCTGACGGCTGGTTTGGGCTGGGCGTGGTCGCGGCCGCTGCCGTGGCCATGCTCACGGCTTCGGGCATCGGCGCCCGCGGCGCGGCGGCCTCGCTTAAGCCTTTTGTGTGGCTTATGGCCTTCGTCCTCGTGTTCAATACCGCCTTCTCGGCGACGGGGCTCGCGGGCGCGTTGCAGTCGGTGGCGAGGTTCGCGCTGGTGCTTCTCGGCAGCTCGACCCTCATGGCCACGACGTCGCCAACTGAGCTGACCGATGCCGCGTCGATGCTCCTCTCGCCCCTTCGGCGCCTCGGCGTGCGCGTGGACGACCTCGCGCTTTCGGTGAGCATGACGCTTCGGTTCGTGCCTGTGGTCCTGGGTGAGTTCCATCGCGTTAAGGCAGCTCAGGAGGCTCGTCTGGCGCGGTTCGACCAGTCTTCGCCGCTGGCCCGCGCCCGCGCCTACGTGCCGGTGATGGTGCCGCTCTTTGCCGGGGCGCTGCGGCGTTCGCAGACCCTCGCGCTCGCCATTCGCAACCGCGAGTACGGCGCGACCGACAAGCCACGCACCTGCGTCCGCGAGTACCGTCTCGACGTCCGCGACCGTGCCGTCCTCGTGGTCGCAGCAGTCCTTCTTGCCGTTGCCGTCGCGTTGTAGGCCGCCCGCGCTTCTTGCCGCTCGCCGCACGGCCGCCGCCTTAGCAACCTGAAAAATCTGACGGGATTCTGACGGCAGTTTCGGGCCCAAAATCGCCCCACAACTGCCGTCATAATCCCGTCAGTGTTTTTAGCTTTCTGCCTCCGACGCGCTCGCTTTTCCACAACGTTCAAAACGCTCATTTACTCGCGAACGGTATGAATTCTTCGCTCAGCGGCAGCACTATAATTTCTTGGCAATCTGTTCAAAACGTGCCTGCTATAGTGCTTGGCGGATAAAGTGTTACTCCGACCCGGAGGCATTATTTGTCCTTCAGCGCTAGCGCTGGGATAAGTATGCCTCGGGGTATTTTTATGCGAATTCTTCAGACGCTTAATAACAACGTTGCTATCGCGAGCGATGACCAGGGCCGCACCTGCGTGGTGTTCGGCAAGGGCATCGGCTTTCCCAAGGCGCCCTATACGCTGAAGGACGAGTCCGCTGTCATCCGTCGTTTCTACGAGTTCGACGAGTCGCTTATGCCGATGGTCGCCGGGCTTTCGGAAGAAGTTCTGGCCGCTGCGTCCGAGATCACGCAAGAGGCTCGTTCGCAGCTTAACTGCACGCTGAACCCCAACCTCGCCTTTACGCTGGCGGACCACCTGAACTATGCCCTTTCGCGCGTGCGAAGCGGCATTGTGCTGGAGATTCCGCTCCAAAGCGAGGTCAACTACGTTTACCCTCGCGAGCTCGCCGTTGGCCGCTTTGGCCTGACGGTCGTAAAGCGCTACTGCGGCGCCGAGCTCCCGGATTCCGAGGCAACGGCCATCGCGCTTCACCTGGTTAACGCCGAGGGCAGCTCGGAGGGCTCCGGCGACATGGACCTCGTCATAAAGAGTACCGAGATCATCGACCGCATTATCGCGATCGTCGAGTCCTGCATCGAGCGCTCCATCGATCGCGACTCCTACTCGTATATGCGCTTCGTCATGCACCTGCGCTTCCTTATCGCGCGCCTCATGGGCAGCCGGCCCGACGCGTTCGTGGGAAGCCGTGTCTCCGTACTGCTGCCGCAGGTGCGCGCCGAGTTTCCGCAGGCGGTGGCTTGCGCTGAATACATAAGCAAATACCTCAAGGAGGCTTACGGCTGGGATTGCTCGGACGACGAGCTCCTCTACCTGATCCTCCACTCAAATCAGTTCATCACTGGCCAGTGAGATAGCACGACCTGAGTTCCAACGCGTCAAATCGGTGAAGGCAATGAAGGAAGAAGGGGGATCAATGGATCCTAAGCAAACTGCTGCCGAGATTCTGGAGAACGTCGGCGGAAAATCCAACATCAAGGACGTGAGCCACTGCTTCACGCGCCTGCGTCTTGTCCTTAAGGACGATTCTCTTGCAAAGAAGGACGTCGTCGAGCACATCGAGGGCGTTATCCAGGTCGTCGAGGCCGGCGGCCAGTTCCAGGTCGTGCTCGGCGCCAAGGTCACCAAGGTCTACGACGAGATTCTCCCGATGATCGGCATCGAGGGTTCCGGCGAGGTCGAGGACGACGACGATGTGACCGTTACCGAGAAGGGCAACCTCGGCAACCGCATCCTGCAGACCGTCTCCAAGATGTTCACCCCGCTGATCCCGGCCATCGCGGCGGCAGGCCTCATCAAGGGCCTTCTTACCGCAGCAAAGCTGATCTGCGCCCAGAACGGCGTCGACATCTCGACGAACGACACCTACGTCCTTCTTTACGCGGCGTCGCAGATCATCTTCTACTTCATGCCGATCTTCCTCGGCTACACCGCGGCCAAGGCCCTCAAGTGCAACGAGATTATCGCCATGGTGCTCGGCGGATTCCTCTGCTATCCGCAGGTGGACGCCCTGATCCAGGACGTTGCCACGCAGACCACCATCTTTGGCCTGCCCGTGATCAAGGCGGCGTGGACCATCGGTGAGTCCACTAAGGTGTTCAGCTACACCGAGTCCGTCATTCCGATCCTTCTGACCGTGCTCGTCCTTATGTTCCTCGAGCGCGGCCTCAAGAAGATCATTCCGGAGATCCTGCAGATCATCCTCATCCCGGGTCTCTCGCTCATCGTCATGCTGCCCCTGACCCTCGTGGTCCTCGGCCCGGTCGGCATCTATGTTGGCAACGGCATCCAGGCCGTGTACTACGCCCTCATGAACTTCAACGCCATGCTTGGCGGCGCGGTCGTCGGCGGCCTGTGGGGCGTGCTCGTTATCTTCGGCGCCCACCGCGCGCTTCTTCCCGTCGGCCTTAACGACGTCGCCGTCAGCGGCAAGCAGAACCTGCTCGCTTTCGCCGGCGCCGCGAACTTCGCGCAGGGCGGCGCCGCTCTCGGCGTCATGCTCAAGACCAAGAACGAGGACCTTAAGGGTGTCGCGGCTTCTTCCATCGTCTCTGCTGTGCTCGTCGGCATTACCGAGCCCGCTATCTACGGCTGCAACCTGCGTCTGAAGAAGCCGATGGTTTGCGCCATCGTGGCCGGCGCCATCGGCGGCGCCATTATGGGCCTGGGCGGCGTTTACGGCGACGCCTTCGCGAACAACGGCGTGCTCACCATCTTTACTTACGCCGCCTTCGGTATGACCCAGTTCGCGTTCTACCTGGTCGGTTGCGCGGTCGCGTTCTTCGGCGCCGCTGCCGCCACCTACGTCGTGGGTTTCGAGGACCTTCCTTCCAAGTAGTATTACCCCGGCTCGAATGAGCCAATGGCCAGGCGGCCCGGGACCCTCTTCTCCCGGGCCGCGCCCCTGAGGGCGAAGGTCGCCCGACGTGAAAGGCGCGGCCTGTCCGCGCGTCGAGAGGAGAGCTTCTTATGAATACCGGTTTCCCGAAGGACTTCCTGTGGGGCGCGTCGTCGTCGGCCTTCCAGATCGAAGGCGGCTGGGACGAGGGCGGCAAGGGCCTCACGGTTGCCGACGTCAACTCGTTCAAGCGTTCCGACAAGCAGGCGGACACCAAGGTTGCGAGCGACTTCTATCACCGCTGGCGCGAGGACATCGCGCTTATGACAGAGCTCGGCCTCGACGTGTATCGCTTCTCGATTAGCTGGGCGCGCATCATCCCCGACGGAGACGGCGCCGTTAACCGGGAGGGGCTCGCCTTCTATGACCAGGTCATCGACGAGCTTCTTGCCCACGGCATCCAGCCTTTCGTGACGCTCTACCACTTCGACCTGCCGTATGCGCTGGTCGAGAAGTACAACGGTTGGGCCGACCGCCGCTGTGCGTTGGCCTTTGAGCGCTATGCCCGCGTCTGCTTCGAGCACTTCGGCGACCGCGTTACCTACTGGCAGACCATCAATGAGCAGAACCTCATGGTCCGCGTCGACGAGCGCATGAACATCAACGTCGATGACCCGCTCGAGGCCGACCGGCTACGCGCGCAGATGGATTATCACATGTTCTTGGGCAACGCGCTTGCCTCTGCGGCCTGCCACGAGCTTGTGCGCGGCGGCAAGGTCGGGCCTGCGGTGAGCTCTACCTGCACCTATCCGCTTTCCAACCGTCCCGAGGACGTGTGGGCGGCGAGGATGAACGACTTCCTCAAGACGGGTTATGCGCTCGAGATGTATCGCTACGGCAGCTATTCGGGCCTTTACCTGCGCTATCTTGAGGAGCGCGGAATCATGCCGAAGACCTTTGCGGGTGACGAGGAGATCCTCAAGTCCGGCGGCATGGACTACCTGGCCGTCAACTATTACCGCACCCTCTGCGCCAGTGCGCTTTCGGCCGACGAGAAGCATCCCGCGGGCTCGCGCGTGTATCGCGGCAACGAGGTTGACTTCGACCAGTACGGCTGGTGTCGCGACGAGCGCAACGAGAACCTTCAGGCAAGCGAGTACGGCGCGCAGATCGACCCCATGGGCCTGCGCATCGTCCTCAACGACTATTACGCGCGTTGCCGCGTGCCGATGATCATCACCGAGAACGGACTCGGAATGGCGGATACCCTCGAGGCGGACAGCGCGGTTCACGACCCGTACCGTATCGACTACCTGCGCCAGCACATTCAGGCATGCGAGCTTGCGCTTGGCGACGGCGTGCCGCTGATGGGCTACTCGCCGTGGTCCGCCGTCGACCTGCTGAGCTCGCACCAGGGTTTCCGCAAGCGCTACGGCTTCGTTTATGTTGACCAGAACGACCAGCAGACCGGAAGCCTCGACCGTTACCGTAAGGACAGCTTCCACTGGTACAAGAAGGTCATCGCCTCGAACGGCGCGGACTTGGCGTAGTCGGCGCGGGGGCGGGCTATGCGCCCCGCGCTTCTGGGGCTTGGATTGCCCTCCAGGAAGAATCACTCGAAGGCGCCTGTGCCGAGCGCGGGCGCCTCTCTTATATAGAAGGAGACCGTAATGAGCGTGAGCAAGGTGAATGTCCTGGTCATCGACGTGGGAACCTCAAGCATGCGCGGCATCGTGTTTGGCCCGCGCGGCGAGAAGCTCTTCTCCCATCAGGTGCCGTACCGGCCGACCTACCTGGATAGGGGCCGGGTCGAGCAGGACGCGTCGTCGTTCGTCTCTGCGCTCGCTGGATGCGCGTCGGCGGCGGGGTCCTATTCCGCTCAGGCCGCGTGCCCCATCGACCTCGTGGCGTTGACCTCGCAGCGCTCGTCCATCACGGCGGTCGACGAGGCCGACGAGCCGCTCATGCCCTTCATCATGTGGCAAGACACGCGCAACGCGGCCCTGGTCGAGGAGCTCGCGCGGCAAAGTGACCGCATCTTTGAGCTTTCCGGCACCAAGGTCAACACGGTCTTCTCGGGGGCAAAGATGGGCTGGATCGAGCGCGAGCTTCCCGAGGTGGCGGCCCGCACGCGGCGCTACGCGACGATTCCCGAGCTGCTGCTGCACCAGATGACCGGCGAGTGGCGCTGCGACCAGACCTATGCGAGCCGGTCGAACCTCATGAATATCCGGCAGCGTTGCTGGGATGAGGAACTTCTTGGCATCTTTGGCGTGCCTGGAGCCAAGCTGTCCGAGATTGTTGCCCCCGGCAGCGCGGTCGGGGCCGTGAGCTCGGCGTTTGCGGAAGCGACGGGGCTCGCTGCGGGCACGCCCGTGGTCAGCGCGGGCGGCGACCAGCAGTGCGGGGCGTTGGGCCAGGGCGTTGTCGAGCCGGGGTCGGTCTCGATCGTCGCGGGCACGGGCGCCTTCCTCGAGACGGTCGTCGACGAGGTTCCCGAGGGGCTTCTTCCCAACGTGGTCTGCAACGCGTCGGCGCTCGCCGGCCAGTACACGCTCGAGGCGAGCGTGCCCACGTGCTGCTCCGCGTTCGATTGGTATCGGCGCGAGTTCTGCTCCGACCTGAGCTTCGACGACATCGCGAGGATCGTGGCAGACGAGCACGCGGCGTGCGAGCCGGCGCTCGTTCTCCCGCATTTCCAGGGAAGAGGAACGCCGGATTGGAACCCGCGGGCACGCGGTGTTTTCGCGGGGCTCGACCTCTCGGTTACGCGTGGAAGCCTGCTATATGCGCTTCTTGTCGGCATATTCACGGAGGTCCGCATCAACCTGGACAGCTTCGAGCGCTACGTGCCGTTGACGCGGGGCAGCATCAGCGGCGGGCTAACCCAGACGCCCGAGATTAACCAGCTGCAGGCGGATATCTACGGCTTCGAGCTGGCTCGCCAGGAGGACGCGGAGTCCACGGCAAGAGGCGCGTTGATATCCGCGCTGGTCGGACAGGGCGTTTACGCGACGGCGCGCGAGGCGTACGAGGCCGTGGCCGGGAGCCTGGCTGCGACGGCGTATGTGCCCGACCCGGCGAAGCACGGAAAGCTGGTGGCCCTTAAGGGGCGCGCGGAAGAGCTCTATAACCGGATGGTGTAGCAGCCTGAAAACACTGACGGGATTCTCACGGCAGTTTCGGGCCCAAAATCGCCCCACAACTGCCGTCAGAATCCCGTCAGATTTCTTAGCAAGCTGAATCGTCCTCGCAAGATTGCTGGAGTCCCGAGCTGGGAAGAATCCCCCCTCACCTATGTCGGCGGGGCGGGGGCGATGCGGTTGCGGCGTGACGTGAACGAACAGGTGCGGATCACCTTCGAGGAGGAAGAAGCCCGCGGCTCGTGCGTGTGGGCCTACTCCGATGCGGTGCGCAAAGACCTTCGCGCAAGAATCGCCGCCGGCGAGAAGATCGTATCGCCGATGCCCGGCCTCTACGCCCGCGCCGATTTTTGGGACTCGCTCAACCCGGCCGAGCGCCATCTCGCGCAGATGCGCGCGCTCGGCGGCATTCACGGCGACTGGTACTTCTGCGGTGTCTCGGCGGCGGTGGCGCACGGGCTCTCGGTTTCTTACGGCCTGCTCGACGCGGTCGAAGTCGCCTGCGCGACGGGCGCGCGGCGCTACCACGGAGGGAAGGTCCGCACGCGGCATACCGATATCGATACCGAGGTGGCGTCCTACGCGTCGGGCGTGTTTGTCGCTTCGGTGCCGCGCACGGTGTTCGACTGCCTGCGGAGGATGAGTTTCCGCGACGGATGCGCACTCGTCGACTCCGCGCTGCGGCTTGGTTTGATCAATAAAGAAGAGCTCAGGGCCTATTTTGACGAGAAAAATACGGGGTATCGTGGGATTCGGCAGGCGCGCCGGATGATGGAGTTCGCCGACGGCAGGTCGGGCAGCGGCGGGGAATCCATTGCGCGGGCGGCCATGTGGGAGCTCGGCTTTGCGGCGCCGGACCTTCAAGCGGAGTTTCGCGACCCCGTAGGCGGCGGGTCCTTCTTCGTCGACTTTTGCTGGCGGACGGACGACGGCCGCGTGATCGTCGGCGAGCTCGATGGCGGCGAGAAGTACGTGAACCCCGCGATGACGGGCGGACGCTCGGCCGAGCGCGTGCGCCGTGCCGAGAGGATCCGCGAGTCGCGGCTCACCGCCGCGGCCACGGCTGTCGTGCGTTTCTCGCCGGAAACGGTGGCGAACGATCGCGAGCTCAGCCGGCTGCTGGACACGTTTGGCGTGCCGCGCGACCACGAGCCGCTCATCGAGGCTGCGACACACGCGCAGACCGCGAACCCCGAGCCGCCTCCGGTCGAGTTCGTGCCGATAGAGGCCTACGGTTTGTGACCTTCTCGCCAGCTGCGCGGCGCCTGGCGTTGGTAATATATGCAACCTGTAGGTATTATACTCGTAAGTAGTAAATGCTTGCCAATTAAGGGGGCGCCATGTTCGCAGGTAGAAAGAAGGAGCTTGCTGACCTCGAGGGCTTGTATAGCCGCGACAAGTTCGAGCTCGCGGTTGTCTACGGGCGCCGGCGCGTCGGGAAGACCACCTTGATCCGCGAGTTCTGCAAAGGCAAACGAGCTCTCTTCTTTACGGCGCTCGAACAGGCGGACGCCGATAACCTTGCCGACTTCTCGGCCAAGGTTGCAGAATTCTTCGGACTGCCAGAAGGTACGAGATTTGATAGCTGGAAGAGCGCCTTGTCATTTGTAGGGGAGCGCGCAAAGACCGAGCGCTTTGTTTTGGTGTTTGACGAGTTTCCCTATGCGGCCCAGCGTAACGAGTCGTTGCCTTCAGTCCTTCAGGTTCTTGTTGATCACGATTTGAAGGACTCCCTGCTGTTCCTCGTGCTGTGCGGAAGCAACCAAGGATTCATGGAAAGCGAGGTGCTCGGCCGAAAAAGTCCGTTGTTCGGACGCAGGACGGCGCAGATGAAGGTCGGGCCGTTGTCGTTTCGCGAGGCGCGCGACATGCTCCCCGGGGATGTCCAGGAGGCGTTCAGGTTCTATGGCTGTTTCGGCGGCATACCGTATTACCTCGAGCAAATCGATTCGTCCATGAGTTTTCGGGAGAACCTTCAGGCCCTGTATTTCCATCCTGTCGGTTTCCTGTTTGATGAGCCCATGAGCCTCTTGCGGCAAGAAACGCGCGAGCCGGCGCAGTACGCGTCGATTCTTCGCGCGCTGGCGGGCGGCGCGAATCGTCCGACTGAGGTTGCCGACAAAGTCGGGATGCAGGTCACCGCCGTCTCCAAATACCTTCAGACCTTGCGTGACCTGGGGATTGTTGAGAGGCGCGTTCCCTTTGGCGCGAATCCCGAGACGAGCAAGAAGGGCGTCTATTGCCTCAAGGATGCTTGCTTCGAGTTCTGGTTCAAATTCGTGATGCCACGCGTGTCGGAGGTCGAGGAGGGGCTCGGGCCCGCTGTGGCGCAAGGCCTGCCCGAGCAGGTAATTGATGAGCATCTTGGCCATCGATTCGAGGCACTGTGCAAAGAATGGCTTGTTGAACAGGGGGTTTGTGGGAATCTTCCCATTCCGGTGACCGGAGTGGGCTCGTGGTGGGGGACGAACCCTTCCAAGCGCGAGCAGGACGACATCGACGTTGTGGCTGCGGATACGTACGGCAAAAAGCTGCTTATGGGCGAGTGCAAGTATCGGAACAAGTTCGACGTTGCAGGGGAAGTCGCCGACCTTGTTGGGAAGAAAGGCCTGATAAAGGACTACGCGACGGTCGGATTGGCGATTTTTAGCAAGTATGAACTCGATGGCGAGGACCGGTTCGTTCCTGCGGGGGAGAAGGTCGAGTTCGTCTCGCTGGAGCGGATGTACGGCGCGTGACCTTCTTGCCAGCTGCGTGATGCCTGGCGCCACTTGGCTGCCTGAAAACACTGACGGGATTGTGGCGGCAGTTTCGGGCCCAGAATCGCCCCATAACTGCCGTCAGAATCCCGTCAGATTTTTTAAGCTTGCCAAACGGCGGCAAGAAGCGCCCGGCGCGGGTATGATAACGGGACGATTTGGCGGCGAGAGGAGCGCGGATGAGGTTCGAGGCGGGAAAGTTCGGTCAACCGGAGTGCGTGGTCGGTCAGGGCGCCGACGCTCGCCGCCTATCCGACCTTGTCGACGACCAGAACGGCGCCCGCGCCGACGCGCCGGCGGCCCATCCGGAGCTCGACCGCTTGATCCGCACCATTTGGCGCCTTCGTCAGCCCGACGGCTGCCCGTGGGACCGCGAGCAGACGCACGCGAGCATCACGAAGAACATGGTCGAAGAGGCCTACGAGGCTGTCGACGCTATCGACGCGCACGACGACGCGCATCTGTGCGAGGAGCTCGGCGATGTGCTTGAGCAGGTGCTTCTTCACGCGCAAATAGCCGCAGACGCAGGCGTCTTCGACATCGACGACGTGGCACGTGGTCTCAACGAGAAGCTCGTCCGCCGCCATCCGCACGTGTTCGGCGACCTCGCGGCCGCCCACGAAGGCGAGCTGCCCGCCGGCTACGAAGAAGCGCGCCCTACTGACGCCGCCCCTGACGCGCCCGCGGTCCTGGACATCTGGGACGACGTCAAGCGCCTGGAGCGCGAGGCCCGCGGCGAGGTAACCGACGGGCAGGTCGCCGGGCTTCTTGACTCCGTGCCGTCGAGCCTGCCCGCCCTTATGCAGGCCCAAAAGATCTCCAAGCGCGCGGCCAAGGCCGGCTTCGAATGGGAGACCACGGCCGACGTCTGGGCTAAGGTTGCCGAGGAGCGCGCGGAGTTCGAGGCGGAGGAGCCCGGCTCCGACGCCGCGGCCGTGGAGTTCGGCGACCTTCTCTTTGCGCTGGTAAACGTCGCGCGGAAAGAAGGGATCGACGCCGAGGAGGCCCTCGCCGCATCCAACCGCAAGTTCCGCGCTCGTTGGGCGCGCATGGAGTCAGCGGCACGCGAGGCCGGCCGCGATCCGGAGGCTCTCTCGACGGCGGAGCTCAACGACCTCTGGGACCGTGCGAAGGCTGAGGAGAAGCGCGGCCGCTAACGAGGGCGCACCCGGGCTCTGGTATAACAGACTGGCAAGAATCGCCGCCTCGTTCGGGCGGCTCTTAAACACATCTCAAACGAAGCAGGGCGATGAAGGAATCCCAGGACACAAGCGCTCGCGGCGCGCACGCCGTCCGGTCGGCGACGCCGCGACAAGCGACCCCGCGTCAGGCCGCGCCGCGCACGGGTGCTTCTCGGTCGAGTTCCCCGCGACAGGCCGCCTCCCGTGCGGCCGCGGGTGCCGGGCCCTCTCGCCTTGCCATCACGCGCCCTGAGCGCCGCGGCGACCGCCGGCCCGATCGCGGCGTCGACCGCGTTCGCGAGGCCCGCGTGGCCCCCGACCGCGCGAGCGCTTCTCGCCCCGCTGAGCCGAGGGAGAGGGCCGCCTCCCGCAAGACCATCGATGTGGCCGGGTTCTTCTCGGCCATCGGTGACTTCGTGATCAACTTCCGCGTGCTCGTCGTGGCAGTTGTCGTGCTCCTCGCCCTCATCGTGACCATGTACGGCCCCGCGCAGACCTACTACAAGGCCTGGCGCTCCGGCCTCGAGCTGCAGTCCCAGCTCGATGAGCTCAACGCGAGCAACGAGCAGTACAAGTCCGATATCCAGAGCCTTCAGACGCGCGAGGGCATCGAGGACGAGGCCCGCAAGCGCGGCTACGTGAGCGAGGGCGAGACCAAGGTCGTGGTCGAGGGCACGTCGGAAAACGACGAGGGCACGGACGCCGGAACCTCAGACACCGCGTCTGAGCTGCCCTGGTACATCCAGCTCGGAGATACTGTTTTCCACTACGTGTCGTAGGCGGCAAGAATCGCGCCGGAAGACGACGGGTCGATGTGGTGTCGGCGGCGGAGCGCGCGGGTCTGCCGACCGCGGTTGCGCGAGGACGACGGCGCAGGCGTTGCCGGGCCCGCCCCGGCGTCGCCCGCAACGCATCTTTTGGGCGCCCCGCGCTACACTCGAAACCGCGATTTCTCGCAAGAACCACGAAGAAAGGGGCGTCATGAGGCGTGTGGCCTGCATCGATATCGGGACCGTGACGGCGCGCTTGGCCGTGGCCGACGTGGAGGGCGGCCGCGTGACGCGCATGGCCAAGGCCTCCAACATCTGCAACCTCGGGCAGGACGTGGACCGCACGCGCATCCTCGCCGACGACGCGATGGCGCGTGTGGCGACCTGTTGCGCAGAGTACGTGCGCAGCGCCGTTGCGGCGGGTGCCGAGGGCATCTGCTGCACCCTCACGAGCGCCGCGCGCGACGCCGGAAACGCGCAGGTCCTCGAGGACGCGCTCCGCTCTCTCGGCCTTGCGCCGGAGGTCATCCCCGGCGAGGTCGAGGGCGCCCTCACGTTCCTCGGTGTGGCGCAGGACTTCGGCGGCAAGAGGATCCTCGTGGCCGATAACGGCGGCGGTTCGACCGAGCTTGCTTGCGGCGTGCTACAAGACGGTGTTCTCGACCTGCGCTTTGTTGAGTCCACGGACGTCGGTTGCCGACGCCTTACGGACAAGTTCCTCTCCGGAAACGAGGGCGGGCCGACCGATGCCGCGGCCCTCGCTCAGGCCCATGAGTTCGCGGCGGGCCTCTTCGCGCCCGCGATCGAGCGGGGCGCGCTGCACTCGAGCGCAGCGGCGGGCCCCGATGCCGCCGACGAGGCGCCCACGGCGCTCGTCGTCTGTGGCGGGACCGTGACGACCCTCGTGGCGCTCGACCTTGAGCTTGAGCCCTACGACTCGAGCCGCGTGCACCTGGCGCGCCTGAGCGCGGGCAAGGTCGCCGAGCTCGAGGCGCTTCTCTCCGCAAAGACGGTGGGGGAGCGTGCCGCCCTGCCCGGTATCCAGGCCAAGCGCGCGCCGGTGATTCTCGGCGGGGCCGTGGCCGTAGGCGAGCTCATGGCCCAGACCGGCTTTGAGGAGCTCACGGTGAGCGAGTCGGACCTGCTCTTCGGGCTCTCGCTCGCGGCGGCGACGGCACTTCCGGGTGCGGACGGCGAGAAATCCCCCGTGGGCTGGAAACCGACGATGCGCCCGCTTGCCCGCGAAGCGTAAAAGTCGGTTAGACTACTGGTGCGCCCGGGGGCGTGGCGGAATTGGCATACGCAGCGGCCTTAAAAGCCGCGGCCGAAAGGATTGTGGGTTCGAGTCCCACCGCCCCTACCATTTAGGATTTAGCGAGAAACAACGGCTGACCTGCGGGTTCGTGCGCAGGACACGGACTCGAACCCCGTTGGGGGCGCGAGCGTGAAGCAAACGCGGAGCGTTTGTAGCGAGCGCGCGAGGGCCGCGGAGCGGCCCCGAGCGGGCGTTCACCGCCGCAGGCGGGGAACGGAGTCCCACCGCCCCTACCATTTAGGATTTAGCGAGAAACAACGGCTGACCTGCGGGTTCGTGCGCAGGACACGGACTCGAACCCCGTTGGGGGCGCGAGCGTGAAGCAAACGCGGAGCGTTTGTAGCGAGCGCGCGAGGGCCGCGGAGCGGCCCCGAGCGGGCGTTCACCGCCGCAGGCGGGGAACGGAGTCCCACCGCCCCTACCATTTAGGATTTAGCGAGAAACAACGGCTGACCTGCGGGTTCGTGCGCAGGACACGGACTCGAACCCCGTTGGGGGCGCGAGCGTGAAGCAAACGCGGAGCGTTTGTAGCGAGCGCGCGAGGGCCGCGGAGCGGCCCCGAGCGGGGAATCTCCGCCGCCGGCGGAGATTGAGTCCCCACCGCCCCTACCATGTGAGATATACTGTTTCTTCGCGTCCCCATCGTCTAGCGGCCCAGGACGCCACCCTTTCAAGGTGGATATCGCGGGTTCGAATCCCGCTGGGGGCACCATTCCAACTTTCCACGAACCCGCTGGGCCTCGAGCCTGGCGGGTTCTCCGTTTTCGGAGCGGTAGCTGAGGATGGCCACCGCCGAGTCCTCGCAGACGATCACCTGCCACACGAAGGCCTCGAGCAGCGTTCGGTCGTCCAGGGCCGCGCCGCTCTGCAGGAAGTCGGCCAGGCGCTCCGGGTCGATGCGCTCGTCACTCGCCGCCTCGATCTCGTACCTGGCGCGCGCCTGCTGCTCCTCAAGCTCCGCTATGCGCTCCTTGACGCCCGGCGCGATGATGCCCTGCTCGATCGCGTTCAGGATGTTCTTGAGGCCCCTCTCGGCCTCCGCGAGCGACCTCATGGCGCGCTTCCTGCGCGCCTCGGCCTCGCCGCCCGCCTCGTGCTCCGCGACCATCCGCGCGATGCGCAGAGCCTCGTCCCTGTCGGCCAGGACGTCGCGCACGCCCGCGACCACGGCGCCCTCGAGCTCCTCGCGCCTGACGTTCCTCAAGCAGCCCTCGGGGCAGGCGTAGTACTCGTACTTCACGTTGTGCCGCCCACGGCCGCTCACGCCCTGCATGTTGCGGCCGCACAGCCCGCACGTCGCGCGCCCCGAGAAGGCGAAGTCGCCCCAGCTCTCGTCCGCGCGCCTCTTGATCCCCTGAACGTTCTGCACCGCCATGAAGGTCCTCTCGTCGATGATCGCGGGCATTCCGCCCTCCTGGACTATCCCGCCCCACTCGTAGCGCCCCGTGTAGCGCCTGTTGTGGAGCATCTGGTACACCATCGAGTAGCCGCACGGGTTGCCGGCCCTCGACCTCACGCCGCGCGCCGCGAAGTCGCGCGCGATGGAGTTCACCGCCTCGCGGTCGGCGCGCCGCCGGAAGGCCTCGCGCACGAGCGCGGCCTCCTCCTCGAGCACGACGTACTCGTCGGCCTCGTTCCTGCGGTACCCGAAGACGCGCACCCCGTTGGTCCTGCACTTGAGGGCGTTGCCCTCCATGCCGCGCCTGACCCTGATCGAGGTCTTGCGCGACTCGCAGGCGGCGAGCCCCTCCAGCAGCTTCTCGTAGATGATGCCCTCGGGGCTGTCCGGGATGCGCTCGAGCGCCGACACGAGGCGCACGCCCTTGAGGGCGAGCTCGCGCTTGTAGATCGGCGCGTCGTACTCCCCTCGCGAGAACCTGTCCATCATGTACACGAGCACGATGTCCGACTCCCCGGCGTTGGCCACCATGCGCTGGAACTCCGGGCGGTCGTCCGTGCGGCCGCTCACGGCGCGGTCGCAGTACTCCGCCACCACGGCGTAGCCCTCGCGGGCGCACCACTCGCGGCAGACCCTCAGCTGGTCCTCGATGGACGCCTCGCGCTGCTTGGAGCAGGAAAACCTCGCGTATATGGCCGCTGTCTTTGGCATAATGTGAATACCGTCCTTTCGTGGATTGGTGACAGGAACCCCGGCGGGCAGCGCGGCAACGCTTCGACCCCGCCGGGGCTTTTCTATGTCTGCCTCGGGAAAACAGAGGCGAGACTCTTGGCGGTGACCATAAGCGCCCTACGCCCACTCGCGTCCATGGCGCTGAAATAGCTCAGCAGCTCGCGCTCTGCGGAGCCTATCTGCTCCGCATCCCCCTCTTCCAAATCGAACAGTTCACCGATCGTGCAATTGAAATAGCGCGCAAATTCGGCGGCTGTGTCCATGTCCGGGCTTGTGTTTCCAAGCTCGTAGTTCTGATAGGTCCGGTACTTAAGCCCAAACAGTTCCGCAGCCTCTTTTTGGGTCAGCCCTGCTTGGTTCCGTAGATCTTTAAGGCTCATATCTCACCCCTTACTTAGGATGCTTGCAGCATACAAGAAACTTGTACAAATAGCAATCTTTAGGGGTTTACACATACAGGAATCTTGTATATAGTTCCAATCAGACGCAAGGAACTAGTGCAAGGGAGGTCATGATGCTCAACAATCTTGTGTCCGAGCGTAAACGATCCGGGCTGACCCGTAAGGAGGTTGGAGAAAAGATCAATCGCTCGGAGTACGTCATTGGCAAATGGGAACGCGGTGAAAGCTCACCTCTCCTAGTGCCGGATGCAATCGCGCTGGCGAAGCTCTACGGCTGCTCTGTCGATTACCTCGCTGGTCTAGTCGACGAGCGTACGCCAAAGGCGATGGTGGCCTAGATGGACACCCAGGACACCCAGCAGGACACGCCCCTCTCCGTCGCCTTCGACCGCATGTGCGACGTCCTGGCGGAGGCGTACCGGAGGAGCGAGGAGAAGCGCGACAAGTGAGGCCATGGTCTACCAGTGAGCTCAGGTACCTGGAGGAGCACGCGGGCGACGGCGCGGCGGACGTAGCCAAGGCGCTGGGGCGTTCGGTCGATTCAGTGAAGCACATGGCTAAAAAGTGCGGACTCTCACTCCGCAAGCGCAGCCAGTGCCCCAACTGCGGCCGATGGACGTTCCGACCCCTCAACCGCATCAACGGCTGGTGCATCGAGTGCACGAAGGAGCTTCACATGGCCGACCTAGCCGAGCAGGCCAACGCCATGCGGGAGGAGGCGATCAGGGAGAAGCGGAACAACCAGCAGCGACAGCGCTACTACAGCGCGAAGAGCCGCGCGAAAAAAAGTTTCAAAAAGGGGCACTAAGAAGCGCCCTAGGTCTGACCAGCGGAAATACCCGTAAGGAGAACGTAATGCAAAGCAGAAAGAAAGCGAGCGCCCCCAGCTACCAACTCGACGGCGCCCGCACGGACCGCGCCGCGAACGGCGCTGCGAACATCATACCATTCGAGCGCAGGGACCGCCCCACCGCCAAGGAGATGCATGACGCCGACATGTTCAAGCTCGGGGTCATGGTGGGCTTCGCCGCTGCCGCGTTGATCTGCATCGCCGTCATGTACCTGTGGGTGCTCCCCACTATGGACGGCGCGGTAGCCGCGGCCCAGCAGGCCTACCAGATGTCGGCGGTGCTCCATGCGTAACGACGAGCGCTACGGCGCCAAACCCGTGAGCATGCAGGGCGAGCTGCCCGGCTTAGGCTCCGCCGGGGAACAGGATTTCGCCGAGGCCCGCAAGTGGATCGACGAGAACCCCGGGGCCTGGAACTACATGGTCGAGAACGCCGTGCGCCTCAACCGCAAGGGCTACGTGTCCGTTAACTACCTGGTGAACATGGTGCGCAACGAGCTGCACGTGGCCTGCAAGAACGGCATCGCGCCGAGCCTGGCCCGCATCATGGAGAGCCGCTACCCGCAGCTCAAAGGCGCGTTCAACAAGCACCGCAGCCAGTCCGACGGGTTCAGCGAATGAGCCGCAGCAGGCGCAGCGCCAAGGACGCCGGGACGCGCTTCGAGCGCTCGGTGGCCGACTACCTGGCCGAGGCGACCGGGATGGACGCCGACCGGCAGGTCAAGACCGGCAGCAGGGACACGGGCGACGTGCGCGGCGTGTCGATGGGCGGCAGGGGCGTGGCCGTGGAGTGCAAGGACTACGCGGGCAGGCACGAGCTGCCGCAGTGGCTCCGCGAGGCCGAGGCCGAGCGCGCCAACAAAAACGCGGCCTACGGGGTGGTCGTCTGGAAGAGGCGGGGCACCGCGAGGCCGCAGGAGCAGTACGTGACCATGACATTGGAGACGTTCGCGGCGATGCTCGCGGACTCGGAGAGTGAGACAGATGGACAGGACAGTTGAGATCAAGGCCTGCTTCAGGCAGGCGAACGTGAAGGGTGGCGCGGCCGTGCTCACCTTCGTCGTGCCGACCGAGGCGGACGGCGCGTTCGACGTCATCCGCATGAGCGGCAAGGAGGTGCTGCTGGCCGTGACCGACCCGCAGCCCGAGATCGTGTTCGTGAACCAGGACGGGGAGGTGGTCTAGGTGGCCGACACCGAGAGCGTGGTGGCCGAGGTCATCGAGGGGCAGGAGTCGTCCGCGCTGTCCGTGACCTTCGTGCCGTCGACCCTCGAGGCCAACTTCGACGCCCTCGAGGCCCATGTGCGCAGGACCGTGGAGGCCTACGACGGCGCGACCTACGACCTCACCAAGGCCGAGAACGTCAAGGACGCCAAGCGCGACCGCACCTACCTGAACGGCCTGAAGAAGGAGATCGACGAGCGCCGAAAGGCCGTGAAGCGAGAGTACAGCAAGCCCCTCGACGCCTTCGAGAGGCGCTGCAAGCAGATCACCGGCATCATCGACACCGCGTCCGACAACATCAAGCAGCAGCTCGACCAGGCCGAGCAGGAGCGACAGGACCGTGCGTACGCCAAGCTGCAGGGACACTACGAGGAGTTCGCCGGACTCCTGGCCCCCGTCGTGCCCTACGAGCGCCTGCACGAGAAGCAATGGCTCAACAAGACCTTCGGCGAGGTCAAGGCCTATGAGGCGCTGGAAGCCAAGGTGTCCAAGCTGGCCGGCGACTGGGAGACGCTGAAGAGCCAGTTCGAGGGCGAGCCGTTCTACGGCGAGGCCGAGCGCGCGCTCTTCTCCACGCTCGACCTCGGGGCCGCGCTGACCGCCGTCCGGGAGGCCAGGGAGGAGGCCGCGCGCATCGCCGAGCTGAAGGCCGCGATGGAGCCGGCGCCCGCCCCCGAGCCGGCAAGCGCCGAGCCGTGCGACCCGAGGGTCGGCGAAGGCAATCTGTGGGAGCCGGGCGGCGGCATGCCCCCCATCGTCGAGGCCCCGCAACCCGCGCCCGCCCCGCAACCCGCGCCCGCCCCGCAACCCGCGCCCCAGCCCGCGCCCGCCCCGCAACCCGCGCCCCAGCCCGCGCCGGCCACGCCGTGCGTGATGGTCATCGACGCGGCCACGACCGAGCAGATGCAGTCCATCGGGCGCTTCGCCGGGAGCATCGGCGTGAGCGGCGTGTTCAAGCGCGGCACGCTGCAGCAGGTCTACGAGCGCACGATCCGTTAGGGGGCAGAGAGTGGCAGAAGAGAAGCACATGACCATCGCCGAGGCCGTCGCCAAGGTGCAGCGCTCCGTGGTGGTGCCGAAGGCGCGCTACAACACGCACGGCAAGTTCAACTACCGCTCGATGGAGGACATCGTGGCGGCGCTCAAGGAGCCGTGCAAGGAGGCGGGCGTGGCCTACACGCTCAACGACTCCATCGTGCAGGTCGGCGAGCGCCACTACGTCAAGGCCACGGCGCACCTGTTCTTCACGGACGGGGCCGAGGGCGCCATCGACGTCGACGGCTACGCCCACGAGCCGGACAGCCAGACGGGCATGAACCCCGCGCAGGTGACCGGCTCGGCCTCGAGCTACGCGCGCAAGTACGCGCTCTGCGGACTGTTCGCGATCGACGGCACGAGCGACCCGGACGCCCTCTCGGACAAGCCCGAGAAGGAGCCGCCGGCGGAGGGGCCGTTCACGGCGAAGTGCAAGTGCTGCGGCAAGATCTACGAGTTCATGAGCCGGGAGCACTACGAGCAGTTCAAGCGCAACCCCGGCTGCTGCGCCACGCCGACCTGGCGGGTCGTGTAGGCCATGCAGGACCTCTACGGCCAGCGCGAGCAGCTGTTCGACGCGCTCATGGACGAGCTTGAGGCCCTGCGCCGCACCGGTCAGCAGTACGCCGAGAACGAGGCCGACTACCGCAAGGCGCTGCGCATCGCGATCCTCGAGGAGAGGGCCAAGGGAACGCCGGTCACCATCATCTCCGACCTGTGCCGGGGACGCCCCGACATAGCCGAGAAGAAGCAGCTGCGCGACTGCGCCGAGGCGCTGTACAAGGCCTCCTCCGAGGCAATCATGGCGCTGAAACTACGTATCAAGACGGTGGACGCCGACATCCAGAGGACATGGGTGAGCGGCGGCGCCGGAGAAGGGAGCTATTGATGAGCATCAACCGCGTGAACATCTCGGGGAACCTGACGAGAGACCCCGAGCTGCGCGCCACCCAGGGCGGCATGCAGGTGCTGTCGTTCGGCGTGGCGGTCAACGACCGCACGAAGAACCAGCAGACCGGCGAGTGGGAGGACCGCCCGAACTTCGTCGACTGCACCATGTTCGGCAAGCGCGCCGAGGCGCTGTCCCGCATCCTGCGCAAGGGCATGAAGGTCGCCATCGAGGGCAAGCTGCGCTACTCGTCCTGGGAGAAGGACGGGCAGAAGCGGTCCAAGCTCGAGGTCATCCCCGACGAGGTGGAGCTTATGAGCCAGGGGCAGCAACAGGGAGGCCACCAGCAGTACGCGCAGCCCGCCCCGCAGGGCTACCAGCCCCAGCAGTACGCGCCGGCGCCACAGCAGTACGCGCAGCCCCAGCAGTACGCCCAGCAGCCGTACCAGGGCGCCCCTGCGGCCCCTCCGCAGCAGGCCCCCGCTCCCGCCCCGCAGCCCCAGCAGTACGCGCCGGCGCCCCAGCAGGCACCGGCCCCGGCCCCGCAGCAGGCGCCCCAGCAGATGGACCTGTACGACGAGGACATCCCCTTTTAGCGGGGAGGGCTGGATGCAGGTCCTGGACTCGCTGATAGACGGGCCTCTGAGGCTCCGCAGCCGCAGGGAGGGCGACGAGCTTATAGGCATGATCGTCCGATACCTGAGAACCGGCGAGGAGCCTGAGCCGCGCACCGACACCCAAGAGGCCGTGCTGACGGCCATCAGGCCCGTCATGGAGACCTCCCGCTCGCGCATCGTGGCGGGGGGCAGCGGCGGCAGAACATCAAGCAGCGGTGCAAGCAAAAGCGGAAGCAAAACGGCAAGCAAACCAACAAGCAAAAGCGGAAGCAAAGCGCAGAGCAAGGCGGCAAGCGAGCCTGAAAGCAAACGGCCAAGCGAAGAGGAAGAGGAAGTAGGAAGAGGAATTAAGGAAGAGGGAGAGAGGAGCAAGGCGCGCTTCCGCGCCCCCTCTCCCACCGAGGTCGCGGAGTACGCAGTCGCATTCGCCGAGTCAAAGGGCATCGACCCCGTGGACTTCGACCCCGAGCGGTTCGTCGACTACTACGCCCAGAAGGGCTGGATGGTCGGCAAGTCGCGGATGAAGGACTGGAAGGCGGCGGTGCGCAACTGGCTGCGCTCCTCGAAGCCGAGGAAGGAGGCGACGGGCGATGACTACTCCCAGTACGACTAGGTGCCCCCACTGCGGCGCCGAGCTGCGGGCGCGCTACGTGGACACCCACGGCAAGCGCTGGTTCTGCGGCTTCGAGCAGTGCGGCTGCGACGGCGCCTGCGCCGAGCGCGAGAGGGAGGACGAGCGCGAGAGGGCCGAGGCCGAGCGGCAGCGAGCCGAGAGGCAGCGCCGCCGGTACGTCAAGGCAGGAGTCCCCGAGCGCTACCTGGCGCTCGACCACCCGAAGGCGGACGAGCTAGCGCGGGCCATGGAGTCCGGCCAGTGGCTCTACCTCTGGGGCGGCGTCGGTACCCGCAAGACCACCTGCGCGGCGGCCGTGGCCAAGCGGCTCTCGGACGGCGGCGGCGTCGTCCTGATGGCCCCGATGTACCGGGTGCTGGACGAGATCCAACGCAGCTTCCGCGACGGCGGCGACCCGCTGAGGCGCTACGCCGAGGCGCGCTACCTGATCGTGGACGACCTGGGCAAGCGCCGCCCCACGGGCTTCGTGCTCGACAGCCTCTTCCAGCTGCTCGACACGCGCTACTCGGCGATGCTGCCGACCCTGGTCACCACGCAGTACAGGCCGAGCGACCTTGTGCGCCGTCTGGCCGAGCAGGGGGACGCGGACACCGCGACGGCCATCGTGTCGAGGCTCAGGCACGGCGCGAGGGTCGTGGAGTTCGACGGCCCGGACGGGAGGCTGGCATGATCCTGGACGCGCGGCAGCTCCGAGGCCTGCCCATGGGGCGCGCCGAGCTTTACGGCAAGCCCCACCTCGGGGCGCGCTACACCGGCAAGGGACGCTACGAGCCGACCCGGCCGAGGTGTTGCGTCTGCGGAAGGCGGGCGACCAACTGCCACCACGTGGCGCACCGGAGCTGGGGGCTTGAGTTTGAGCTTGCCACGCCGAACGGCACGTGGAGCCTGCGAAGCCCGCTTTTCGCCCTGTGCGGCAGCGGCACGACCGGGTGCCACAACGGGTTCCACGGCGGCGCGACTCTCCGGGCCGAGTGGCGGTGGCGCTCCGAGACCTA
Organism: bacterium; assembly: GCA_963605405.1. Taxonomy (GTDB): domain Bacteria; phylum Actinomycetota; class Coriobacteriia; order Coriobacteriales; family Atopobiaceae; genus Paratractidigestivibacter. Next base: position 78,358 of record CAVCUP010000006.1, on the reverse strand, counting down.
CGAGGAGGCCTGGTGGACGGGCCGGCTCCTTCAGGTCCACGAGCCTCACAGCCCCGAGCTGTACGACTACGGCTACTGGGCAATAACCGACAGGGACGGAAACGAGATCATTCGAGAAGGGAACAGACGATGAAGATCAATACATGCGAGCAGTACGTGCTCACGCAGCTGTTCGAGCAGCAGGACGAGAACGACAGGCTCCTGGTCGAGATAACCGACCTGCGCAAGAAGCTCAGCGAGCTGCAAGCGGCGCTGTCGACGCGGGTTGAGAAGGCTGTCCGCGAGGCCGGGCGCAAGGCGATCGCCGAAGACTGCATCGGCTACGCCTCCGTCAAGGACGACGGCAAGCCCAGGCCGTACGGCGATTGGCTCATGGCGGCGACGCAGTACGCAGAGGCGCCCGAGGGCTTGACGATGCTGGACGTGCTGAAGGAGTTCGACGGCGAGTTCCGCGCCATCTACGAAGAGAAGCTGAGGGACGCCGGTTTCTATGACGAGGCCGAGGCATGATTCGGGTCTACGAGAGGTCGCGGCTCCAAAGCTACGACGGCGCGATTCGCGCCGGAATCGTCATCGCCGAGACCATGGACATCGAGGAGGCCGCGCGGATCGTGGACGACCTGTCCGGGGACGACTACTGCTGCTTCGCGCTTCTCGAGAGCGGCGCCGTCCTCAGCGAGTCGGTGGCGCCCCGGCTGCTCCACGACATGGCGAACTGGGACGACGAAGACGAGGAGGAGCTATGAGTTTTAGAAGGTTGACCGCAGACGATGCGAGGAGCATGGCATCCCGCTCGGGAAACAAGCACATCACGGAGTTCGAGGGGCTTATCGAGCGCGCGGCGAAAGATGGCAAGCGCGGCGTACTCCTTTGCTACGCGGACTGCAACGCCGACGAGCATGCTGCCATTTCCGTGCTTGAGCGCAGGGGCTTCTCGATCGTGCGGCGTAGAGAGAACATCGGCGGCACCATGCAGCACCCCGCCTACTACGCCGAGTGGTGAGCGGCATGGGTTTGAAGTACGTCTCGCTTTTCAGCGGGATAGAGGCCGCAACCGTCGCGTGGGAACCGCTCGGCTGGGAGCCGCTGTGCTTCGCCGAGTTCGATGAGTTCCCGAGCGCCGTGCTCGCGGAGCGCTATCCGAACGTGCCGAACGTCGGTGACGTCACGAAGGTCAAGTGGAAGAAGTATCGCGGCAAGTGCGATCTGGTCGTCGGCGGCAGTCCGTGCCAATCGTTCTCGATCGCCGGCAAACGAGAGGGGTTGCAAGGTGAATCCGGTCTCATGTTCGAGTACATTCGCGCAGTACGCGAGATACGTCCTCGATGGTTTCTTTGGGAAAACGTCCCGGGAGCGCTCTCAAGCGAAGACGGGGAGGCTTTCCGACAGCTCTTGTCCGAAATGGACAAACTCGGGTACGGCCTGGCGTGGCGCGTACTTGATGCGCAGTTCTTCGGAGTGGCCCAAAGACGGCGCCGTCTCTTTCTTGTCGGACGTCTTGGAGCCTGCCCCCCCATCGGCGTACTTGTTGAGTCCGAAAGCCTGTGCGGGAGTCCTTCGACGGGCGCGGAAGAGAGGGCGCGACTTGCCGCCGAAGCTAGAGACGGCGCTCGAAGCGCAGGCTTCAAGTACCACCAAGGAAGCGGGGCCGGCGGATTAGGCTACGAGGAGGAGGTCTCGCCCACGCTCACGGCAGACTGGCACAACCCTGCGGTCGCCACCAATCCTGGGTGCCTTAACGGCTGGGACGTCCAGAGCAAGAGGATCTTTTCCGAGGGCGGCGTGGCACCAACCCTTCCGAGCGGAACGTGCGAAGGCATGAATATCCAGCCGTCCGTTTTACAGGACGCGCCCATCGCCATGGCTGACCTTGCCGCAAACACGGCCATAGGTGAGAACATTGCGGGAACTCTCAAGGTCGGCGGGGATACGCCGACGGTGTGCGTATGAGTGCGTGCACCCTCATTGTCCGCTGCGGCCGCGCGGGTGGGGGCAAAGGGGCGCTGGTGAGCGACGACGTGTCGCTCACCCTTTCCACCACCAACATGCAAACGCTTTTCGCTGACGAGGGAGAAAACATGATCGTTAGAAGACTCACGCCTTTGGAGTGCGAACGGCTCCAAGGGTTTCCCGACAACCATACGAAGGTGCCGTATCGAGGCAAGCCTGCCGAAAAATGCCCAGACGGCCCGCGATACAAGGCCATAGGCAACTCGATGGCCGTTCCGGTGATGCGCTGGATCGGCGAGAGGATTGCCATGGCAGACAAGGAAGAAGCGAATGACCGACCAATACGTGTTTAACCCCGACATCCACGAGGAGTGGAAGCCGCCCGCGCACCGCTGCGGGAACTGTGCTCACCACGAGCACGAGGTCGTGAAGGCCCAGGCGTTCGACCTCACTGGAAAGCGTCTGGACACCGACCGCGAGACCACGCGCTGCTACTGCAACCACGACGGCAAGCACTTTATGACGGGCGACAACAACCACTGCGACTTCTGGGAGGGGGCCGAATGAGCTACGACATACGCCTGCTCGACCCCGTTACGCGCGAGCAGCTTGAGACCGACGTCGCGCACGACATGCGCGGCGGCACCTACGCCATGGGCGGCACGACCATGCTTTGGCTGAACGTGACCTACAACTACGCCAAGCACTACTACCGCGTCTTCGGGGACGAGGGCATCCGCACCATCTACGGCATGACGGGCGCGGAGTCCATCCCCGTGCTCGAATCGGCTGCGGCCAAGCTGTCCGACGAGGTTTCCGACGACTACTGGGAGGCCACCGAGGGCAACGCCAAGCGCCCGCTGCTGCAGCTGGCGGCGATGGCCCGCATGCGCCCCGACGGCGTTTGGGACGGTGACTGACGATGGCGAGGGTGATCGCGACGCAAGAGGTGCCGGGGAACTGCTCGACGTGCCTTTACGGGAAGTTCTACGGCCGCGCCCACGCAGACCGCCAGAAGGATTGGGCGTACTACAGATTTTGGCGAGGCCTGAAGCCCTGCCCGAGCTGGTGGCTCGACCAGACCCGGTTCGAGAGGGCGTGGTGACATGGAATACGACGGCTTCGGCGGCTGCTACGAGCCTGGGAGCGGCTGGAACCTGCCGCCCGGGTGCTACGAGTCCGATCCGCGCGCGCCGTGGAACCAGGAGGAGCCGAGGGTATGCGGCACCTGCACGCACTTCCTGATGGGGTGCCGCGAATCCGGGATATGCGACCTCGACTTCCGCGAGGCGTTCGCCGAGTCCTGGGCGCAGACGCCTTGGGAGGCCGCGCGGTGGGCGCGCGACTGGGCCATCGACAACGACAAGGACATGCAGGAGGACGGGTGCGACCGATGGGTTGGTTGACGGCGGCGCTGGTACTCGTCGGCGTCGCCGTGCTGGCCTGGGAGCTGTACGTCCTGCGGGCGCTGGCGGCGCTGCTGGTGATGCTGGCGCTCTTCGCCTGCGGGTGACGGCATGAGGGGCTGCAACTGGGGGTGCTTGGCCGCGCTGGCCGGGTGCCTCGTCGTAGATGGATTGGCGCTGTGGGCGGCGATGTCGCTCGCGCGCCTTCTGATAGGAGTTTGATATGCAAGAATGCGTGATCATGGGAAGCATCGCCACGTTCGACGGCGTGAAGCCGGACAAGGAGCAGGCCTTGAAGGTGCTCGAGGAGGCCGCCGAGGTATTCGGCGCTTGGCAGGCGTGGGACAACGAAGGGTGCGAGTGGCTGACTAACAGCGTGTTCGAGCGCGCTGCGCTCGACAAGCTGATGGACGAGTGCGCCGACGTCGTGCAGGCCGTGGCGAACCTGGCTAAGGCCTGCGGCTGCGACGATATGCGACTGCTCCTGATGGACTGCGAGGACCGCAATCGCAAGCGCGGGCGAATAACCGGCTCGAGGCCCTACGCCGGTGCCTGCGGGCGCGAGGGCTGTAGGCGCTTCGTGTTCGTGCCCACGCCTCGCCACTGCGGGGTGCTGGGCAAGCTCAAGGCCAGGATCGGGGGCCTGAAGTGAACCGTGCGCAGAAGGTTATAGCCGCCGTGGTGTATGCCGGTAGCCTCGTGGCTGTGTTGCTCGCGATGATCGGGGTTTGCTCCCTGCTTGCTCGCTGGGTTGCCGGTATATGGGGGCTTTTGTAGCCCCTGGAGGCATGGAAAAGCCCCTAGAATCGAATCTAGGGGCTTTCTGCTATCTGATGTACTCGAGGCCCTCGGTTACGGGCTTCTCGGCTGCTACTGCCTCCTTGAAGTCCTGTTTTGCCTTTCGCAGGATCTCGAGCAGCTCGGCCCACTGCCTAGGCTCCCTGTCGTCCATCGCCCATCACCTCCCCGGCAAGGCCGGAAGCGATCACCATGGACGCCTTGCGCTCATACCCTGTCTGCCTGCATTGCTCCTCGTTCGTGGCGATCGTGGCGACGCCGCCGTAGGCCTGCACTATGAAGCCGTAGCCCTCGGCAAGCCTCATGACCTCCTCCCAGTGCGAGTCCCACGACTCCATCAGGGCGCGGCCCTCGTCGGTCTGCAGCTGTTTCGCCACCGCCTCGGTGCTGTATGCTTTCATGCCCAGTTCCCCTTCTCGATCATTACGCTTCCCGGCACAACCTCGCACCAGCCCGCATTGCCGTGCATCCTTCGCCATGTCGTGCGGGCGTCTTCCTCGTTGGCCTTGCTTCCCGCCCTGTGCGCCGACTGGTAATGGTGCTCGCTGTCGTAGGTGCCGCCGTAGCCGCCCCCGAAGCCCCCGCCGTGCCTGATCGTGCATGTGTAGTCTCGTTGCATGGTTGCCTCCTAGTTGTACGTGTCGCGAATGCTTGGGGTGCCGTCCCATCGGACCAGGGTTCTACAGCCCATGTGAAGCTCGGGGCAGGTCTTGCCCCGCGTGTAGTCGTGAATCTTGAGCCGCTGCCCCTTTTCGCTTCGCTCCCTGCCCATCCATGGATCGCTTGCAATGAACTGGTTGGGCACCGGTAAATACTTGCGCTCCCACCCGTAGGGGTCTGCGTAGCCCTCGAAGGTGCTTTCTATGGGCCTGATCGTGGCTGTTTTCGCTGTGGCCTTGATGGCCTGGTAGAAACTGCCCTCGCATTCGAAAATGTCGCCTGCCTTTACCTGCATGGCTCGCCCCTTTCTAAAGATCGGGGCAAGGCCTGAAGCCCTGCCCCTGTGCTGTCCTGCTATGCCGGCAGGAGGTTGCCCCTCGAAGCCTCCACGCGGCGGCTGCGCACCGCGTCGCGGCCCTGCTGCATGCCTCGGCTTATACTGTCGTTGTTGGACGCCTTGAGGCCTCGCCTGTGGGATCGGCCAAGCCCCAGCCCCTCGAAGTAATCCTCAACCTCCTTGGGGCAAACGATCATCAGCTCGAAGCACTGCTTCTCAAGCTCGGCGCGCACGCCCGCGATGAATCCGATGACGAAATTGGAGTATGCGCCGGGGTCGGTGTACGCGAAGTCCTGGTATTCGTTCGCCAGCCTGTGGCAGGTTTCGAGCAGGTTCGCGTAGACGATCTCCGCCGCCTCGCTGTCCGCCTTGTAGCCGACGAACACGAACTCGTACTTGCGGGCCGTCACCCTGCGCTGGTACACCTTGCACCTGAAGTTGTCGGCGATGGCCTGCGCCAGGCTCGGCGCCCATACCTTGGCCGTCCACCCGGTGGTGGTCTCGGTCACCTGCCTGACCTCGTCGGCAAGCTCCCATTCCTCCACGTCGTTGTCCGCGATGAGCTTCTGGGCCTTGAGTGCGAACTGGATGGCCTCGGCCTCGTTGCAGCCGTTCTCCACGCTGTGCTCGCGAAGCTTCTTAATCTTCTCGATGATCTTTCCTCGTTCCATGGTGAAAACCTCCTTTATGGGAGGGGCTAGGCCCCTCCCTGTAGTGATCTGTTACTTTTCCCAGAGGTAGCCGAACGCCTCGGCTATCCTCGGTATCTCGGTTACTTTTGCGGGTGTGAAATAGGTCTCGCGCTCGAAGTAGTTCAGGCCGTACTTACGGTTGATCTCCTCAAGCTCTGCCAGGTTGAAGTAGCCCATCTCGGGGACGGCCCCGAAGATAAACCCGAACATGTCGCCGGTCTCCTCGTCGTACTCGGTGGCGTAGAAGTCCCAGCCGTTGAAGCAGCTGAACCAGTGGCCGTAAACCACGGTCTCGGCCTTCTTGCCGTCCTGCGAGTAGAGCGGCGGGAGCTTCTTCTGAAGCTCTTTCGTGAGTAGCTTTTGCATGGTATGATCTCCTGTGTGTTGTTGTGGGAGGCCCCTTCTCGGGGCCTCCTGCTTGCTTTAGGCCGCATGCTCTGCCGGTCTGATGGGGTTGTAGTCCTCGATATTCCAAGGGATGTAATCGGCCTTGAACCACCTGCCGTTAGCCGCCTGGTAGTAGAAGCTCGACTTTCCGAAGAGCTTCTTCACCTTGAGGTCACCTGACACGATGCCATCGGCTATGACCTGCTTTCGAAGGTCTTTCACCATGTAAATAACGGCCTCCTCGTCTGGGTCGGTCTTGAATGCCTCGGTGATCTGGGCTAGCCAGTTGTCGCAAGCCCTCATGATCTCCACCGGCTCGTAATCGGCCCTGGGAACCTCGTTAATGGCCCTGTGCTTCGTGGCCTCCACTGTGTACCTGCCAAGGTCGGGATATGCCATATACTCGTTAATGAGCTTCAAGGCTGTTGCGAGTTCTAGGCCATCCTTTCGGCCCTGCTGGCCCTTTCGGAAATAGCCCCTTGCTCGCATGCCCTCCACAATGGCTAGGATCGTATGGTTGCTCACCAGCTGACCACCTGCCACCAGATCTAAACTCTGCTGCTCTGCCATCTCTGTAGCCTCCTTATTCGGTTCTAAAGTTGCTTGCTTGCTAGCTCTGTGGGCTTTGTGGCCCCCATTGCTGACAAGGACAATATACAGCAAAGGTTATTGCCCTATGGTGGGGGCTTAATTATTGCCCTATAATACATAATTCCTACATATATAATATTTGCCCTACAGCTATATAGGTTGCTGTATAATCTGCCAGAAGATCCAATATTGAAGGGAGGTTTCGAGTGACACCGACAGAGGCGTTAAGGGAAATGCTCGACCGGTCGGATACGAGCATGTACGCGCTTTCTAAGGCCATGGGCAAATCGCCTATGTACATCAAGAACACGATCAAGCAGGGGTCGAACATCGGTTCCGCGACTCTTGCGACGATGGCTTCTCACATGGGCTTTAAGCTGACGTTGAACGGAATGGGTGAACCCATCGAGATAACGGAGAGGAGCGAAGATGCCGACGATAATCAAGGGCCAGCCGACTAGCGCCGAGATCCGCAAGCGGCTCAAGGCGGAAGGCCGACCCGTGGTGCTTTCCTGCTCGCTCGGCAAGGACTCGCTGGCCGCGTGGGTCGCGCTCGAGGACGAGGGCGTCGAGGTCGTGCCGATCTACTACTGGTCTATCCCCGGCCTTCCGATGGTCGAGCAGAACGTGCGCAGCATCGAGAAGGTGTTCGGCGTGAAGATCCACCAGTACCCGCACCCCAGGTGGTCGAGGACGCTCAACAACTGCGTGTTCCAAAGCCCCGCGCACTGCGACGTGATCGAGGCGGCGAACATGCCCGTGTACGGCTACGACGACATGCGCCCCTACATCCTCGAGGACCTCGGGTTGCCCGACGACACGTGGTTCTGCGACGGCGTGCGCGCCTGCGACAACCCGTACCGCCGCGCCAGCCTCACCAAGCACGGCCTGATGAAGCAGTCCACGCACAAGGCGTCCGTTGTGGCCGACTGGACGAAAGCCGAGGTCATGGACGCGATAGATCGCAGAGGCATCGGCCTGCCGCCAGACTACGAGCTGTTCGGGCGCAGCTTCGACGGATTGGACATGCGGTTCATGAAGCCCCTGCGCGAGAAGCGCCCCGACGACTTCGCCGTGGTCAAGAAGTGGTACCCGTTCATCGAGGCCGACGAGAAGAGGTGGGAGCACTATGGGCTTTAAGTTCGAGAAGCCGCAGAAGGCGCGCAAGGAGGCGAAAGCCGCCGAGGAGGCGCAGCTGACCGACCACCAGAAGAGCTACCGCGACCGCGAGAAGCGCGAGGAGAAGCGCTTTCAGATGGCCGTCGATTCGGGGTTCTGGATTTGCTTCTGCTTCCACGACGCCGACGAGCGCGGGCGCTTCGCCGATTTGGTCAAGGCCGATGCCGAGGGCTGGACTTTCGGCGACGTCATACGCCCCGTGTTCGAGGAGCGCATAGGCCTTCAGAACAAGCGGCAGTTCAAGCCGAAGGAGCCGAAGGGCACGCCGATGCCCAACCCGCTCGACTCGGTGGAGACGACCGACAGCCTAGAGGGCGACAGCTTCGCCGAGGCGGCGGCGATCCTCAAGGCGTTCGAGTCGCTTGAGGTGAGGCCCTACTACGACAACGTTTGGAGCAGCGCCTACCACGTGGTGTGCGTGTTCCGCGATTCCGACGACCTCGAGAGCTTCATCAGGGAGTTCGCCCTGGCGAAGTACGGCGACCTGTACATGGACGGGTCGAAACTCCTTGAGGCCCTTGAGGGCTAAGGCCAATCTCACGCGCATAGGAAAATCAAGGCGTCCCTCGGGACGTCTTTTTTGTTCCCGAAAACGAGAGGAGGCAGGCATGTTCGGTCGTATTCGCCAGGCAGCGGGAAACATCGCCAACCGAGTGCGCTCCGCGTTCAATCGCGGTCGCGGCAGCTCTTCCGGCCGCTCCTCCTACTAGGGGGAACCCAGGGCCAGCGCGATCCTAAGGCGCTGGCCCTTTCCATCGACGACGCAAACCAGAGAGGAGTGAACGCATGGCAGCGAAGCAGGAGAAGCCGACACTTCCAGCCGACACGGACTGGCCGCCCGAGACCGTCACGTGGTTCAACGCGTGGCGCGACGACCGTTGCAGCGACCATTGGGACGCGCGCCAGTGGCAGTACGTCATGGACACCGCCATCGTCCACGCCCTCGTGTACGGCTCCAACGACTTCGGGGCGCTCGCCGAGCTTGACAAGCGCCTGCGATTCATGGGCCTCGAGTTCGAGGACTAGCCCATGAACGACGAGAACCTGATCAAGCCAAAGCGCGACCAGACCCCCGAGCAGCGCCGCGCGGCGGCATCCAAGGCCGGCAAGGCGGCGGCCAAGAAGCGCCGCGAGAAGAAGCAGCTGCAGGAGATCGCGCGCACCGTGCTGCACATGCCGTTCGAGGGCACCGACGCCGAGCTTGACGAGTTGGAGGGCATGTCCTTCGAGGACTACCCCGACCGAAAGCTCACGGTCTCCGAGATAAGCGTGCTCAAGGTGGCGAAGAGGGCCATGCGCGGCGACATCGCCGCCATCCAGTTCCTGCGCGACACGGCGGGCGAGAAGCCCGTCGAGCGGGTAGAGGTGTCCGCCGACGTCACCCATGCCGCCGAGGAGATCGGCAAGCTGATTGAGGCGAGGCGACATGCCGACAAAGGCTGACCTGATAGACCTCGTGTACGACTGCCCCGCCGACATCGCCGTGAAGCTGGGATACGACAAGCTCACCGCCCTTCACAACAAATGGATCAAGGACATGGTGTTCGGCACCGAGGACGAGACGATCCAGGCGCACCGAGGCTCCTTCAAGACCACGTGCCTGCATATCTCGTTCGCGTTCATCATCGTGCTGTTCCCCGCCGAGCGCGTCATCTTCCTGCGCAAGACCGACGACGACGTGGCCGAGGTCATGACGGCCACCGCCAACGTGCTTCAGTCCGAGTGGTTCCAGGCCCTCGCGCGCATGCTGTACGGCACCGACCTCGTGGTGACGAAGGCCACGCAGTCGTCCGTCTCCACGAACCTCAAGCAGGGCGTGTCGGGTGCTCCCCAGCTGCTAGGCCTCGGCTGTGGCGGCTCGCTCACGGGCAAGCACGCCGACAAGGTGTTCACCGACGACATCGTGAACGTGAAGGACCGCGTGTCCGCCGCCGAGCGCGAGCGCATCAAGCTGCTGTACATGGAGCTGCAGAACATCCGCAACCGAGGCGGGCGCATCTTCAACACCGGCACGCCCTGGCACAAGGACGACGCCTTCCAGCTGATGCCGAACATCCGCCGCTGGAGCTGCTTCGAGACGGGCCTCATGACCCGCGAGGAGATAGAGCGCGTGCGCGCCGGCATGTCCCCGTCGCTGTTCGCCGCCAACTACGAGCTGAAGCACATCGCCGACGAGGACGCCATGTTCACGAACGCGCAGTTCTTCAGGGAGCCGAAGCTGCTGGCCGACGGCATAGGCCACATCGACGCGAGCTACGGAGGCTCCGACTACACGGCCTTCACCTGCGTCAAGGAGTGCGGCGGCACCTGGTACGCGCACATCCGCATGTGGCACAGGCACGTGGACGACTGCCTGGGCGAGATCCTGGGCGAGTGCAAGGCCCTGCGCATAGGCACGGTCTTCTGCGAGTCCAACGCCGACAAGGGCTACCTGAGGAAGTCCATCATCCGCAGGGGGCGCCCGTGCTGCTCATACCAGGAGAGCGAGAACAAGTACATCAAGATAAGCACGCACCTGCGCAGCCAGTGGGCGAACGTGAGGTTCCTGGACTGCGACCAGTACCCGCTCGACGCGGATGCCTTGAACCAGGTGCTCGACTACAACGAGAACGCCGCGCACGACGACATGCCCGACTCGCTGGCGTCCGCGATCAGGCAGTGGCAGTCGCGCCCCGGCGTGAAGTTCTTCAAGGGAGGCATCTAAGTGACGCACGAGTTCCATTCCTTCTACTACGACCAGATGCAGCGCGAGCCGGAGACGGACGACTTCCGCCTGCCGTCCGGCACCGAGATGACGCCCGAACTCCTGCAGCGGCTCGTGGACGAGTTCGAGCAGGACCACAAGCCGCGCTACGAGTATCTGGACGCGGCATACCGAGGCCGCTACGCGATCTTCGACCGCTCCTGGCGCAAGAGGCCGGACTACAAGCCGAACAACCGCATGGCGGCGGACTTCGCGTACACGGTCACGCAGACCTTCGAGGGCTACTTCATCGGCGTTCCCATGACTCTCTCGGTGCGCAGCGCCGACGATATGGGCGATTCGCGCAAAGAGGCCGTGGAGGCCTTCATCGCCGAGTTTGCGGCGAGGAACATGCAGGAGGACGTGGACGCGGAGCTGTCCAAGATGGCCTCCAAGTTCGGCCACGCCTACGAGATGCTGTACCAGGACGAGGAGGGCATGCCGCGCTCGGTCGCGGTGTCGCCGCTCACGTCGTTCATGGTCTACGACGACTCCGTGCTGAGGCGCCCGCTGTTCTTCGTGCGCTGGTTCTACGGGGACGACGGCGCGATCAAGGGCAGCTGGTCGGACTCCGCGCAGGTGGTCGACTTCGCGCGCTCCTCAGAGGGCCTGGCGTTCGGCGAACCCAGCGCCCACGCCTTCGGCTCCGTGCCCGCCGTGGACTTCCGCCAGAACACCGAGGGGCGCGGCCTGTACGAGGGCGTCCTGTCCCTCATCGAGCAATACAACGCGGTGCTGTCCGAGAAGGCCAACGACGTCGAGTACTTCAGCGACTGCTACATGGTGGTCAAGGGCAAGGAGCTTGACGACGACGAGATCGACAACATCCGGGAGAACAAGATCATCAACCTGTACGGCGAGAGCACCGAGGGGCTGGACGTGGCGTTCCTCGTGAAGCCCAACGCCGACGCCGTGCAGGAGAACCTGATCAACCGCTTGGAGACGCTGATCTACAAGACGGCGATGGTGCCCGACATCACCGACGACAACTTCGCCACCGCCTCGGGCATAGCGCTCAAGATGCGCATGATGCCCATGAGCAACCTGGCGCGAAACAAGGAGCTGAAGTTCAAGCGCGGGGTGCAGGAGCGCCTGCGGCTGCTCGCAGCCTACCCCAACGCCGGGTTCGCCGGCGACGAGTGGAAGGCCGTCGAGGTGACGATGCACCGCAACATGCCCGACGACCTGCAGTCCGAGGCCAGCGTGGCGGGCCAGCTCTCCGGCATCGTGTCCGAGGAGACGCAGCTCTCCGTGCTGTCCTGCGTGAGCGACCCCAGGGCCGAGATGCAGCGCAAGCGCGAGGAGCAGGACGAGAAGGCCGAGGCCATAAGCGGCGGCATGCCGACGAACCGCACACCCACGGTCGGCGGGCAGGACATGTACAAGATCACGTCCATCCTGCGCCAGTACGGCAAGGGGACGATGACGCGCAGGAACGCGCTGGCGATGCTCAAGCTCATCGGCGTCGACGACGAGACGGCGGCGGGATACCTTGACGACAAGGACGACGAGAAAGGAAACGGAAATGAAGGTAGCGATCTATAGCAGGGGCAAGCAGCTGGCCGTGCGCGAGCAGCCGGAGCCTGGCGCGCCCGTGGTCGGCACGCTGGCCGACGGCACCGCCGTAGAGGTCGAGGGGGCGGCGCCCGGGTGGCTCAAGTGCCGCGCGGGCTACATCCGCGAAGACCTCGTGGCCGTGGGCGTGCTCGAGGGTTTCGACGCCGTGGAGCAGCCCGATGGCGGCGAGCGGCCGCAGGAGCAGCAGGAATCGTCCGCCGAGGGCGAGGCGCCTGGCGACGCCGTGGAGCAGCCCGAGGACGACGAGGACGCGGCCCTGAAGGCCATGAAGCTCAACGACCTGCGCGAGCTTGCCAAGGGAAGTGGCATCTCCCTCCCGAAGAACGCGACCAAGGCCCAGATCATCGAGCTTCTGACGGGCAGCGATGAGCAAGCCTAACGACGAGTACTGGCAGCTGCGCCGGGAGGAGTTCCTGGCGCAGCTCTCCGAGGACGAGGCGGCGCTCCGCAGCGACTTGGAGAGGATCTATGCCAGCGAGGCGGCGAAGCTCGACCGCCTCATAGCCGCCTACTACGCCCGGTACGGCGAGGACAAGGTGATCGAGTATCGGCGGCTGCTGCAGTCCATCAGCGCCGAGGACACAACGCTCCTGATGGAGCGCATGGACGAGTTCGTCAGGAAGTACCCGCAGTACGCCGACCTCATGCCGGTGCGCGAGTCCATCTACCGGCTGAACGAGCTTGAGGCCATCCAGCTGCAGATACGCATCCAGCAGTACGAGATCGGGGCCATCGAGCAGGAGGGGCTTGAGCGTCACTTCACCGAGCAGGCGCGACGTGCGGCCAACATCGCCGCCGAGGAGATGGGCTTCGGCACGGACTTCTACCGCTACGACTCCGAGATCGTCAGGGCCACGGTCGGGGCGGCTTGGGCGTCCGGAGGGGACTTCTCCGAGCGCATCTGGGCGAGCCGCGAGAAGCTGGCCGCGTACCTCAACGACGACTTCTCCAAGCTCATAGCGCGCGGCGTCTCCTACGACGAGGTCTCCCGGGCGCTGCGGGAGAGGTTGGGCCACAGCGGCGTGCGCACAGCCATGCGGCTCGTGTACACCGAGGGGACGTACCTCTTCAACGAGGCGCAGGCCCGTGTGCACGAGTCCGACTTCGAGTGCTACGCCATAAGCTGCGTCCACGACGGCAAGGCCTGCGAGGCTTGCCGGGGACTGGAGGCATACCAGAAGCAGCATCCCGCCAAGCTCTCTGAGCGCATGCCCGGCACGAACTTCCCGCCGATGCACCCGTGGTGCCGCTGCTCGTACACGCTCGAGGTCGCCGACTGGGACAAGTGGATAGACGAGTACGTGCAGAAGCGCGGCGGCGACTCGGCGACGCACGCCATGCGCCTGCGCTCCGACGCCATGGTTCGCGAGCCTGAGACCACGTCCTTCCTGCAATCGCTCCAACGCGTTGGCTCGACGCTCGCGGGGCTTGATTTCAGGCTCAAGGGCCAGCAGTCGCTAGCACGCAAAATCAGAACCGACTCGTACAAGGACGTGATCACCGAGCAAGAGGCGGCGGACGGCATCCACGACGTGCTTTGGTACACCTACCAGCTGCAAACGGAGAGCTTCGCCGACGAGTTCGCCCGCATCCGCGCCGAGCTTGAGAAGGCGGGCTATACTCTGGTCAAGGTCAAGAACACGCTGCAAAGCACGGGCGTCACCTATCGCGGCGTCAATTGCCAGCTCGAGACGCCCGACGGCTTCAGGTTCGAGCTTCAGTTCCACACGCCAGAGTCGCTGGCGCTGAAGGAGAACGAGCTGCACAAGCTGTACGAGGAAGCCCGCTTGCCCGAGACCGACCCGAAGCGCCGCGCCGAGCTTGTGCGCCGCATGATAGAGCTGTCCGACGGGCTGACGACCCCGCCAAACATCGAGGAGGTGCGCAAATGACCTACTACACCGATGAATCGGGAAAGCGCGTGTCGCGCATCGACCTTGAGGCGGGCACCGCCGAGACGTACAACTTCACGCTGGGCAGGTGGCACGACGATCCCGAGCTGTGGGACACGCTCATAGGCGAGCTGTGGCTCGACGAGATAAGCCAGGAGCAGGCAGGGGCCATCATCCGCAGGCGAAACAAGGAACTTAACCGCTAAAAACGAACACCCTTCTCACCGTCAAGGTAGAACGAAGCCCCCATTCCGGGGGCTTTTCTTTGGCGATTGGAGGAGACGTGATAAGGGCCGAGTACATCACGCGCCGGGGATGCCCCGCGTGCGAAGCCTACCGAAAGGCGGTCATAGAGCCGCTCGCATCCGAGTATCCCGAACAGGTGCGCGAACACTGGGGCTGGGACGGCCTCATGGAGCGCCTGAACGGCTCTGAGCGGATAACGCGAATCCCCATGGTGGTCATCACCGACGACGGCGAGGAGGTCGAGCGCATGGCCGGCCTCCCGAGCCTGGAACAGCTCGAGGACGTCCTAGACCCTTCGTAAGGGCCGAATCTCACGCACGCGGGACACTAGCCGGGTCAAAGACCGACCGAGCGTTGAGGTCGTTAAAAGCCACGGCAACGGGCAGGCGTGGAACCCGCTAAAAGCTACGGGATACGTGCAGGCATGAGACACGGGAAAACCTTATGGAGGGTGCGAGATATGCCAAACAGCAACAACCGACAAGTGTTCTCGAACATCGACGGCGAGAGCCACGTCCAGCAGCAGGGCGACCCCGGCCAGCAGCAGGGAGACGGGGGCAACGGCGGCGACGAGGACGGCGACGGCGGAGACCCCGGCCAGCAGCAGGGCGACGGGGGCGACGGCGGCACCGGCGCGAAGCCGACCGGCAAGACCTACACCGACGACGAGGTGAACGCGATCGTCCAGCAGAAGCTGGCGCGCGAGGGCAAGAAGCTCGAGAAGCGCATCCGCGAGCAGCTCGCGCAGCAGGCCGACGACAAGCGCTCCGAGGCCGAGAAGCTGGCTGGCATGAACGACCTTCAGCGCGCGCAGTACGAGCTGAAGAAGGCGCAGGACGAGAAGGCCGAGCTTGAGCGCCAGATCAACCTGTCCGAGCAGATGGGCGTCGCGCGCTCAGAGCTGAAATCGGCGGGCATCGACCTGGGAGACGAGCTTCTGTCCATGTTCGTCTCGGAGACGGCGGACGACACCAACGCTGCGATTTCCAAGATCAAGGACCTGTTCCCCAAGGCGGTCGACGCCGCCGTGCAGGAGGCGCTGAAGCGTCAGCCCCCGAAGGACGGGGCGGGCAGCAAGCCCAGCCAGTCGTTCGCTTCCAAGTTCGCATCCGACTACAGCAACCGAATGAACGGAGGAAAGAAAGATGGCGCTCAATAAGGCGTTCACCTACGGCGAGTCCGAAAGCATCCTCGATTCCGAGGTGGGCATCGTCGCGAAGACCCGCACCGCAACGCAGGCCATGGCCAAGGAGGTCGATGGCCGCAAGCTCATCAAGGCGGGCGACCTCTACACGGGCACGTCCGAGTTCGGCGTGTTCCTCGAGGACTACGACATGACCGACACCGACAAGTACCCGGCGGCGGTCATCTTCCAGGGCCGACTCAAGGCCGACAAAGTATCCGCAGAGGCCAAGGCGAAGAAGACCACCCTCGCCGCAGCGGGCCTCTACCTGGTTTAACGAAAGGGGCATAGCAACATGCGTTTGATTTCCGACCTCATCACCGAGCGCGACATGCTCGATTTCTCGCAGGGCTTCAACGTCCAGCGCAGCTACACCGGCTCCCGCCTGTTCCCGGACCGCAAGACGCAGTACATCGAGGCCGAGTACTCCCGCCTGTCCGAGAACGGCAACCTGCCCACCGTGGCGATGATCCACGGCTTCGACACCGAGGCCCACATCGGCTCCCGCGTGCCGTTCGAGCGCGTCACCACCGAGTCCCTGCTCATCAAGGAGAAGATCAACCTCTCCGAGCGCCTGCGCCGTATCACGCGCGGCCTGGACATGCAGATGGACTCCGTGCGCCGCTACGTGTTCGACGACGTGGCCCGCACCGCCGAGTCCGTCGTGGCCCGCGTCGAGAAGGCCAAGATGGAGGCGCTTTCCACCGGCAAGATGGTCATCTCCGAGAACAACGTCTCCATGGAGGTCGACTTCGGCGTGCCAGACGACCAGAAGGTCACCGGCGCCTGGGGAGCTTCCGATGCCGACATCCTGGGCGACATCGACAACTGGGTGACCATCGCCGAGGGCAAGGGCCAGACCCCGACCGTCGGCATCACCTCTAAGAAGGTGTTCGCCCTCATTCAGCGCAACGCCGCCGTGCAGAAGGCCATCTTCGGCGTCAACGGCGCGGGCATCCTGCCCAGCCTGGCCCAGGTGAACAGCCTGCTCGCGCAGCAGTTCAACGGCCTGACGCTCTCCGTCGACGAGGAGCGCTACGGCGTCATCGGCACCGACGGCGGCAGCGTGTCCCAGGGCCGCTTCTTCCCCGAGGACAAGTTCGTCATGTGCTCCGTGGGTTACGACGGCTCCGTCGGCACCGGCCTTTGGGGCGTGACCCCCGAGGAGCTTGAGCAGGGTGGCGCGTTCGACGAGAAGCGCCAGATGCAGTTCGTCACCTGCACCCGCTGGGACACCCCCGACCCCGTTGCCACCTGGACCAAGGCGTCCGGCGTGTTCATCCCCGTCCTGCCCAACGTCTACGGCCACATCATCGCGACCATCGACACCACCGCCACGGCGGACGTCGAGGGCTAGTCCATGGCGACGCTCGTAGACCGCGTCAAGGCGCGCTACCTCCCGGACGAGGCCGTGCCGGAGGACTTCGCGATCGAGGAGATGGTCCAGTCGGTCACCGACCGGCTGCTCATCCGCCTCAAGGTCGAGGAGCTTCCGCGCCTGGCCGAATCAATCGCCGTCGACGCGGCGGTGAAGGCCCTGCGCCTGCGCGGCTACGAGGGCAGCACCTCGGAATCGGCGTCGGACGGCGGCAGCATGTCGAACTCTTTCGTGGACGACGTGCTCTCCGCCTATGCCGACGACCTCGAGGCCTTGCGCGAGGCATGCCGCCCCCAGGGCATCAAGTTCTTGGGGGCGCGCCGATGAAGTGGTACAGGGCAACGGCCCTGAAGCGGGAGCAGACGGGCACCGACGAGCTTCGCAACCCTATCTGCTCGACCGTTGACGCGTTCGACTTCTTCGTGCGCTTCGGCCCCGCCCACAGGGTTCGCAGCGACACCGAGGGCAACGCGTTCGACAGCGTCTCCCGCTCCCTTCTCACCAAGCGCCCGGCCACAGACTTCTCCGGGGTCTGTGGCGTGAAGGTCAGGGGGGCCTCATACGAGGTCGAGAACGTGACCACCGACGGCGAAACGACCGTGGTCGGCGTGAAGAGGTGCAAGCCATGGGACTCGTGATCGAGGACGTCAACAACCTCGCCGGCAAGCTCGACCGCCTGTCCCACGTGAGGTTCGAGGCCGTGATCACGAAGAACATGGCCCAGATCTACAACCGGGGTAAGGCGGACGGCGGAACCCCCGTCGACACCGGCGAGCTTCGCCTGTCCCTGGGCCACTCGGGCGACACCGTTGGCTACACGAAGAGCTACGCCCCGCATGTCGAGTACGGGCACCGGACGGTGAACGGCGGCTACGTGCAGGGGCAGCGCTACCTGAAGCGCAACGTGGACACCCAGCGCCCGATATTCAAGCAAGACCTGGTCGACCAGCTGAGGAAGCTCTAAGGAGGGCGAGAGATGATCCAACGGCTAAGCCTGGCGGTGTTCCTCGGGTGCCTCATCGGCGCCATCGAGGACGGCACGGGCATCCGCTGCTACGACAGCCCGGAGAACAGGGAGTCGCCGCTCTACAGCGTCGAGCTTCAGTCCACCCAGCCCGAGAACACCAAGACCATGTTCATCGACGCGGTCACCGTCTGGGTTCACTGCATCAGCGAGCCGGCGAGGCCGTACAGCAACGCCAAGGTGCTCGGCATGGTGCAGAGGCTCGAGCAGGCGATCGCCGAGGGCTTCGAGCTTCCGGCGCCGTTCAGCCTCTACCGCACGACCTGCAACGGCGTGCAGACACTAAAGAAAGACGAGACCGACGAGGGCCACGCCGTCGCGGAGTTCACGTTCCGCGTCTGCTACGGCCTCCGCACGAAAGACTAGAAAGGAACCGAGATGTCCGATTCCGGTACCACCACCAACAGCAACCTCACCGGCTGCGACTTCGACGCCGCCACCGCGAAGGCCCTCAGCGGCAACGACATCGTTGCCCTCGTGACCGACAGCACCGGCAAGTCCCTGGTCGCCGTCAGCGGCCAGCAGAACCTCAGCTTCAACATGAGCCAGGAGAACACCGAGGCGGCGACCAAGGACGACTCCCTCGACGGCTGGACGCTCAAGTTCGCCAGCTCCAAGAGCTGGGACGCCTCCATCGACGGCCTCTACTCTCCCGACGACACCGCCACGAAGGCCGTCGCGAAGGCCCTCAACGACGGCACCTACCTGTGCCTGAAGATCTGCAAGCGCATCCGCGAGACCGCTGCCACCAAGTACGTCCCGCTGCGCATGGGCCTCGCGCTGGTGTCCTCCGACAACTTCGAGGCCCCCAACGACGACAACGCCACCTACTCCATGGAGTTCCAGGGCACCGGCAAGCCGTGGCTCTACGAGACCGCCACGGAGGCGGAGATCGCCGCAGCGACCGTCACCGTTTCCAACAACTAAGGAGCCTGACCGATGGCAGAAGACACCGAGTTCGACGACTACATGGAAGACGCTGAGGCGCAGGGCGACGAGGATTTCGCGGACGAGCTTGAGCGAGACCCGGAGAGCATGGAGCCGCAGACCTTCACAGTCAAGGGCCGCACCTGCGAGATCAGGTTCTCGCGCAAGCGCATCGACCTGTACGAGGAGCGCCACACGCCCATCGTCGCGTCGTTCTTCAAGAACGACGGCATGTTCACCTTCAGGGAGCTGGCGGCTATCGCCGGCTACGGCCTGAAGGTGCAGGGCGGCGGGTACTTCCTCCCGCAGAAGGCAGAGAAGATCGTCAACAAGCTCATCGAGGCCAACGGCTACCCGGTCGTGTTCCAGGCCGTGATGATGGCGCTTCAGCGCGACTGCGCTTTTTTATTCAAGGGCGCAGGGGACTAGCCCTAACGCGCCTGACCGGCTTCGACTACTTCACGGTAAAGCCCCGGACCGGCGAGGACGCGGGGGACGCCGCCCTGTTCCGCAGGGAGGCCGACTTCGCGTTCTTCGCCGCCCGGCTCGGCTGGGACTACGAGCAGTACGCGCAGCACACCCCCGTGCAGCTCGCGTTCGTGCGCAAGGAGCTTGAGACCGTCACGGTCAGCGAGTCGAACCTCTTCAAGGACGCCGTGCAGGTGGCCGTCGCCAACTGCCTGTCGAAGAAGCGGCACAAGCTCTGGAAGAGACGCAACGGCTCCTTCTGCGAGGACTCCTTCACCTACGAGGAGATCGACGCGCTGATGGAGCAGCACAAGGAGAACCCGCCATGGACGCCCTGGGGAGGAGGAAACCCAAATGGCTGATTACGTTCTCTCCGCGAAGGGAACATACGACGGCTCCGACTTCGACTCGGGCGTCGAGAACTCCGCATCCAAGCTCAAGGGCCTCAAGGACACGGCGTCCAGCATCGGCTCCCAGGTCGCGGGCTTCTTCGCCAACAGCTTCGGCAGTGTCGCCAAGTCGATAGGGACGGCCATCGGCACCGTCACCGCCGGAGTCACCACGCTCGCCGCCACCGGCGGCATGAGCCGCGCGCTCAACATCGAGCAGGCCCAGACGATGTTCAAGGGCATGAAGCTCGAGTGGAGCGACTACTACGACACGATCATGAAGTCGGTCGACGGCACGGCATTCGGCTTCGACACCGCAGCCCAGGCCTGCGCCCAGCTCGCCGCGTCCGGCGTCTCCGCCGGCGACGACATGACGAAGGCCCTGAACGGCTGCGTCGGCACCGCCGCCACCTTCGGCCAGGACCTCGGGGACCTCTCCGCCATCTGGGCGAAGGTTGCCGCCTCCGGCAAGCTCTCCGGCGAGCAGGTCGCGCAGTTCACCGACCGAGGCATCAATGCCGTCGCCACGCTGTCGACCTACCTCGGCAAGACGACCGACGAGGTGTCCCAGATGGTCAAGGCGGGAGAGATAGACTTCCAGACCTTCTCCGACGCCATGTACTCCGCCTTCGGCGACTCGGCTCAGGCGGCTAACGAGACATTCACCGGCTCCATGGCGAACATGAAGGCCGCGCTGTCCAAGATCGGGCAGGACTGGATGACCCCGCTCAAGGACTCCGCCATCCCCGTGTTCAACTCCATCCGAGGCGTGCTGAACTCCTGCCGCGCGGCGTTGAAGCCGCTGTCCCAGGCGTTCGGCGAGTTCCTGGGCGTCACCTACGACGCCGAGGGCAACCTGACGCGCACCGGCGGCGCTGTCGAGAAGGTGTGCGCCTTTCTCGACAGCCTGGCCGAGAAGATACAGGGCGTCGACCTGACCCAGCTCGGTACGGGCGGAAAGGTTGCCGCAGCGGCCCTGGCCGGGCTGGCGGCCGTCTCGCTCAGCGGCCTTATCGGGGAGATACCCGTGCTCGGGGCGCTTGTCAACTCTCTGACAGGCGGCATCGTCCCCGCGCTTCAGGGTGTCGGCACCAGCTTCCTAGCCCTCTCCGCGCCTGCCGCAGCGGCAGTTGCGGCCATCGCCGCGTTCATCGCCGTGTTCGCCTACTGCTACGCTACGAACGAGCAGTTCCGCGAGTCGGTCAACGGCCTGGTCGGCAGCATCGCATCGTCGCTCGCCCCCGCATTCCAGAGCCTCACGGAGCTGGCGGGGCCTCTTCAGACGCTGTTCGGCGCGGTCTGCAACCTCGTGATGCAGCTGTCGACGGCATTCCTCGGGCTGGTGGCGGCAGTCGCCCCGCTCGTCGCCACAGTAATCTCGAGCCTCGTCCCGATACTCGGCGTGATCATCGAGGCCGTGGCGCAGGTGGTGAACACCGTGGCCGAGACCGTCGCGCCGCTTATCCAGCACGTAGCCGACCTGATAACGGCGAACATGCCGATGATCCAGACGATAATCACCGACGTCTGCACGGCCATCCAGGTCCTCATCGCCACGGTGCTCCCGGTCATCACCGCGATATTCGACGCCGCCATGACCGCCATCCGCTCCGTCATCGACGACGTGTGGCCGTACATCCAGACGATCATCACCAGCGTCATGCAGGTCATCCAGGACATCATCACGGTCGTCCTCAGCGTCATCAACGGCGACTGGGAGAGCGCCTGGAACGCCCTGCAATCGATCGCGCAGTCCGTCAGCGACGCCATCACGGCCCTCGTCGAGGGTTTCGTGGCCCTCATCAAGTCCGTCATCGAGAACGGGCTGCAGCTCGTAAAGAGCATCTGGGAGGCGATCTGGAGCGCCATCGGCGACAAGGTGACCAGCATCTGGAACACCATCAAGGGGGTGGTGTCCACCGCGATAGAGGCGGTGAAGTCCGTCATATCGGGCGCATTGTCGACGATTCAGTCGATCTGGTCGTCCGCCTGGAACGCCGTGACGAGCACGCTGAACAACGCTTGGAGCAACATCCAGAACGGCGTGTCGAGCGGCATCAACTCGGTCGTGGGTTTCGTGTCATCGATACCGGGGCGCATCCTGGGCGCCCTGGGCAACCTCGGCTCCCTGCTTTACAACGCGGGCAGCTCCATCGTGAGCGGCCTGCTCAACGGCATCAGGTCGAGTATCGGCAGCGTCTACGACTTCGTCTCCGGGATCGCCGGGACGATCGCGAGCCTGAAAGGCCCGAAGTACAAGGACCTGCATCTGCTCATCCCGAACGGCGGATGGATCATGGAGTCCCTCGAGACGGGCCTTGACAAGCGTTTCAAGGGTGTGAAGGCCACCGTCTCGGGCTACGGCGACGATCTTGCCGCCGATTTCGGGGCAGAGGTCTCCTACGAGACCAACGCCCAGGCTGCGGTGGCCGACGCCGGCGCGGCCGACCTGTCCACAGTCAACGGGGCGCTCCCGTCCATGCTGGCGCTGCTCCGCGAGATAGCCGACAAGGACACGGACGTCTACATGGACTCCAACAAGGTGTCCGCAGCGCTCGCATCCCGCGCGCTGTCAACCATGAGAGCGAGGGCGTGATGACCGGAGAGGCAAACCAGGAGTTCAGCTTCGGCGGAACGGACCTGTCGGGACTGCTGCTCGTCACCGACGTCACGCGTCTGGTGGCCCCATCGCGCAGGTACACCCAGACGACCGTCCCGGGCATGGACGGCTCGCATGTGTCGGGCGGCATGCTCGACGCCTACGAGCTGTCCGTGTCCTGCGTCGTCCTGGCAACCGACGAGACGGGCACCGAGGAGACGCGCCGAGCGCTCTCCGCCGCCCTCGCGGCGGGAGAGCAATGGCTCACGCTCCCAGGCGACGGCCTGCGCCGCAAGGCACGCTACAAGGGCGGCTCGTCCCTCGACGGGCTGTCCCGCAACCCCACGGTCACCCTCGTGTTCCTGGTCTCCGACCCCGTGGCCTATGGGGCCGGTCACACGGCGAGCGTGGGGACGGCGGGAGTGCGCATCGACGCGGGCGGCACCTACAAGGCCCGCCCCATGGTCACGTGCAAGCCGCCGGCGGGGTCTTACTGGACGCTGACGAACGTCAGCACCGGCGAGTTCGTGCGCGTTGAGGCCTCGTTCAACGGTTCGCAGGCGGTCGTGCTGGACATGGCGAGCGAGCGCTGCACCGTCAACGGCGCCGACTGGCCCGTAACGCTCTCTAGCGACTTCTTCGCGATCGAGGGCGAGCAGCGATTAATGACGAGCGGAGGAACCGCGACCATCGAATGGGAAGAGAGGTGGCTGTAGCTTGAGAATCGACGTCTACACGTGGCAGGACGCCTACGTGGCCACCATCGGCCCCGGGGAGCTGCTGGCGTTCGCGCACACCGACGAGCTGAACGGCGAGGACTCCGTGGCTATCACCACCACGTTCCCGCTCAAGCAGGGCTACCGCCTGGTGTGGGCCGACCGCCTCGGCAGGGCGCATGAGCACATCTGCCAAGACCCGCAGGGCCTGCACGCCAACGGCGAAACCTTGTACACGGATACCGCCCTGAACTCGATCTGTGAGCTGTACGGCGACTACATCGAGGACAAGCGGCCGTACGGCTACGGCTACCTTCAGGCCTTGAACGTGGCCCTTGAACCGACGCGCTGGGAAGCGGGAACGGTTGACCAGCCGGGGAAGGTGGAAAGCGGGCTGACGTTCTACCATGTGAGCGCGCGAGAAGCGGTGCAGTCAATCTTAGAGTGCGGCGGCGAGCTGGAAACGGAAATCGCCGTTTCGGGCGGCTTCGTGTCGTCCCGCAAAATCGGCATCCGCTCGCATCGCGGGGAAAAGTCGGGTCACCGCCGCTTCACCTACACCAAAGACCTGAAGCAGGTCGGGCGAACGGAGCACTACGGCGCGATCACCGCCTGCTACGGCTACGGCAAAGGCGTGGAGACGGACTCGGGCGGCTATGGGCGCAAGCTCACCTTCGGCGAGGTCAACGGCGGGCAGAACTATGTGGAAGACCTCGAAGCCCGCAAGAAATACGGCAGGCCCGACGGCAAGGGCGGCTTCTCACACGTCTTCGGGCAGTTCGAGGACTCCGGTTGCGAAGACGCAGCGACCCTGCTCAACGAGACCCGCGAATACCTCGACTCCCACAGCGAGCCTGGCGTGACCTACGAGGCCGACGTGGTCGACCTCGTGCAGTTCGGGCGCGACTGGGAGGGCGTGGGCGTCGGCGACGACGTGCAGATCGTGGACGGCGAGTACTCGCCGGAGCTGCGATGCTCCGGGCGCGTGACCAAGCTGGTGACCGACGAGCTGGGCGGCTCCATGACCGTCACGCTCGGCAACGTGACCGAGACCATGGCCGACATGTGGGCCGCGCAGCAGCAGGCCGTGAGCAGCCTGTCGCGCCGCTCCTCGAGCTGGGACGTGGCCGCGAGCACCCCGGCCGCCTACCTGCAGCAGGTCATCAACGGCCTGAACGAGCAGTTCAACTCGCAGGGAATGAGCTACTGCTTCACGAGCTTCGAGCAGGGCACCGTGTGGAGCAGCGTTCCCCTCGACGAGACCGGCAGGCCGACCAAAACTGGCGGCTCCGCGATACAGATATGCTCGCAGGGTTTCCGCATTGCCGCAGGCACGAAAGCCGACGGCTCGTGGGATTGGCGCACGTTCGGCACGGGCAAGGGCTTCACCGCCGACGAGATCACCACCGGCATCATGAACGCCGACCTCATCAAGGCGGGCACCATCCAGGACGCCACGGGCAACAGCTACTGGAACATGGCCACCGGCGCCGTGCGCATGGTCGGCTATGCCGGCGAAGCCGACGCGATAACATCGGCGGTCCCGCAGTACACCTGGTCGTCCGACGGCAAGACCCCCGCATCTGGGGCGACGTGGTGTGAATCGCCCGATGGCCTTTGGGAACATAAAAAATCGGCTGTTCTCCAGCGCATCGTGTACACGCACGCCGACGGCTCGGTGACGTACAGCGATCCCACTCTATATGTTCCGAAAAGCGGCGCAACGGGCACCATCAGATCGACCACGGCGCAGTACTACTTGTCGACATCGAACACCACGCAGTCGGGAGGAAGCTGGACGTCGGCCCTTCCCGCATGGAAGGACGGGTGCTTCTATTGGACTCGCCAGCGCCTAGGGTGGTCGGACGACTCGTTCACCTACACCAGCCCTGTGCTCATGGACGGCCTTAACGAGACGAACAGATCCGCGTCGGCACTCAACCAAGACCTGACCGACCTCAACGGCACGGTCGCCTCGCTTGCGGAGGACGGCATCGTGACCGAAGCCGAGAAAGCTGCGGTCGAAAAGGTTCTTCAGGCCATGGAGAAGGAACAGGCCGAGGTGAAGCGCGAGTGCGAATCGCTTTACGGCAACTCGTCGCTCTCGACCGAGTTCAAGGACGGCACGCTCAAACCCAAGTACATCGCGGCGTTCGGGAGCGACGACGAGGGGGGCACCTACGGGAACCTGAAAAGCGCCATCTCAAATGTGGTGAAGTGCGACACCGCAGAAGCCCTCAAGAAGGCCATGTACGAGTACGAATCCGCCTACGGCTCGCACGCCTCGGCGGTCAAGGACTACCTCGCGGCGGCGGAGTCGGCTCGGCACGCCGTCGAGCAGAAGGACGCGGCCGACTACGCCGACGGCATCCTGTCCGACTACGACGAGCAGATGAATCAGAAGGAGATATTCGACAGGCTCACCAACGGCGGCAAGACCCAGGGCATCTACATGAGCAACGGGCTTCTGTACGTGAACGCGACGTACATGGCGACGGGAACCATAGCGGACAAACTCGGCCGAAACACCTGGAACCTCACCACGGGCACGCTCAAGACGAACTACATGACCGCCAACAACATCACGGCGACCGGGACGTTCAAGTGCGGCTACACGAGCTGGTACACCATGCTCACGTCGGCGGGCGAACTCGCCGGCTACCGCACAACCACGGGCACAACCCCGACGAAGGTCGGCTACATCGACTACACGGCGTCCATGCGCGACGTGGACACCGGCAACGTCTACTACGGCATCCAGATGCAGGCCCAGGGAAGCGTGCGCATCTCTGCGCCGCGCGTGTCGACAGCGGCCACGTCGAACACGTCCACGACCGCGACCTATGGGCGCACCGGTTCCGTATCGCAGCCTTTGGTCTCAGAGGTGCACGACAATGGCAACGGAACAGTCGGGTGGCACTACGGGACCTTCGTCATAAACACGATCAACGGGCTTTTCACGTCGTACTCGACGGTCGGAACGGGATAGGAAGGAAAAACGGATGGCATACATCATCGACTACATGGCGCACGACCCCGTGGGCAACGTCGAGGGGCAGCTGACCTGCTACGACCCCGAGGCCCTGGCCGAAGCCGAGAGCAACGGCATCGTGTTCATCGCCGTCATGAGCGACGGGACGCGAGAAATCGTCAAAGCGTCCGAGGTGTCGGAGCCGGCGCCGCAGGGCCAAGACTTCGTGTTCGTGCAGCCGACCTACGTCGACGACCGCACTGCCGCCACGGTTGCCGTGTTCGACGCCCTGGCGGCCATCGTCGACCCCGAGAGCGCGGTCGCGACCGCCGAGGAAACCGGCGAGGAGACGGCGGCGCAGGCAGACCCGTTGGAAACTTTCAGGGAGGCCCTTGCGGCGCTGAAGGCGCTTGGGAACGGGGGCAGCGATGATTAACCACACCGTCGCGCTCGACATGCGCAAGCGCCCCGGGCGAATCCCGCCGCGCCTGACCATGCGCCGCGGCGAGTCCCAGACCCAGAAGGTGACCGCGACCCTTACCGACGGCGGCGCGGAATACACGCCGGCGTACCAGAGCGCGAGGCTGTGCATCCTGCACGCCGACGGCACCTGGGCGCGCGTGTCGGCCACGGTCGGCTCGGCGAGCGTCACCGCGACCCTGCCGAGCGAGGCGCTAAACGGGTCTGGGCGCTGCCGGCTGGCGTACTTCGAGTTCTGCAGCTCCAACGGCTACAGCGAGACCACCGAGAACATCGAGCTGGTCATCCTGGGCAACGTGGACGGCACCACCGACCCCTCTAAGAGCTACAGCGACGAACTCGACGCGCTCTACAAGAAGTGGAGCGCGTACGAGACGGCTGCGGAAGCCGCAGAGAAAGCGCGGGTCTCCGCAGAGACTACCCGCGCGGCGAACGAGAAGGAGCGGGTCTCCGCAGAGACTACCCGCGCGGCGAACGAGTCCGCTCGCGTCAAGGCCGAGCAGGAGCGCCACGACGAGCACGTCGCCGATCAGCAGGCGTCCGAGCGGGCGGCGGCAGCAGCCAACGACGCGGCGACCAAGGCCGACACGGCGGCGAACGTCGCCTGGGAGATCGCCAACGCGGCCGCGGCCGACGCATCGGCGAGCGAGGAGGTGGCGGAGCTGCGGGGGCAGAATGCCCAGCTGGCCTCGATGCTGGCCGACGCGACATCCAGGTTCGTCTTCATGGGCGGCACCGTCTACGCCCCGGCCTCGAAGGCATCTTACTCGGGCGGTACCGTGACCCTCGGAAGCACGTGCTCGGCCACGGGCACGACCATCAACCTCGCATAGAAAGGCAAGACAATGGCAACAGTCAACGCTGAGCGCTTCAACGTCGACGGGCAGGACTACCCGGTCATCGACGGGACGGCGCGAGCCAACGCCGAGACGGCGCTCGCCAACGCCGAGCACAACCGCCAGACCCTCATCGGCAAGTACCCCGGGCAGAGCATCGCGGCCCTGCTCGCCGGCGAGATCGGCTCCGGCTCGGTCTACGACGCCCTGCACAAGCGCGTCGCGGCGGGCAACTACGCAGGCCTGCACGTCGGCGACTACCTGGACGTGCCCCTCGTGAGCGCGTCCGCGATCACCTCCGACCAGTCCGAGCGCTTCATCATCGCCGACTTCGACCCTTACTATCAGTGCGGCGACACGTCCAAGGGGCGCCATATCGTCTTCGTGTGCTCCAAGCCCGTGACCGTCGCCTCGACCTACGAGGGCGTGGCGAACAAATCCTATCTGCCATGGAACGCGACCGCCACGAACCAGGGCACCGCCGATGAGAAGCATCCGTATCTCTGTTCGCAGCTCAAGGGCTGGGAGACGGCGTTCGAGAGCTGTCTGCCCGAGGCCCTCGCGCAGTACCTGCTGACGCAGCGCGTCCTGTTGGAGGAGCGCTACAGCGCCAGCGGCGCGCTCACGGATTCCAACTCGTGGAGCTGGGCCGATGTCGGCAAGATCTGGTCCCTCTCCGAGATGGAGGTCTACGGTTGCCCTGTATGGGGCACCAAAGGCTACAGCGTGGGATTCGACTGCCAGCTCGCGCTCTTCCGCGACACCTCGCACCGCCTCAACGGCAATCGGTACGCTTGGTGGCTTCGTTCGGTCGTGGGCGGCTCTTCGTCCAGCGTGTGCTATGTCAACCTCTACGGCTCTGCCGCCACCACCTCGGCCGCGCGCGACTGGGTTCGCCCCCGCCCCGGCTTCCTCTTCGGCTAAAAGCCGAGATACTGAACACCCCAACCGAAGGGAGCGCCCGCCTCTGCGCGGGCGCTCCGCTGTCCCAGCGAAGGAGGCCGCATGAGCGGCGTTTACCAGAGGTACCGGTCCGTGTCCGAGTACCGGTTCTACACCTTGGCCCTCTCCATCCGCACCGAGGTCAACAAGCTGATGGCGTCCTCGTCAGTGGTGCCGAAGTCCTACCGGCTGCTGAACGCCGTGCCGACCGTGGCGACCGCGCGCAGCGTCGTCTGCAACATCAACCGCGCCGACTCCTTCTATCCGAACACCTCATACAACGCCCTGAAGCGCAGGGAGTTCCTGACGCTGGCCGCAGCAGACTGCGAGCAGCTGATGCTCGACATGCAGAACCTGCTGGACATGGGCCTGCCTGTAAACGCGAACCGCTTCGAGGCGTTGGTGAACATGGTCGAGGAGGAGATCAAGTTGCTGAAGAGCGCGCGGAAGAACGTGCGCGTGCTCGGTCGCAGGACGATCGACGAGCGCATCGACGCGGCCAGGGACGAGCTGACCCGCCTGCTCGATGAGAGGGCTGCGCAGGGGCAGGACGATCCGGGAAGTTGGTTATAATGGACGGCGGTCACGCCTTGCATATCGGTACAATTGGTGGCTTCGTTCGGTCGTGGGCGGCTCTTCGTCCAACGTGTGCTATGTCAACAACAACGGCAATGCCAACAACAACTCGGCCACGAACGACTGGGTTCGCCCCCGCCCCGGATTCCCTTATTGCCAGACCTAGTAGGCCCTCGAGCCGAAAGCAGAGCGCGGAGAGGAAGGAAGGCGCGGCCATCGGGTTCCATTCGCCCGTGAACACGCACCCCGCGAGGGAGGCCGGACGCTGCTTGCATGGCGCGGGAACAGGCGGCTCGCCCGTGTTTCATGGCCCACCCTCACGCGGAGACGGGAGCCGCCGCTCTATCCGCGCGGGGTGCCCCCGATGACCTCGGAGGAGAGGCGCGCGGCCAGGAGGAAACGCCGCGAGGAGAAGCGTGCAAGAGCCAAGGCCGAGCGCGTCAAGGACTGCACCCTAGAGAACGTGGCAGATCTCAACAGCCTGTGCAAGGCGTCCAGGCGGTCGGCGCGCGGCGTCATGTGGAAGGCCTCGACCCAGCGGTACATGAAGGACTACCTGCGAAACGCGGTCAAGTCCAGGAACGACCTGCTGGAAGGCCGCGACATATGCAGGGGCTTCATACGCTTCGACCTGTGGGAGCGCGGCAAGCTCCGCCACATCAGCGCCGTCCATTTCCCTGAGCGCGTGGTGCAGAAGTCCCTGTCCCAGAGCGCGCTCGTCCCCGCCATCGTGCCGACGCTCATCACGGCGAACTCCGCGAACATCAAGGGCCGGGGCACAGACTACGCCATGAAGTTGCTCAAGCGGGACCTCGCCCGCAACTGGCGGCGGAGGGGGCGCGAGGGGTACATCCTGCTGGGCGACTTCCGCGACTACTTCGCCCGCATAGCCCATGACCCAGTGAAGGCCCAGGTGGCCTCCGCGCTGCTCGACCCGCGCGTGATCGCCCTCGAGCACCGCCAGATAGACGCTCAGGGAAAGGTCGGCCTCGGCCTGGGCAGCGAGCCTAACCAGATCTGCGCGGTGGCGCACCCGAACCGCATCGACCATTTCGTCACCGAGGTCCTGCGCCCCGAGGCGTACGGGCGCTACATGGACGACTTCTACCTGATCCACCCGTCCAAAGACCGACTGGCCACGTGCCTGGCGCTCATCAGGGCCGAGTGCGCCGAGCTGGGGATAACCCTCAATGAGCGGAAGATGCGAATCGTGAAGCTGTCGCGGGGGTTTCGCTTCCTCAAGAAGCGCGTCTTCTACTCCGGGACCGGACGCATAGTCATAAAGCCGTGCCGCGACTCCATCACCCGCGAGCGCCGCAAGCTCAAGAAGCTGGCCCGGCTCGTGGCCGACGGCGATATGACCCCGGAGCAGGAGGCGCAGAGCTACCAGAGCTGGCGCGGCGGGATGAAGCGCCTGGACGCGCACAACACGGTCACCTCCATGGACAAGCTGAGGCGCGGTCTGCTCGGTCAATCTCACGGCGCGGATACGATGGCCGCGCAACCGGATGAAAGGAGTCCGCATGGACACTGAGGACGAGGGCATGCCGCCCGAGGAGCACGACGCCTCCGTCGCCGAGGTCAACGCTCTGTGCGACCTGCTCAGCCAGATCGGAGACCCCGACGCGATGCTGTCCGCAGGAGTCGTCGACGCCGACGGGGCCAAGGAGCTGAAAGCCAAGAAGCTCGCGTACACCGCCGCGCTCGACGCCTACGGGAAGGGCGAGGAGCCTAACGTGCCCGCGATCATCGAGCAGATGCGCGAGGCCGTGGCCCAGCCCACCCAGGAAGAGACGAACGACGCGAACATCGACTTCCTGCTGATGATCGTTGGGGGTGACGCCTAATGGCTGCGAAGAAAGCGGCGGAGCACTCCGCGCACTACGAGACCGTCAAGAAGTGGTACGACCGAGGCCTTTGGAGCATCGCGCGCGTACGCAAGGCCGTCGAGTGCAAGTGGGTCACCGCCGACGAGTTCAAGGAAATCACCGGCGAGGAGTACACGGAGGCGTAATGGAGCCGATCACGACGATAGCCGTCACGGCGCTCGTCTCGTCTCTTGTCGGCGCGGTCGTGTCGACGATGATCACGATGCTGAAGGCGGGCGGCAGGAAGGCCATCGAGCGCACCGAGGTCGAGCGGAAGGCCGACGAGGCCATGCGCGCCGGGATGCGCGCCCTGCTGTGGCGCGAGCTTCAGATCATCCACGCCCGGGCCATCGAAAACGGCGGCATGACCGTGGCTGAGCGCAGGCACCTCGAGAGCGTGTACAGCGCCTATCACGGCAACGGCGGCAACGGCACGGGCACGCGCCTGTACGAGGACGCCATGAGCCAGCCGGTGCTTGATTAGGACGCCGTTGGGACATGTCCCAACGGCGATGGGACGTGTCCTATTGCTAAAAACGGCGAAAACAGCAATTAGAGGCCTGTTTTCGCCAGATCCCCGCAAAAAATGCGCCGGATAGCGATTTAGGCACATCTAGAAGCAAAGGAGAGATACATGCAGTACCCCATTCCCGACAACGTATACCAAGCGCTCAAATGGGCAGGCCTCGTGGCGTTGCCCGCCGTGGCTGTGTTCTACGGCTCGTGCGCGCCCTTGTGGGGCTGGCCTGCCCCCGAGGCCGTGGTGACCACCATCAACTCCGCAGGCGTGCTCATGGGCGCGTGCCTCGGCTATTCGGCACTCACCGCCAAGAGCGACGACGACAAGGAGGAGTAGCGATGGACGAAGAGACCTTCGAGGAGCTGAATGACGGTAAAGGGGCAGACGATGACCAAGAGTAACCTCTGCACCTACGTCAACATCACGTCCAACAAGAGCAACGGGCGAGGCGGCAACAGCATCCGAAAGATCACGCCGCACTACATGTGCGCGCATTGGACGGGCCGAGGGTGCGCGGATTACTTCGCCTCCACGTCCCGCCAGGCCAGCTCCAACTACTGCATCGGGTACGACGGAGACGTAGCCATGAGCGTGGACGAGGACGACCGCGCCTGGACGTCCTCCAGCGGCTGGAACGACCGCCAGGCCATCACCATCGAGTGCGCCAACAACTCCGACAGCTCGCTGCCCGACGCCACCTACCAGTCCCTGGTCAAGCTGTGCGCCGACGTGTGCCAGCGCTACGGCATCGAGCCGAGCTACGACGGCACGCAGAACGCGACCTTCACCGAGCACCGCATGTTCGCATCGACGGACTGCCCCGGCGAGTGGCTGCACGCGCACATGGCCCAGCTGGTCGAGGACGTCAAGGCCGCAATGGCGGGCGGCACGGTCTCCGGCCACGGTTCCGACGGCTCCGGCTCCGATACCGTAGCCGCTGACGCAGTCGGCAAGGAGGGCACGGGCTTCGGCGGCACCTACCGCTGCACCGTCGACTACCTCCGAGTCCGCGATGCGCCGTCCCTGTCCTCCGAGGAGGTCACCCACTACTCCAACGGCGAGACCGTGACACTGGACGACTGGTACTGTATCGCGGACGGCTATGTCTGGGGACGCTACACCGGCGGTTCCGGTTATCTCCGCTACATCGCAGTCGGCAAGCCTACTGGTGGCTACGATCCCGGCGATTACTTAGTGAAGGAAGGAGCGACGACTGCCGAGGCCACGCTTTCCGCAGGCGTCTATCGCATCGTCGCCGACGCCCTGCGCGTCCGCACGGGGCCAGGTACGGAGTACAACCGTGTGGCCACCTACTCGTGCGGAGAGACCGTGGAGTTGGACGGCACCTTCGTCAGCTCGGGCGGCTACGTCTGGGGACGCTACACCGGCGGCTCCGGTTATAAGCGCTGGATCGCCGTGGAGGTCGACGGCGGGGAGAAGTACGCGGAGCGCGTCTGATGAGCCGCATGAACGGCTTCGGGCCGTGGTCCCCGGCTGACGATGACGACTCGGGCGCGGCGTTCCCTCTCTGTGTGCTGGCCGTGCTGCTCGTCGCCCTCGCGTCGTCGCTCGTGACGGCCGTGGCCGTCACGCAGCCTTCAGCGACTACGGAGCAGGAGACCGAGGTCCTGACCGTCTACGACACGCCGGCAGACGGGGTGGAGGTCACCGCGGCCCGCACCGACGGCCCGATCTACGACCTACCCCAAGGCGTCTCCCAGACCATCGTCTGCGACCGTCTCAATCGCGAGTACCTCCTACTGACCACCGAACAGGGCGGCGTGTGCCTCCTGCCGTACCTGGACGAGAACGGCGAGCAGGAGATTATGCCGCAGGCCTGACGCGTGGTATCCTAAGTAGCACGATCGTCCCGAGCGAACATATCTCGGTTCGAGAAGCTGTTCGAACGGGGCACCATTCCAACTTTCCACGAACCCGCTGGGCCTCGAGCCTGGCGGGTTCTCCGTTTTCGGAGCGGTAGCTGAGGATGGCCACCGCCGAGTCCTCGCAGACGATCACCTGCCACACGAAGGCCTCGAGCAGCGTTCGGTCGTCCAGGGCCGCGCCGCTCTGCAGGAAGTCGGCCAGGCGCTCCGGGTCGATGCGCTCGTCACTCGCCGCCTCGATCTCGTACCTGGCGCGCGCCTGCTGCTCCTCAAGCTCCGCTATGCGCTCCTTGACGCCCGGCGCGATGATGCCCTGCTCGATCGCGTTCAGGATGTTCTTGAGGCCCCTCTCGGCCTCCGCGAGCGACCTCATGGCGCGCTTCCTGCGCGCCTCGGCCTCGCCGCCCGCCTCGTGCTCCGCGACCATCCGCGCGATGCGCAGAGCCTCGTCCCTGTCGGCCAGGACGTCGCGCACGCCCGCGACCACGGCGCCCTCGAGCTCCTCGCGCCTGACGTTCCTCAAGCAGCCCTCGGGGCAGGCGTAGTACTCGTACTTCACGTTGTGCCGCCCACGGCCGCTCACGCCCTGCATGTTGCGGCCGCACAGCCCGCACGTCGCGCGCCCCGAGAAGGCGAAGTCGCCCCAGCTCTCGTCCGCGCGCCTCTTGATCCCCTGAACGTTCTGCACCGCCATGAAGGTCCTCTCGTCGATGATCGCGGGCATTCCGCCCTCCTGGACTATCCCGCCCCACTCGTAGCGCCCCGTGTAGCGCCTGTTGTGGAGCATCTGGTACACCATCGAGTAGCCGCACGGGTTGCCGGCCCTCGACCTCACGCCGCGCGCCGCGAAGTCGCGCGCGATGGAGTTCACCGCCTCGCGGTCGGCGCGCCGCCGGAAGGCCTCGCGCACGAGCGCGGCCTCCTCCTCGAGCACGACGTACTCGTCGGCCTCGTTCCTGCGGTACCCGAAGACGCGCACCCCGTTGGTCCTGCACTTGAGGGCGTTGCCCTCCATGCCGCGCCTGACCCTGATCGAGGTCTTGCGCGACTCGCAGGCGGCGAGCCCCTCCAGCAGCTTCTCGTAGATGATGCCCTCGGGGCTGTCCGGGATGCGCTCGAGCGCCGACACGAGGCGCACGCCCTTGAGGGCGAGCTCGCGCTTGTAGATCGGCGCGTCGTACTCCCCTCGCGAGAACCTGTCCATCATGTACACGAGCACGATGTCCGACTCCCCGGCGTTGGCCACCATGCGCTGGAACTCCGGGCGGTCGTCCGTGCGGCCGCTCACGGCGCGGTCGCAGTACTCCGCCACCACGGCGTAGCCCTCGCGGGCGCACCACTCGCGGCAGACCCTCAGCTGGTCCTCGATGGACGCCTCGCGCTGCTTGGAGCAGGAAAACCTCGCGTATATGGCCGCTGTCTTTGGCATAATGTGAATACCGTCCTTTCGTGGATTGGTGACAGGAACCCCGGCGGGCAGCGCGGCAACGCTTCGACCCCGCCGGGGCTTTTCTATGTCTGCCTCGGGAAAACAGAGGCGAGACTCTTGGCGGTGACCATAAGCGCCCTACGCCCACTCGCGTCCATGGCGCTGAAATAGCTCAGCAGCTCGCGCTCTGCGGAGCCTATCTGCTCCGCATCCCCCTCTTCCAAATCGAACAGTTCACCGATCGTGCAATTGAAATAGCGCGCAAATTCGGCGGCTGTGTCCATGTCCGGGCTTGTGTTTCCAAGCTCGTAGTTCTGATAGGTCCGGTACTTAAGCCCAAACAGTTCCGCAGCCTCTTTTTGGGTCAGCCCTGCTTGGTTCCGTAGATCTTTAAGGCTCATATCTCACCCCTTACTTAGGATGCTTGCAGCATACAAGAAACTTGTACAAATAGCAATCTTTAGGGGTTTACACATACAGGAATCTTGTATATAGTTCCAATCAGACGCAAGGAACTAGTGCAAGGGAGGTCATGATGCTCAACAATCTTGTGTCCGAGCGTAAACGATCCGGGCTGACCCGTAAGGAGGTTGGAGAAAAGATCAATCGCTCGGAGTACGTCATTGGCAAATGGGAACGCGGTGAAAGCTCACCTCTCCTAGTGCCGGATGCAATCGCGCTGGCGAAGCTCTACGGCTGCTCTGTCGATTACCTCGCTGGTCTAGTCGACGAGCGTACGCCAAAGGCGATGGTGGCCTAGATGGACACCCAGGACACCCAGCAGGACACGCCCCTCTCCGTCGCCTTCGACCGCATGTGCGACGTCCTGGCGGAGGCGTACCGGAGGAGCGAGGAGAAGCGCGACAAGTGAGGCCATGGTCTACCAGTGAGCTCAGGTACCTGGAGGAGCACGCGGGCGACGGCGCGGCGGACGTAGCCAAGGCGCTGGGGCGTTCGGTCGATTCAGTGAAGCACATGGCTAAAAAGTGCGGACTCTCACTCCGCAAGCGCAGCCAGTGCCCCAACTGCGGCCGATGGACGTTCCGACCCCTCAACCGCATCAACGGCTGGTGCATCGAGTGCACGAAGGAGCTTCACATGGCCGACCTAGCCGAGCAGGCCAACGCCATGCGGGAGGAGGCGATCAGGGAGAAGCGGAACAACCAGCAGCGACAGCGCTACTACAGCGCGAAGAGCCGCGCGAAAAAAAGTTTCAAAAAGGGGCACTAAGAAGCGCCCTAGGTCTGACCAGCGGAAATACCCGTAAGGAGAACGTAATGCAAAGCAGAAAGAAAGCGAGCGCCCCCAGCTACCAACTCGACGGCGCCCGCACGGACCGCGCCGCGAACGGCGCTGCGAACATCATACCATTCGAGCGCAGGGACCGCCCCACCGCCAAGGAGATGCATGACGCCGACATGTTCAAGCTCGGGGTCATGGTGGGCTTCGCCGCTGCCGCGTTGATCTGCATCGCCGTCATGTACCTGTGGGTGCTCCCCACTATGGACGGCGCGGTAGCCGCGGCCCAGCAGGCCTACCAGATGTCGGCGGTGCTCCATGCGTAACGACGAGCGCTACGGCGCCAAACCCGTGAGCATGCAGGGCGAGCTGCCCGGCTTAGGCTCCGCCGGGGAACAGGATTTCGCCGAGGCCCGCAAGTGGATCGACGAGAACCCCGGGGCCTGGAACTACATGGTCGAGAACGCCGTGCGCCTCAACCGCAAGGGCTACGTGTCCGTTAACTACCTGGTGAACATGGTGCGCAACGAGCTGCACGTGGCCTGCAAGAACGGCATCGCGCCGAGCCTGGCCCGCATCATGGAGAGCCGCTACCCGCAGCTCAAAGGCGCGTTCAACAAGCACCGCAGCCAGTCCGACGGGTTCAGCGAATGAGCCGCAGCAGGCGCAGCGCCAAGGACGCCGGGACGCGCTTCGAGCGCTCGGTGGCCGACTACCTGGCCGAGGCGACCGGGATGGACGCCGACCGGCAGGTCAAGACCGGCAGCAGGGACACGGGCGACGTGCGCGGCGTGTCGATGGGCGGCAGGGGCGTGGCCGTGGAGTGCAAGGACTACGCGGGCAGGCACGAGCTGCCGCAGTGGCTCCGCGAGGCCGAGGCCGAGCGCGCCAACAAAAACGCGGCCTACGGGGTGGTCGTCTGGAAGAGGCGGGGCACCGCGAGGCCGCAGGAGCAGTACGTGACCATGACATTGGAGACGTTCGCGGCGATGCTCGCGGACTCGGAGAGTGAGACAGATGGACAGGACAGTTGAGATCAAGGCCTGCTTCAGGCAGGCGAACGTGAAGGGTGGCGCGGCCGTGCTCACCTTCGTCGTGCCGACCGAGGCGGACGGCGCGTTCGACGTCATCCGCATGAGCGGCAAGGAGGTGCTGCTGGCCGTGACCGACCCGCAGCCCGAGATCGTGTTCGTGAACCAGGACGGGGAGGTGGTCTAGGTGGCCGACACCGAGAGCGTGGTGGCCGAGGTCATCGAGGGGCAGGAGTCGTCCGCGCTGTCCGTGACCTTCGTGCCGTCGACCCTCGAGGCCAACTTCGACGCCCTCGAGGCCCATGTGCGCAGGACCGTGGAGGCCTACGACGGCGCGACCTACGACCTCACCAAGGCCGAGAACGTCAAGGACGCCAAGCGCGACCGCACCTACCTGAACGGCCTGAAGAAGGAGATCGACGAGCGCCGAAAGGCCGTGAAGCGAGAGTACAGCAAGCCCCTCGACGCCTTCGAGAGGCGCTGCAAGCAGATCACCGGCATCATCGACACCGCGTCCGACAACATCAAGCAGCAGCTCGACCAGGCCGAGCAGGAGCGACAGGACCGTGCGTACGCCAAGCTGCAGGGACACTACGAGGAGTTCGCCGGACTCCTGGCCCCCGTCGTGCCCTACGAGCGCCTGCACGAGAAGCAATGGCTCAACAAGACCTTCGGCGAGGTCAAGGCCTATGAGGCGCTGGAAGCCAAGGTGTCCAAGCTGGCCGGCGACTGGGAGACGCTGAAGAGCCAGTTCGAGGGCGAGCCGTTCTACGGCGAGGCCGAGCGCGCGCTCTTCTCCACGCTCGACCTCGGGGCCGCGCTGACCGCCGTCCGGGAGGCCAGGGAGGAGGCCGCGCGCATCGCCGAGCTGAAGGCCGCGATGGAGCCGGCGCCCGCCCCCGAGCCGGCAAGCGCCGAGCCGTGCGACCCGAGGGTCGGCGAAGGCAATCTGTGGGAGCCGGGCGGCGGCATGCCCCCCATCGTCGAGGCCCCGCAACCCGCGCCCGCCCCGCAACCCGCGCCCGCCCCGCAACCCGCGCCCCAGCCCGCGCCCGCCCCGCAACCCGCGCCCCAGCCCGCGCCGGCCACGCCGTGCGTGATGGTCATCGACGCGGCCACGACCGAGCAGATGCAGTCCATCGGGCGCTTCGCCGGGAGCATCGGCGTGAGCGGCGTGTTCAAGCGCGGCACGCTGCAGCAGGTCTACGAGCGCACGATCCGTTAGGGGGCAGAGAGTGGCAGAAGAGAAGCACATGACCATCGCCGAGGCCGTCGCCAAGGTGCAGCGCTCCGTGGTGGTGCCGAAGGCGCGCTACAACACGCACGGCAAGTTCAACTACCGCTCGATGGAGGACATCGTGGCGGCGCTCAAGGAGCCGTGCAAGGAGGCGGGCGTGGCCTACACGCTCAACGACTCCATCGTGCAGGTCGGCGAGCGCCACTACGTCAAGGCCACGGCGCACCTGTTCTTCACGGACGGGGCCGAGGGCGCCATCGACGTCGACGGCTACGCCCACGAGCCGGACAGCCAGACGGGCATGAACCCCGCGCAGGTGACCGGCTCGGCCTCGAGCTACGCGCGCAAGTACGCGCTCTGCGGACTGTTCGCGATCGACGGCACGAGCGACCCGGACGCCCTCTCGGACAAGCCCGAGAAGGAGCCGCCGGCGGAGGGGCCGTTCACGGCGAAGTGCAAGTGCTGCGGCAAGATCTACGAGTTCATGAGCCGGGAGCACTACGAGCAGTTCAAGCGCAACCCCGGCTGCTGCGCCACGCCGACCTGGCGGGTCGTGTAGGCCATGCAGGACCTCTACGGCCAGCGCGAGCAGCTGTTCGACGCGCTCATGGACGAGCTTGAGGCCCTGCGCCGCACCGGTCAGCAGTACGCCGAGAACGAGGCCGACTACCGCAAGGCGCTGCGCATCGCGATCCTCGAGGAGAGGGCCAAGGGAACGCCGGTCACCATCATCTCCGACCTGTGCCGGGGACGCCCCGACATAGCCGAGAAGAAGCAGCTGCGCGACTGCGCCGAGGCGCTGTACAAGGCCTCCTCCGAGGCAATCATGGCGCTGAAACTACGTATCAAGACGGTGGACGCCGACATCCAGAGGACATGGGTGAGCGGCGGCGCCGGAGAAGGGAGCTATTGATGAGCATCAACCGCGTGAACATCTCGGGGAACCTGACGAGAGACCCCGAGCTGCGCGCCACCCAGGGCGGCATGCAGGTGCTGTCGTTCGGCGTGGCGGTCAACGACCGCACGAAGAACCAGCAGACCGGCGAGTGGGAGGACCGCCCGAACTTCGTCGACTGCACCATGTTCGGCAAGCGCGCCGAGGCGCTGTCCCGCATCCTGCGCAAGGGCATGAAGGTCGCCATCGAGGGCAAGCTGCGCTACTCGTCCTGGGAGAAGGACGGGCAGAAGCGGTCCAAGCTCGAGGTCATCCCCGACGAGGTGGAGCTTATGAGCCAGGGGCAGCAACAGGGAGGCCACCAGCAGTACGCGCAGCCCGCCCCGCAGGGCTACCAGCCCCAGCAGTACGCGCCGGCGCCACAGCAGTACGCGCAGCCCCAGCAGTACGCCCAGCAGCCGTACCAGGGCGCCCCTGCGGCCCCTCCGCAGCAGGCCCCCGCTCCCGCCCCGCAGCCCCAGCAGTACGCGCCGGCGCCCCAGCAGGCACCGGCCCCGGCCCCGCAGCAGGCGCCCCAGCAGATGGACCTGTACGACGAGGACATCCCCTTTTAGCGGGGAGGGCTGGATGCAGGTCCTGGACTCGCTGATAGACGGGCCTCTGAGGCTCCGCAGCCGCAGGGAGGGCGACGAGCTTATAGGCATGATCGTCCGATACCTGAGAACCGGCGAGGAGCCTGAGCCGCGCACCGACACCCAAGAGGCCGTGCTGACGGCCATCAGGCCCGTCATGGAGACCTCCCGCTCGCGCATCGTGGCGGGGGGCAGCGGCGGCAGAACATCAAGCAGCGGTGCAAGCAAAAGCGGAAGCAAAACGGCAAGCAAACCAACAAGCAAAAGCGGAAGCAAAGCGCAGAGCAAGGCGGCAAGCGAGCCTGAAAGCAAACGGCCAAGCGAAGAGGAAGAGGAAGTAGGAAGAGGAATTAAGGAAGAGGGAGAGAGGAGCAAGGCGCGCTTCCGCGCCCCCTCTCCCACCGAGGTCGCGGAGTACGCAGTCGCATTCGCCGAGTCAAAGGGCATCGACCCCGTGGACTTCGACCCCGAGCGGTTCGTCGACTACTACGCCCAGAAGGGCTGGATGGTCGGCAAGTCGCGGATGAAGGACTGGAAGGCGGCGGTGCGCAACTGGCTGCGCTCCTCGAAGCCGAGGAAGGAGGCGACGGGCGATGACTACTCCCAGTACGACTAGGTGCCCCCACTGCGGCGCCGAGCTGCGGGCGCGCTACGTGGACACCCACGGCAAGCGCTGGTTCTGCGGCTTCGAGCAGTGCGGCTGCGACGGCGCCTGCGCCGAGCGCGAGAGGGAGGACGAGCGCGAGAGGGCCGAGGCCGAGCGGCAGCGAGCCGAGAGGCAGCGCCGCCGGTACGTCAAGGCAGGAGTCCCCGAGCGCTACCTGGCGCTCGACCACCCGAAGGCGGACGAGCTAGCGCGGGCCATGGAGTCCGGCCAGTGGCTCTACCTCTGGGGCGGCGTCGGTACCCGCAAGACCACCTGCGCGGCGGCCGTGGCCAAGCGGCTCTCGGACGGCGGCGGCGTCGTCCTGATGGCCCCGATGTACCGGGTGCTGGACGAGATCCAACGCAGCTTCCGCGACGGCGGCGACCCGCTGAGGCGCTACGCCGAGGCGCGCTACCTGATCGTGGACGACCTGGGCAAGCGCCGCCCCACGGGCTTCGTGCTCGACAGCCTCTTCCAGCTGCTCGACACGCGCTACTCGGCGATGCTGCCGACCCTGGTCACCACGCAGTACAGGCCGAGCGACCTTGTGCGCCGTCTGGCCGAGCAGGGGGACGCGGACACCGCGACGGCCATCGTGTCGAGGCTCAGGCACGGCGCGAGGGTCGTGGAGTTCGACGGCCCGGACGGGAGGCTGGCATGATCCTGGACGCGCGGCAGCTCCGAGGCCTGCCCATGGGGCGCGCCGAGCTTTACGGCAAGCCCCACCTCGGGGCGCGCTACACCGGCAAGGGACGCTACGAGCCGACCCGGCCGAGGTGTTGCGTCTGCGGAAGGCGGGCGACCAACTGCCACCACGTGGCGCACCGGAGCTGGGGGCTTGAGTTTGAGCTTGCCACGCCGAACGGCACGTGGAGCCTGCGAAGCCCGCTTTTCGCCCTGTGCGGCAGCGGCACGACCGGGTGCCACAACGGGTTCCACGGCGGCGCGACTCTCCGGGCCGAGTGGCGGTGGCGCTCCGAGACCTACGAGGAGGCCTGGTGGACGGGCCGGCTCCTTCAGGTCCACGAGCCTCACAGCCCCGAGCTGTACGACTACGGCTACTGGGCAATAACCGACAGGGACGGAAACGAGATCATTCGAGAAGGGAACAGACGATGAAGATCAATACATGCGAGCAGTACGTGCTCACGCAGCTGTTCGAGCAGCAGGACGAGAACGACAGGCTCCTGGTCGAGATAACCGACCTGCGCAAGAAGCTCAGCGAGCTGCAAGCGGCGCTGTCGACGCGGGTTGAGAAGGCTGTCCGCGAGGCCGGGCGCAAGGCGATCGCCGAAGACTGCATCGGCTACGCCTCCGTCAAGGACGACGGCAAGCCCAGGCCGTACGGCGATTGGCTCATGGCGGCGACGCAGTACGCAGAGGCGCCCGAGGGCTTGACGATGCTGGACGTGCTGAAGGAGTTCGACGGCGAGTTCCGCGCCATCTACGAAGAGAAGCTGAGGGACGCCGGTTTCTATGACGAGGCCGAGGCATGATTCGGGTCTACGAGAGGTCGCGGCTCCAAAGCTACGACGGCGCGATTCGCGCCGGAATCGTCATCGCCGAGACCATGGACATCGAGGAGGCCGCGCGGATCGTGGACGACCTGTCCGGGGACGACTACTGCTGCTTCGCGCTTCTCGAGAGCGGCGCCGTCCTCAGCGAGTCGGTGGCGCCCCGGCTGCTCCACGACATGGCGAACTGGGACGACGAAGACGAGGAGGAGCTATGAGTTTTAGAAGGTTGACCGCAGACGATGCGAGGAGCATGGCATCCCGCTCGGGAAACAAGCACATCACGGAGTTCGAGGGGCTTATCGAGCGCGCGGCGAAAGATGGCAAGCGCGGCGTACTCCTTTGCTACGCGGACTGCAACGCCGACGAGCATGCTGCCATTTCCGTGCTTGAGCGCAGGGGCTTCTCGATCGTGCGGCGTAGAGAGAACATCGGCGGCACCATGCAGCACCCCGCCTACTACGCCGAGTGGTGAGCGGCATGGGTTTGAAGTACGTCTCGCTTTTCAGCGGGATAGAGGCCGCAACCGTCGCGTGGGAACCGCTCGGCTGGGAGCCGCTGTGCTTCGCCGAGTTCGATGAGTTCCCGAGCGCCGTGCTCGCGGAGCGCTATCCGAACGTGCCGAACGTCGGTGACGTCACGAAGGTCAAGTGGAAGAAGTATCGCGGCAAGTGCGATCTGGTCGTCGGCGGCAGTCCGTGCCAATCGTTCTCGATCGCCGGCAAACGAGAGGGGTTGCAAGGTGAATCCGGTCTCATGTTCGAGTACATTCGCGCAGTACGCGAGATACGTCCTCGATGGTTTCTTTGGGAAAACGTCCCGGGAGCGCTCTCAAGCGAAGACGGGGAGGCTTTCCGACAGCTCTTGTCCGAAATGGACAAACTCGGGTACGGCCTGGCGTGGCGCGTACTTGATGCGCAGTTCTTCGGAGTGGCCCAAAGACGGCGCCGTCTCTTTCTTGTCGGACGTCTTGGAGCCTGCCCCCCCATCGGCGTACTTGTTGAGTCCGAAAGCCTGTGCGGGAGTCCTTCGACGGGCGCGGAAGAGAGGGCGCGACTTGCCGCCGAAGCTAGAGACGGCGCTCGAAGCGCAGGCTTCAAGTACCACCAAGGAAGCGGGGCCGGCGGATTAGGCTACGAGGAGGAGGTCTCGCCCACGCTCACGGCAGACTGGCACAACCCTGCGGTCGCCACCAATCCTGGGTGCCTTAACGGCTGGGACGTCCAGAGCAAGAGGATCTTTTCCGAGGGCGGCGTGGCACCAACCCTTCCGAGCGGAACGTGCGAAGGCATGAATATCC
This sequence comes from bacterium, assembly GCA_963605405.1. Classification (GTDB taxonomy): domain Bacteria; phylum Actinomycetota; class Coriobacteriia; order Coriobacteriales; family Atopobiaceae; genus Paratractidigestivibacter. The sequence goes on along the minus strand of CAVCUP010000006.1, from coordinate 35,213 downwards.
AGCCGTCCGTTTTACAGGACGCGCCCATCGCCATGGCTGACCTTGCCGCAAACACGGCCATAGGTGAGAACATTGCGGGAACTCTCAAGGTCGGCGGGGATACGCCGACGGTGTGCGTATGAGTGCGTGCACCCTCATTGTCCGCTGCGGCCGCGCGGGTGGGGGCAAAGGGGCGCTGGTGAGCGACGACGTGTCGCTCACCCTTTCCACCACCAACATGCAAACGCTTTTCGCTGACGAGGGAGAAAACATGATCGTTAGAAGACTCACGCCTTTGGAGTGCGAACGGCTCCAAGGGTTTCCCGACAACCATACGAAGGTGCCGTATCGAGGCAAGCCTGCCGAAAAATGCCCAGACGGCCCGCGATACAAGGCCATAGGCAACTCGATGGCCGTTCCGGTGATGCGCTGGATCGGCGAGAGGATTGCCATGGCAGACAAGGAAGAAGCGAATGACCGACCAATACGTGTTTAACCCCGACATCCACGAGGAGTGGAAGCCGCCCGCGCACCGCTGCGGGAACTGTGCTCACCACGAGCACGAGGTCGTGAAGGCCCAGGCGTTCGACCTCACTGGAAAGCGTCTGGACACCGACCGCGAGACCACGCGCTGCTACTGCAACCACGACGGCAAGCACTTTATGACGGGCGACAACAACCACTGCGACTTCTGGGAGGGGGCCGAATGAGCTACGACATACGCCTGCTCGACCCCGTTACGCGCGAGCAGCTTGAGACCGACGTCGCGCACGACATGCGCGGCGGCACCTACGCCATGGGCGGCACGACCATGCTTTGGCTGAACGTGACCTACAACTACGCCAAGCACTACTACCGCGTCTTCGGGGACGAGGGCATCCGCACCATCTACGGCATGACGGGCGCGGAGTCCATCCCCGTGCTCGAATCGGCTGCGGCCAAGCTGTCCGACGAGGTTTCCGACGACTACTGGGAGGCCACCGAGGGCAACGCCAAGCGCCCGCTGCTGCAGCTGGCGGCGATGGCCCGCATGCGCCCCGACGGCGTTTGGGACGGTGACTGACGATGGCGAGGGTGATCGCGACGCAAGAGGTGCCGGGGAACTGCTCGACGTGCCTTTACGGGAAGTTCTACGGCCGCGCCCACGCAGACCGCCAGAAGGATTGGGCGTACTACAGATTTTGGCGAGGCCTGAAGCCCTGCCCGAGCTGGTGGCTCGACCAGACCCGGTTCGAGAGGGCGTGGTGACATGGAATACGACGGCTTCGGCGGCTGCTACGAGCCTGGGAGCGGCTGGAACCTGCCGCCCGGGTGCTACGAGTCCGATCCGCGCGCGCCGTGGAACCAGGAGGAGCCGAGGGTATGCGGCACCTGCACGCACTTCCTGATGGGGTGCCGCGAATCCGGGATATGCGACCTCGACTTCCGCGAGGCGTTCGCCGAGTCCTGGGCGCAGACGCCTTGGGAGGCCGCGCGGTGGGCGCGCGACTGGGCCATCGACAACGACAAGGACATGCAGGAGGACGGGTGCGACCGATGGGTTGGTTGACGGCGGCGCTGGTACTCGTCGGCGTCGCCGTGCTGGCCTGGGAGCTGTACGTCCTGCGGGCGCTGGCGGCGCTGCTGGTGATGCTGGCGCTCTTCGCCTGCGGGTGACGGCATGAGGGGCTGCAACTGGGGGTGCTTGGCCGCGCTGGCCGGGTGCCTCGTCGTAGATGGATTGGCGCTGTGGGCGGCGATGTCGCTCGCGCGCCTTCTGATAGGAGTTTGATATGCAAGAATGCGTGATCATGGGAAGCATCGCCACGTTCGACGGCGTGAAGCCGGACAAGGAGCAGGCCTTGAAGGTGCTCGAGGAGGCCGCCGAGGTATTCGGCGCTTGGCAGGCGTGGGACAACGAAGGGTGCGAGTGGCTGACTAACAGCGTGTTCGAGCGCGCTGCGCTCGACAAGCTGATGGACGAGTGCGCCGACGTCGTGCAGGCCGTGGCGAACCTGGCTAAGGCCTGCGGCTGCGACGATATGCGACTGCTCCTGATGGACTGCGAGGACCGCAATCGCAAGCGCGGGCGAATAACCGGCTCGAGGCCCTACGCCGGTGCCTGCGGGCGCGAGGGCTGTAGGCGCTTCGTGTTCGTGCCCACGCCTCGCCACTGCGGGGTGCTGGGCAAGCTCAAGGCCAGGATCGGGGGCCTGAAGTGAACCGTGCGCAGAAGGTTATAGCCGCCGTGGTGTATGCCGGTAGCCTCGTGGCTGTGTTGCTCGCGATGATCGGGGTTTGCTCCCTGCTTGCTCGCTGGGTTGCCGGTATATGGGGGCTTTTGTAGCCCCTGGAGGCATGGAAAAGCCCCTAGAATCGAATCTAGGGGCTTTCTGCTATCTGATGTACTCGAGGCCCTCGGTTACGGGCTTCTCGGCTGCTACTGCCTCCTTGAAGTCCTGTTTTGCCTTTCGCAGGATCTCGAGCAGCTCGGCCCACTGCCTAGGCTCCCTGTCGTCCATCGCCCATCACCTCCCCGGCAAGGCCGGAAGCGATCACCATGGACGCCTTGCGCTCATACCCTGTCTGCCTGCATTGCTCCTCGTTCGTGGCGATCGTGGCGACGCCGCCGTAGGCCTGCACTATGAAGCCGTAGCCCTCGGCAAGCCTCATGACCTCCTCCCAGTGCGAGTCCCACGACTCCATCAGGGCGCGGCCCTCGTCGGTCTGCAGCTGTTTCGCCACCGCCTCGGTGCTGTATGCTTTCATGCCCAGTTCCCCTTCTCGATCATTACGCTTCCCGGCACAACCTCGCACCAGCCCGCATTGCCGTGCATCCTTCGCCATGTCGTGCGGGCGTCTTCCTCGTTGGCCTTGCTTCCCGCCCTGTGCGCCGACTGGTAATGGTGCTCGCTGTCGTAGGTGCCGCCGTAGCCGCCCCCGAAGCCCCCGCCGTGCCTGATCGTGCATGTGTAGTCTCGTTGCATGGTTGCCTCCTAGTTGTACGTGTCGCGAATGCTTGGGGTGCCGTCCCATCGGACCAGGGTTCTACAGCCCATGTGAAGCTCGGGGCAGGTCTTGCCCCGCGTGTAGTCGTGAATCTTGAGCCGCTGCCCCTTTTCGCTTCGCTCCCTGCCCATCCATGGATCGCTTGCAATGAACTGGTTGGGCACCGGTAAATACTTGCGCTCCCACCCGTAGGGGTCTGCGTAGCCCTCGAAGGTGCTTTCTATGGGCCTGATCGTGGCTGTTTTCGCTGTGGCCTTGATGGCCTGGTAGAAACTGCCCTCGCATTCGAAAATGTCGCCTGCCTTTACCTGCATGGCTCGCCCCTTTCTAAAGATCGGGGCAAGGCCTGAAGCCCTGCCCCTGTGCTGTCCTGCTATGCCGGCAGGAGGTTGCCCCTCGAAGCCTCCACGCGGCGGCTGCGCACCGCGTCGCGGCCCTGCTGCATGCCTCGGCTTATACTGTCGTTGTTGGACGCCTTGAGGCCTCGCCTGTGGGATCGGCCAAGCCCCAGCCCCTCGAAGTAATCCTCAACCTCCTTGGGGCAAACGATCATCAGCTCGAAGCACTGCTTCTCAAGCTCGGCGCGCACGCCCGCGATGAATCCGATGACGAAATTGGAGTATGCGCCGGGGTCGGTGTACGCGAAGTCCTGGTATTCGTTCGCCAGCCTGTGGCAGGTTTCGAGCAGGTTCGCGTAGACGATCTCCGCCGCCTCGCTGTCCGCCTTGTAGCCGACGAACACGAACTCGTACTTGCGGGCCGTCACCCTGCGCTGGTACACCTTGCACCTGAAGTTGTCGGCGATGGCCTGCGCCAGGCTCGGCGCCCATACCTTGGCCGTCCACCCGGTGGTGGTCTCGGTCACCTGCCTGACCTCGTCGGCAAGCTCCCATTCCTCCACGTCGTTGTCCGCGATGAGCTTCTGGGCCTTGAGTGCGAACTGGATGGCCTCGGCCTCGTTGCAGCCGTTCTCCACGCTGTGCTCGCGAAGCTTCTTAATCTTCTCGATGATCTTTCCTCGTTCCATGGTGAAAACCTCCTTTATGGGAGGGGCTAGGCCCCTCCCTGTAGTGATCTGTTACTTTTCCCAGAGGTAGCCGAACGCCTCGGCTATCCTCGGTATCTCGGTTACTTTTGCGGGTGTGAAATAGGTCTCGCGCTCGAAGTAGTTCAGGCCGTACTTACGGTTGATCTCCTCAAGCTCTGCCAGGTTGAAGTAGCCCATCTCGGGGACGGCCCCGAAGATAAACCCGAACATGTCGCCGGTCTCCTCGTCGTACTCGGTGGCGTAGAAGTCCCAGCCGTTGAAGCAGCTGAACCAGTGGCCGTAAACCACGGTCTCGGCCTTCTTGCCGTCCTGCGAGTAGAGCGGCGGGAGCTTCTTCTGAAGCTCTTTCGTGAGTAGCTTTTGCATGGTATGATCTCCTGTGTGTTGTTGTGGGAGGCCCCTTCTCGGGGCCTCCTGCTTGCTTTAGGCCGCATGCTCTGCCGGTCTGATGGGGTTGTAGTCCTCGATATTCCAAGGGATGTAATCGGCCTTGAACCACCTGCCGTTAGCCGCCTGGTAGTAGAAGCTCGACTTTCCGAAGAGCTTCTTCACCTTGAGGTCACCTGACACGATGCCATCGGCTATGACCTGCTTTCGAAGGTCTTTCACCATGTAAATAACGGCCTCCTCGTCTGGGTCGGTCTTGAATGCCTCGGTGATCTGGGCTAGCCAGTTGTCGCAAGCCCTCATGATCTCCACCGGCTCGTAATCGGCCCTGGGAACCTCGTTAATGGCCCTGTGCTTCGTGGCCTCCACTGTGTACCTGCCAAGGTCGGGATATGCCATATACTCGTTAATGAGCTTCAAGGCTGTTGCGAGTTCTAGGCCATCCTTTCGGCCCTGCTGGCCCTTTCGGAAATAGCCCCTTGCTCGCATGCCCTCCACAATGGCTAGGATCGTATGGTTGCTCACCAGCTGACCACCTGCCACCAGATCTAAACTCTGCTGCTCTGCCATCTCTGTAGCCTCCTTATTCGGTTCTAAAGTTGCTTGCTTGCTAGCTCTGTGGGCTTTGTGGCCCCCATTGCTGACAAGGACAATATACAGCAAAGGTTATTGCCCTATGGTGGGGGCTTAATTATTGCCCTATAATACATAATTCCTACATATATAATATTTGCCCTACAGCTATATAGGTTGCTGTATAATCTGCCAGAAGATCCAATATTGAAGGGAGGTTTCGAGTGACACCGACAGAGGCGTTAAGGGAAATGCTCGACCGGTCGGATACGAGCATGTACGCGCTTTCTAAGGCCATGGGCAAATCGCCTATGTACATCAAGAACACGATCAAGCAGGGGTCGAACATCGGTTCCGCGACTCTTGCGACGATGGCTTCTCACATGGGCTTTAAGCTGACGTTGAACGGAATGGGTGAACCCATCGAGATAACGGAGAGGAGCGAAGATGCCGACGATAATCAAGGGCCAGCCGACTAGCGCCGAGATCCGCAAGCGGCTCAAGGCGGAAGGCCGACCCGTGGTGCTTTCCTGCTCGCTCGGCAAGGACTCGCTGGCCGCGTGGGTCGCGCTCGAGGACGAGGGCGTCGAGGTCGTGCCGATCTACTACTGGTCTATCCCCGGCCTTCCGATGGTCGAGCAGAACGTGCGCAGCATCGAGAAGGTGTTCGGCGTGAAGATCCACCAGTACCCGCACCCCAGGTGGTCGAGGACGCTCAACAACTGCGTGTTCCAAAGCCCCGCGCACTGCGACGTGATCGAGGCGGCGAACATGCCCGTGTACGGCTACGACGACATGCGCCCCTACATCCTCGAGGACCTCGGGTTGCCCGACGACACGTGGTTCTGCGACGGCGTGCGCGCCTGCGACAACCCGTACCGCCGCGCCAGCCTCACCAAGCACGGCCTGATGAAGCAGTCCACGCACAAGGCGTCCGTTGTGGCCGACTGGACGAAAGCCGAGGTCATGGACGCGATAGATCGCAGAGGCATCGGCCTGCCGCCAGACTACGAGCTGTTCGGGCGCAGCTTCGACGGATTGGACATGCGGTTCATGAAGCCCCTGCGCGAGAAGCGCCCCGACGACTTCGCCGTGGTCAAGAAGTGGTACCCGTTCATCGAGGCCGACGAGAAGAGGTGGGAGCACTATGGGCTTTAAGTTCGAGAAGCCGCAGAAGGCGCGCAAGGAGGCGAAAGCCGCCGAGGAGGCGCAGCTGACCGACCACCAGAAGAGCTACCGCGACCGCGAGAAGCGCGAGGAGAAGCGCTTTCAGATGGCCGTCGATTCGGGGTTCTGGATTTGCTTCTGCTTCCACGACGCCGACGAGCGCGGGCGCTTCGCCGATTTGGTCAAGGCCGATGCCGAGGGCTGGACTTTCGGCGACGTCATACGCCCCGTGTTCGAGGAGCGCATAGGCCTTCAGAACAAGCGGCAGTTCAAGCCGAAGGAGCCGAAGGGCACGCCGATGCCCAACCCGCTCGACTCGGTGGAGACGACCGACAGCCTAGAGGGCGACAGCTTCGCCGAGGCGGCGGCGATCCTCAAGGCGTTCGAGTCGCTTGAGGTGAGGCCCTACTACGACAACGTTTGGAGCAGCGCCTACCACGTGGTGTGCGTGTTCCGCGATTCCGACGACCTCGAGAGCTTCATCAGGGAGTTCGCCCTGGCGAAGTACGGCGACCTGTACATGGACGGGTCGAAACTCCTTGAGGCCCTTGAGGGCTAAGGCCAATCTCACGCGCATAGGAAAATCAAGGCGTCCCTCGGGACGTCTTTTTTGTTCCCGAAAACGAGAGGAGGCAGGCATGTTCGGTCGTATTCGCCAGGCAGCGGGAAACATCGCCAACCGAGTGCGCTCCGCGTTCAATCGCGGTCGCGGCAGCTCTTCCGGCCGCTCCTCCTACTAGGGGGAACCCAGGGCCAGCGCGATCCTAAGGCGCTGGCCCTTTCCATCGACGACGCAAACCAGAGAGGAGTGAACGCATGGCAGCGAAGCAGGAGAAGCCGACACTTCCAGCCGACACGGACTGGCCGCCCGAGACCGTCACGTGGTTCAACGCGTGGCGCGACGACCGTTGCAGCGACCATTGGGACGCGCGCCAGTGGCAGTACGTCATGGACACCGCCATCGTCCACGCCCTCGTGTACGGCTCCAACGACTTCGGGGCGCTCGCCGAGCTTGACAAGCGCCTGCGATTCATGGGCCTCGAGTTCGAGGACTAGCCCATGAACGACGAGAACCTGATCAAGCCAAAGCGCGACCAGACCCCCGAGCAGCGCCGCGCGGCGGCATCCAAGGCCGGCAAGGCGGCGGCCAAGAAGCGCCGCGAGAAGAAGCAGCTGCAGGAGATCGCGCGCACCGTGCTGCACATGCCGTTCGAGGGCACCGACGCCGAGCTTGACGAGTTGGAGGGCATGTCCTTCGAGGACTACCCCGACCGAAAGCTCACGGTCTCCGAGATAAGCGTGCTCAAGGTGGCGAAGAGGGCCATGCGCGGCGACATCGCCGCCATCCAGTTCCTGCGCGACACGGCGGGCGAGAAGCCCGTCGAGCGGGTAGAGGTGTCCGCCGACGTCACCCATGCCGCCGAGGAGATCGGCAAGCTGATTGAGGCGAGGCGACATGCCGACAAAGGCTGACCTGATAGACCTCGTGTACGACTGCCCCGCCGACATCGCCGTGAAGCTGGGATACGACAAGCTCACCGCCCTTCACAACAAATGGATCAAGGACATGGTGTTCGGCACCGAGGACGAGACGATCCAGGCGCACCGAGGCTCCTTCAAGACCACGTGCCTGCATATCTCGTTCGCGTTCATCATCGTGCTGTTCCCCGCCGAGCGCGTCATCTTCCTGCGCAAGACCGACGACGACGTGGCCGAGGTCATGACGGCCACCGCCAACGTGCTTCAGTCCGAGTGGTTCCAGGCCCTCGCGCGCATGCTGTACGGCACCGACCTCGTGGTGACGAAGGCCACGCAGTCGTCCGTCTCCACGAACCTCAAGCAGGGCGTGTCGGGTGCTCCCCAGCTGCTAGGCCTCGGCTGTGGCGGCTCGCTCACGGGCAAGCACGCCGACAAGGTGTTCACCGACGACATCGTGAACGTGAAGGACCGCGTGTCCGCCGCCGAGCGCGAGCGCATCAAGCTGCTGTACATGGAGCTGCAGAACATCCGCAACCGAGGCGGGCGCATCTTCAACACCGGCACGCCCTGGCACAAGGACGACGCCTTCCAGCTGATGCCGAACATCCGCCGCTGGAGCTGCTTCGAGACGGGCCTCATGACCCGCGAGGAGATAGAGCGCGTGCGCGCCGGCATGTCCCCGTCGCTGTTCGCCGCCAACTACGAGCTGAAGCACATCGCCGACGAGGACGCCATGTTCACGAACGCGCAGTTCTTCAGGGAGCCGAAGCTGCTGGCCGACGGCATAGGCCACATCGACGCGAGCTACGGAGGCTCCGACTACACGGCCTTCACCTGCGTCAAGGAGTGCGGCGGCACCTGGTACGCGCACATCCGCATGTGGCACAGGCACGTGGACGACTGCCTGGGCGAGATCCTGGGCGAGTGCAAGGCCCTGCGCATAGGCACGGTCTTCTGCGAGTCCAACGCCGACAAGGGCTACCTGAGGAAGTCCATCATCCGCAGGGGGCGCCCGTGCTGCTCATACCAGGAGAGCGAGAACAAGTACATCAAGATAAGCACGCACCTGCGCAGCCAGTGGGCGAACGTGAGGTTCCTGGACTGCGACCAGTACCCGCTCGACGCGGATGCCTTGAACCAGGTGCTCGACTACAACGAGAACGCCGCGCACGACGACATGCCCGACTCGCTGGCGTCCGCGATCAGGCAGTGGCAGTCGCGCCCCGGCGTGAAGTTCTTCAAGGGAGGCATCTAAGTGACGCACGAGTTCCATTCCTTCTACTACGACCAGATGCAGCGCGAGCCGGAGACGGACGACTTCCGCCTGCCGTCCGGCACCGAGATGACGCCCGAACTCCTGCAGCGGCTCGTGGACGAGTTCGAGCAGGACCACAAGCCGCGCTACGAGTATCTGGACGCGGCATACCGAGGCCGCTACGCGATCTTCGACCGCTCCTGGCGCAAGAGGCCGGACTACAAGCCGAACAACCGCATGGCGGCGGACTTCGCGTACACGGTCACGCAGACCTTCGAGGGCTACTTCATCGGCGTTCCCATGACTCTCTCGGTGCGCAGCGCCGACGATATGGGCGATTCGCGCAAAGAGGCCGTGGAGGCCTTCATCGCCGAGTTTGCGGCGAGGAACATGCAGGAGGACGTGGACGCGGAGCTGTCCAAGATGGCCTCCAAGTTCGGCCACGCCTACGAGATGCTGTACCAGGACGAGGAGGGCATGCCGCGCTCGGTCGCGGTGTCGCCGCTCACGTCGTTCATGGTCTACGACGACTCCGTGCTGAGGCGCCCGCTGTTCTTCGTGCGCTGGTTCTACGGGGACGACGGCGCGATCAAGGGCAGCTGGTCGGACTCCGCGCAGGTGGTCGACTTCGCGCGCTCCTCAGAGGGCCTGGCGTTCGGCGAACCCAGCGCCCACGCCTTCGGCTCCGTGCCCGCCGTGGACTTCCGCCAGAACACCGAGGGGCGCGGCCTGTACGAGGGCGTCCTGTCCCTCATCGAGCAATACAACGCGGTGCTGTCCGAGAAGGCCAACGACGTCGAGTACTTCAGCGACTGCTACATGGTGGTCAAGGGCAAGGAGCTTGACGACGACGAGATCGACAACATCCGGGAGAACAAGATCATCAACCTGTACGGCGAGAGCACCGAGGGGCTGGACGTGGCGTTCCTCGTGAAGCCCAACGCCGACGCCGTGCAGGAGAACCTGATCAACCGCTTGGAGACGCTGATCTACAAGACGGCGATGGTGCCCGACATCACCGACGACAACTTCGCCACCGCCTCGGGCATAGCGCTCAAGATGCGCATGATGCCCATGAGCAACCTGGCGCGAAACAAGGAGCTGAAGTTCAAGCGCGGGGTGCAGGAGCGCCTGCGGCTGCTCGCAGCCTACCCCAACGCCGGGTTCGCCGGCGACGAGTGGAAGGCCGTCGAGGTGACGATGCACCGCAACATGCCCGACGACCTGCAGTCCGAGGCCAGCGTGGCGGGCCAGCTCTCCGGCATCGTGTCCGAGGAGACGCAGCTCTCCGTGCTGTCCTGCGTGAGCGACCCCAGGGCCGAGATGCAGCGCAAGCGCGAGGAGCAGGACGAGAAGGCCGAGGCCATAAGCGGCGGCATGCCGACGAACCGCACACCCACGGTCGGCGGGCAGGACATGTACAAGATCACGTCCATCCTGCGCCAGTACGGCAAGGGGACGATGACGCGCAGGAACGCGCTGGCGATGCTCAAGCTCATCGGCGTCGACGACGAGACGGCGGCGGGATACCTTGACGACAAGGACGACGAGAAAGGAAACGGAAATGAAGGTAGCGATCTATAGCAGGGGCAAGCAGCTGGCCGTGCGCGAGCAGCCGGAGCCTGGCGCGCCCGTGGTCGGCACGCTGGCCGACGGCACCGCCGTAGAGGTCGAGGGGGCGGCGCCCGGGTGGCTCAAGTGCCGCGCGGGCTACATCCGCGAAGACCTCGTGGCCGTGGGCGTGCTCGAGGGTTTCGACGCCGTGGAGCAGCCCGATGGCGGCGAGCGGCCGCAGGAGCAGCAGGAATCGTCCGCCGAGGGCGAGGCGCCTGGCGACGCCGTGGAGCAGCCCGAGGACGACGAGGACGCGGCCCTGAAGGCCATGAAGCTCAACGACCTGCGCGAGCTTGCCAAGGGAAGTGGCATCTCCCTCCCGAAGAACGCGACCAAGGCCCAGATCATCGAGCTTCTGACGGGCAGCGATGAGCAAGCCTAACGACGAGTACTGGCAGCTGCGCCGGGAGGAGTTCCTGGCGCAGCTCTCCGAGGACGAGGCGGCGCTCCGCAGCGACTTGGAGAGGATCTATGCCAGCGAGGCGGCGAAGCTCGACCGCCTCATAGCCGCCTACTACGCCCGGTACGGCGAGGACAAGGTGATCGAGTATCGGCGGCTGCTGCAGTCCATCAGCGCCGAGGACACAACGCTCCTGATGGAGCGCATGGACGAGTTCGTCAGGAAGTACCCGCAGTACGCCGACCTCATGCCGGTGCGCGAGTCCATCTACCGGCTGAACGAGCTTGAGGCCATCCAGCTGCAGATACGCATCCAGCAGTACGAGATCGGGGCCATCGAGCAGGAGGGGCTTGAGCGTCACTTCACCGAGCAGGCGCGACGTGCGGCCAACATCGCCGCCGAGGAGATGGGCTTCGGCACGGACTTCTACCGCTACGACTCCGAGATCGTCAGGGCCACGGTCGGGGCGGCTTGGGCGTCCGGAGGGGACTTCTCCGAGCGCATCTGGGCGAGCCGCGAGAAGCTGGCCGCGTACCTCAACGACGACTTCTCCAAGCTCATAGCGCGCGGCGTCTCCTACGACGAGGTCTCCCGGGCGCTGCGGGAGAGGTTGGGCCACAGCGGCGTGCGCACAGCCATGCGGCTCGTGTACACCGAGGGGACGTACCTCTTCAACGAGGCGCAGGCCCGTGTGCACGAGTCCGACTTCGAGTGCTACGCCATAAGCTGCGTCCACGACGGCAAGGCCTGCGAGGCTTGCCGGGGACTGGAGGCATACCAGAAGCAGCATCCCGCCAAGCTCTCTGAGCGCATGCCCGGCACGAACTTCCCGCCGATGCACCCGTGGTGCCGCTGCTCGTACACGCTCGAGGTCGCCGACTGGGACAAGTGGATAGACGAGTACGTGCAGAAGCGCGGCGGCGACTCGGCGACGCACGCCATGCGCCTGCGCTCCGACGCCATGGTTCGCGAGCCTGAGACCACGTCCTTCCTGCAATCGCTCCAACGCGTTGGCTCGACGCTCGCGGGGCTTGATTTCAGGCTCAAGGGCCAGCAGTCGCTAGCACGCAAAATCAGAACCGACTCGTACAAGGACGTGATCACCGAGCAAGAGGCGGCGGACGGCATCCACGACGTGCTTTGGTACACCTACCAGCTGCAAACGGAGAGCTTCGCCGACGAGTTCGCCCGCATCCGCGCCGAGCTTGAGAAGGCGGGCTATACTCTGGTCAAGGTCAAGAACACGCTGCAAAGCACGGGCGTCACCTATCGCGGCGTCAATTGCCAGCTCGAGACGCCCGACGGCTTCAGGTTCGAGCTTCAGTTCCACACGCCAGAGTCGCTGGCGCTGAAGGAGAACGAGCTGCACAAGCTGTACGAGGAAGCCCGCTTGCCCGAGACCGACCCGAAGCGCCGCGCCGAGCTTGTGCGCCGCATGATAGAGCTGTCCGACGGGCTGACGACCCCGCCAAACATCGAGGAGGTGCGCAAATGACCTACTACACCGATGAATCGGGAAAGCGCGTGTCGCGCATCGACCTTGAGGCGGGCACCGCCGAGACGTACAACTTCACGCTGGGCAGGTGGCACGACGATCCCGAGCTGTGGGACACGCTCATAGGCGAGCTGTGGCTCGACGAGATAAGCCAGGAGCAGGCAGGGGCCATCATCCGCAGGCGAAACAAGGAACTTAACCGCTAAAAACGAACACCCTTCTCACCGTCAAGGTAGAACGAAGCCCCCATTCCGGGGGCTTTTCTTTGGCGATTGGAGGAGACGTGATAAGGGCCGAGTACATCACGCGCCGGGGATGCCCCGCGTGCGAAGCCTACCGAAAGGCGGTCATAGAGCCGCTCGCATCCGAGTATCCCGAACAGGTGCGCGAACACTGGGGCTGGGACGGCCTCATGGAGCGCCTGAACGGCTCTGAGCGGATAACGCGAATCCCCATGGTGGTCATCACCGACGACGGCGAGGAGGTCGAGCGCATGGCCGGCCTCCCGAGCCTGGAACAGCTCGAGGACGTCCTAGACCCTTCGTAAGGGCCGAATCTCACGCACGCGGGACACTAGCCGGGTCAAAGACCGACCGAGCGTTGAGGTCGTTAAAAGCCACGGCAACGGGCAGGCGTGGAACCCGCTAAAAGCTACGGGATACGTGCAGGCATGAGACACGGGAAAACCTTATGGAGGGTGCGAGATATGCCAAACAGCAACAACCGACAAGTGTTCTCGAACATCGACGGCGAGAGCCACGTCCAGCAGCAGGGCGACCCCGGCCAGCAGCAGGGAGACGGGGGCAACGGCGGCGACGAGGACGGCGACGGCGGAGACCCCGGCCAGCAGCAGGGCGACGGGGGCGACGGCGGCACCGGCGCGAAGCCGACCGGCAAGACCTACACCGACGACGAGGTGAACGCGATCGTCCAGCAGAAGCTGGCGCGCGAGGGCAAGAAGCTCGAGAAGCGCATCCGCGAGCAGCTCGCGCAGCAGGCCGACGACAAGCGCTCCGAGGCCGAGAAGCTGGCTGGCATGAACGACCTTCAGCGCGCGCAGTACGAGCTGAAGAAGGCGCAGGACGAGAAGGCCGAGCTTGAGCGCCAGATCAACCTGTCCGAGCAGATGGGCGTCGCGCGCTCAGAGCTGAAATCGGCGGGCATCGACCTGGGAGACGAGCTTCTGTCCATGTTCGTCTCGGAGACGGCGGACGACACCAACGCTGCGATTTCCAAGATCAAGGACCTGTTCCCCAAGGCGGTCGACGCCGCCGTGCAGGAGGCGCTGAAGCGTCAGCCCCCGAAGGACGGGGCGGGCAGCAAGCCCAGCCAGTCGTTCGCTTCCAAGTTCGCATCCGACTACAGCAACCGAATGAACGGAGGAAAGAAAGATGGCGCTCAATAAGGCGTTCACCTACGGCGAGTCCGAAAGCATCCTCGATTCCGAGGTGGGCATCGTCGCGAAGACCCGCACCGCAACGCAGGCCATGGCCAAGGAGGTCGATGGCCGCAAGCTCATCAAGGCGGGCGACCTCTACACGGGCACGTCCGAGTTCGGCGTGTTCCTCGAGGACTACGACATGACCGACACCGACAAGTACCCGGCGGCGGTCATCTTCCAGGGCCGACTCAAGGCCGACAAAGTATCCGCAGAGGCCAAGGCGAAGAAGACCACCCTCGCCGCAGCGGGCCTCTACCTGGTTTAACGAAAGGGGCATAGCAACATGCGTTTGATTTCCGACCTCATCACCGAGCGCGACATGCTCGATTTCTCGCAGGGCTTCAACGTCCAGCGCAGCTACACCGGCTCCCGCCTGTTCCCGGACCGCAAGACGCAGTACATCGAGGCCGAGTACTCCCGCCTGTCCGAGAACGGCAACCTGCCCACCGTGGCGATGATCCACGGCTTCGACACCGAGGCCCACATCGGCTCCCGCGTGCCGTTCGAGCGCGTCACCACCGAGTCCCTGCTCATCAAGGAGAAGATCAACCTCTCCGAGCGCCTGCGCCGTATCACGCGCGGCCTGGACATGCAGATGGACTCCGTGCGCCGCTACGTGTTCGACGACGTGGCCCGCACCGCCGAGTCCGTCGTGGCCCGCGTCGAGAAGGCCAAGATGGAGGCGCTTTCCACCGGCAAGATGGTCATCTCCGAGAACAACGTCTCCATGGAGGTCGACTTCGGCGTGCCAGACGACCAGAAGGTCACCGGCGCCTGGGGAGCTTCCGATGCCGACATCCTGGGCGACATCGACAACTGGGTGACCATCGCCGAGGGCAAGGGCCAGACCCCGACCGTCGGCATCACCTCTAAGAAGGTGTTCGCCCTCATTCAGCGCAACGCCGCCGTGCAGAAGGCCATCTTCGGCGTCAACGGCGCGGGCATCCTGCCCAGCCTGGCCCAGGTGAACAGCCTGCTCGCGCAGCAGTTCAACGGCCTGACGCTCTCCGTCGACGAGGAGCGCTACGGCGTCATCGGCACCGACGGCGGCAGCGTGTCCCAGGGCCGCTTCTTCCCCGAGGACAAGTTCGTCATGTGCTCCGTGGGTTACGACGGCTCCGTCGGCACCGGCCTTTGGGGCGTGACCCCCGAGGAGCTTGAGCAGGGTGGCGCGTTCGACGAGAAGCGCCAGATGCAGTTCGTCACCTGCACCCGCTGGGACACCCCCGACCCCGTTGCCACCTGGACCAAGGCGTCCGGCGTGTTCATCCCCGTCCTGCCCAACGTCTACGGCCACATCATCGCGACCATCGACACCACCGCCACGGCGGACGTCGAGGGCTAGTCCATGGCGACGCTCGTAGACCGCGTCAAGGCGCGCTACCTCCCGGACGAGGCCGTGCCGGAGGACTTCGCGATCGAGGAGATGGTCCAGTCGGTCACCGACCGGCTGCTCATCCGCCTCAAGGTCGAGGAGCTTCCGCGCCTGGCCGAATCAATCGCCGTCGACGCGGCGGTGAAGGCCCTGCGCCTGCGCGGCTACGAGGGCAGCACCTCGGAATCGGCGTCGGACGGCGGCAGCATGTCGAACTCTTTCGTGGACGACGTGCTCTCCGCCTATGCCGACGACCTCGAGGCCTTGCGCGAGGCATGCCGCCCCCAGGGCATCAAGTTCTTGGGGGCGCGCCGATGAAGTGGTACAGGGCAACGGCCCTGAAGCGGGAGCAGACGGGCACCGACGAGCTTCGCAACCCTATCTGCTCGACCGTTGACGCGTTCGACTTCTTCGTGCGCTTCGGCCCCGCCCACAGGGTTCGCAGCGACACCGAGGGCAACGCGTTCGACAGCGTCTCCCGCTCCCTTCTCACCAAGCGCCCGGCCACAGACTTCTCCGGGGTCTGTGGCGTGAAGGTCAGGGGGGCCTCATACGAGGTCGAGAACGTGACCACCGACGGCGAAACGACCGTGGTCGGCGTGAAGAGGTGCAAGCCATGGGACTCGTGATCGAGGACGTCAACAACCTCGCCGGCAAGCTCGACCGCCTGTCCCACGTGAGGTTCGAGGCCGTGATCACGAAGAACATGGCCCAGATCTACAACCGGGGTAAGGCGGACGGCGGAACCCCCGTCGACACCGGCGAGCTTCGCCTGTCCCTGGGCCACTCGGGCGACACCGTTGGCTACACGAAGAGCTACGCCCCGCATGTCGAGTACGGGCACCGGACGGTGAACGGCGGCTACGTGCAGGGGCAGCGCTACCTGAAGCGCAACGTGGACACCCAGCGCCCGATATTCAAGCAAGACCTGGTCGACCAGCTGAGGAAGCTCTAAGGAGGGCGAGAGATGATCCAACGGCTAAGCCTGGCGGTGTTCCTCGGGTGCCTCATCGGCGCCATCGAGGACGGCACGGGCATCCGCTGCTACGACAGCCCGGAGAACAGGGAGTCGCCGCTCTACAGCGTCGAGCTTCAGTCCACCCAGCCCGAGAACACCAAGACCATGTTCATCGACGCGGTCACCGTCTGGGTTCACTGCATCAGCGAGCCGGCGAGGCCGTACAGCAACGCCAAGGTGCTCGGCATGGTGCAGAGGCTCGAGCAGGCGATCGCCGAGGGCTTCGAGCTTCCGGCGCCGTTCAGCCTCTACCGCACGACCTGCAACGGCGTGCAGACACTAAAGAAAGACGAGACCGACGAGGGCCACGCCGTCGCGGAGTTCACGTTCCGCGTCTGCTACGGCCTCCGCACGAAAGACTAGAAAGGAACCGAGATGTCCGATTCCGGTACCACCACCAACAGCAACCTCACCGGCTGCGACTTCGACGCCGCCACCGCGAAGGCCCTCAGCGGCAACGACATCGTTGCCCTCGTGACCGACAGCACCGGCAAGTCCCTGGTCGCCGTCAGCGGCCAGCAGAACCTCAGCTTCAACATGAGCCAGGAGAACACCGAGGCGGCGACCAAGGACGACTCCCTCGACGGCTGGACGCTCAAGTTCGCCAGCTCCAAGAGCTGGGACGCCTCCATCGACGGCCTCTACTCTCCCGACGACACCGCCACGAAGGCCGTCGCGAAGGCCCTCAACGACGGCACCTACCTGTGCCTGAAGATCTGCAAGCGCATCCGCGAGACCGCTGCCACCAAGTACGTCCCGCTGCGCATGGGCCTCGCGCTGGTGTCCTCCGACAACTTCGAGGCCCCCAACGACGACAACGCCACCTACTCCATGGAGTTCCAGGGCACCGGCAAGCCGTGGCTCTACGAGACCGCCACGGAGGCGGAGATCGCCGCAGCGACCGTCACCGTTTCCAACAACTAAGGAGCCTGACCGATGGCAGAAGACACCGAGTTCGACGACTACATGGAAGACGCTGAGGCGCAGGGCGACGAGGATTTCGCGGACGAGCTTGAGCGAGACCCGGAGAGCATGGAGCCGCAGACCTTCACAGTCAAGGGCCGCACCTGCGAGATCAGGTTCTCGCGCAAGCGCATCGACCTGTACGAGGAGCGCCACACGCCCATCGTCGCGTCGTTCTTCAAGAACGACGGCATGTTCACCTTCAGGGAGCTGGCGGCTATCGCCGGCTACGGCCTGAAGGTGCAGGGCGGCGGGTACTTCCTCCCGCAGAAGGCAGAGAAGATCGTCAACAAGCTCATCGAGGCCAACGGCTACCCGGTCGTGTTCCAGGCCGTGATGATGGCGCTTCAGCGCGACTGCGCTTTTTTATTCAAGGGCGCAGGGGACTAGCCCTAACGCGCCTGACCGGCTTCGACTACTTCACGGTAAAGCCCCGGACCGGCGAGGACGCGGGGGACGCCGCCCTGTTCCGCAGGGAGGCCGACTTCGCGTTCTTCGCCGCCCGGCTCGGCTGGGACTACGAGCAGTACGCGCAGCACACCCCCGTGCAGCTCGCGTTCGTGCGCAAGGAGCTTGAGACCGTCACGGTCAGCGAGTCGAACCTCTTCAAGGACGCCGTGCAGGTGGCCGTCGCCAACTGCCTGTCGAAGAAGCGGCACAAGCTCTGGAAGAGACGCAACGGCTCCTTCTGCGAGGACTCCTTCACCTACGAGGAGATCGACGCGCTGATGGAGCAGCACAAGGAGAACCCGCCATGGACGCCCTGGGGAGGAGGAAACCCAAATGGCTGATTACGTTCTCTCCGCGAAGGGAACATACGACGGCTCCGACTTCGACTCGGGCGTCGAGAACTCCGCATCCAAGCTCAAGGGCCTCAAGGACACGGCGTCCAGCATCGGCTCCCAGGTCGCGGGCTTCTTCGCCAACAGCTTCGGCAGTGTCGCCAAGTCGATAGGGACGGCCATCGGCACCGTCACCGCCGGAGTCACCACGCTCGCCGCCACCGGCGGCATGAGCCGCGCGCTCAACATCGAGCAGGCCCAGACGATGTTCAAGGGCATGAAGCTCGAGTGGAGCGACTACTACGACACGATCATGAAGTCGGTCGACGGCACGGCATTCGGCTTCGACACCGCAGCCCAGGCCTGCGCCCAGCTCGCCGCGTCCGGCGTCTCCGCCGGCGACGACATGACGAAGGCCCTGAACGGCTGCGTCGGCACCGCCGCCACCTTCGGCCAGGACCTCGGGGACCTCTCCGCCATCTGGGCGAAGGTTGCCGCCTCCGGCAAGCTCTCCGGCGAGCAGGTCGCGCAGTTCACCGACCGAGGCATCAATGCCGTCGCCACGCTGTCGACCTACCTCGGCAAGACGACCGACGAGGTGTCCCAGATGGTCAAGGCGGGAGAGATAGACTTCCAGACCTTCTCCGACGCCATGTACTCCGCCTTCGGCGACTCGGCTCAGGCGGCTAACGAGACATTCACCGGCTCCATGGCGAACATGAAGGCCGCGCTGTCCAAGATCGGGCAGGACTGGATGACCCCGCTCAAGGACTCCGCCATCCCCGTGTTCAACTCCATCCGAGGCGTGCTGAACTCCTGCCGCGCGGCGTTGAAGCCGCTGTCCCAGGCGTTCGGCGAGTTCCTGGGCGTCACCTACGACGCCGAGGGCAACCTGACGCGCACCGGCGGCGCTGTCGAGAAGGTGTGCGCCTTTCTCGACAGCCTGGCCGAGAAGATACAGGGCGTCGACCTGACCCAGCTCGGTACGGGCGGAAAGGTTGCCGCAGCGGCCCTGGCCGGGCTGGCGGCCGTCTCGCTCAGCGGCCTTATCGGGGAGATACCCGTGCTCGGGGCGCTTGTCAACTCTCTGACAGGCGGCATCGTCCCCGCGCTTCAGGGTGTCGGCACCAGCTTCCTAGCCCTCTCCGCGCCTGCCGCAGCGGCAGTTGCGGCCATCGCCGCGTTCATCGCCGTGTTCGCCTACTGCTACGCTACGAACGAGCAGTTCCGCGAGTCGGTCAACGGCCTGGTCGGCAGCATCGCATCGTCGCTCGCCCCCGCATTCCAGAGCCTCACGGAGCTGGCGGGGCCTCTTCAGACGCTGTTCGGCGCGGTCTGCAACCTCGTGATGCAGCTGTCGACGGCATTCCTCGGGCTGGTGGCGGCAGTCGCCCCGCTCGTCGCCACAGTAATCTCGAGCCTCGTCCCGATACTCGGCGTGATCATCGAGGCCGTGGCGCAGGTGGTGAACACCGTGGCCGAGACCGTCGCGCCGCTTATCCAGCACGTAGCCGACCTGATAACGGCGAACATGCCGATGATCCAGACGATAATCACCGACGTCTGCACGGCCATCCAGGTCCTCATCGCCACGGTGCTCCCGGTCATCACCGCGATATTCGACGCCGCCATGACCGCCATCCGCTCCGTCATCGACGACGTGTGGCCGTACATCCAGACGATCATCACCAGCGTCATGCAGGTCATCCAGGACATCATCACGGTCGTCCTCAGCGTCATCAACGGCGACTGGGAGAGCGCCTGGAACGCCCTGCAATCGATCGCGCAGTCCGTCAGCGACGCCATCACGGCCCTCGTCGAGGGTTTCGTGGCCCTCATCAAGTCCGTCATCGAGAACGGGCTGCAGCTCGTAAAGAGCATCTGGGAGGCGATCTGGAGCGCCATCGGCGACAAGGTGACCAGCATCTGGAACACCATCAAGGGGGTGGTGTCCACCGCGATAGAGGCGGTGAAGTCCGTCATATCGGGCGCATTGTCGACGATTCAGTCGATCTGGTCGTCCGCCTGGAACGCCGTGACGAGCACGCTGAACAACGCTTGGAGCAACATCCAGAACGGCGTGTCGAGCGGCATCAACTCGGTCGTGGGTTTCGTGTCATCGATACCGGGGCGCATCCTGGGCGCCCTGGGCAACCTCGGCTCCCTGCTTTACAACGCGGGCAGCTCCATCGTGAGCGGCCTGCTCAACGGCATCAGGTCGAGTATCGGCAGCGTCTACGACTTCGTCTCCGGGATCGCCGGGACGATCGCGAGCCTGAAAGGCCCGAAGTACAAGGACCTGCATCTGCTCATCCCGAACGGCGGATGGATCATGGAGTCCCTCGAGACGGGCCTTGACAAGCGTTTCAAGGGTGTGAAGGCCACCGTCTCGGGCTACGGCGACGATCTTGCCGCCGATTTCGGGGCAGAGGTCTCCTACGAGACCAACGCCCAGGCTGCGGTGGCCGACGCCGGCGCGGCCGACCTGTCCACAGTCAACGGGGCGCTCCCGTCCATGCTGGCGCTGCTCCGCGAGATAGCCGACAAGGACACGGACGTCTACATGGACTCCAACAAGGTGTCCGCAGCGCTCGCATCCCGCGCGCTGTCAACCATGAGAGCGAGGGCGTGATGACCGGAGAGGCAAACCAGGAGTTCAGCTTCGGCGGAACGGACCTGTCGGGACTGCTGCTCGTCACCGACGTCACGCGTCTGGTGGCCCCATCGCGCAGGTACACCCAGACGACCGTCCCGGGCATGGACGGCTCGCATGTGTCGGGCGGCATGCTCGACGCCTACGAGCTGTCCGTGTCCTGCGTCGTCCTGGCAACCGACGAGACGGGCACCGAGGAGACGCGCCGAGCGCTCTCCGCCGCCCTCGCGGCGGGAGAGCAATGGCTCACGCTCCCAGGCGACGGCCTGCGCCGCAAGGCACGCTACAAGGGCGGCTCGTCCCTCGACGGGCTGTCCCGCAACCCCACGGTCACCCTCGTGTTCCTGGTCTCCGACCCCGTGGCCTATGGGGCCGGTCACACGGCGAGCGTGGGGACGGCGGGAGTGCGCATCGACGCGGGCGGCACCTACAAGGCCCGCCCCATGGTCACGTGCAAGCCGCCGGCGGGGTCTTACTGGACGCTGACGAACGTCAGCACCGGCGAGTTCGTGCGCGTTGAGGCCTCGTTCAACGGTTCGCAGGCGGTCGTGCTGGACATGGCGAGCGAGCGCTGCACCGTCAACGGCGCCGACTGGCCCGTAACGCTCTCTAGCGACTTCTTCGCGATCGAGGGCGAGCAGCGATTAATGACGAGCGGAGGAACCGCGACCATCGAATGGGAAGAGAGGTGGCTGTAGCTTGAGAATCGACGTCTACACGTGGCAGGACGCCTACGTGGCCACCATCGGCCCCGGGGAGCTGCTGGCGTTCGCGCACACCGACGAGCTGAACGGCGAGGACTCCGTGGCTATCACCACCACGTTCCCGCTCAAGCAGGGCTACCGCCTGGTGTGGGCCGACCGCCTCGGCAGGGCGCATGAGCACATCTGCCAAGACCCGCAGGGCCTGCACGCCAACGGCGAAACCTTGTACACGGATACCGCCCTGAACTCGATCTGTGAGCTGTACGGCGACTACATCGAGGACAAGCGGCCGTACGGCTACGGCTACCTTCAGGCCTTGAACGTGGCCCTTGAACCGACGCGCTGGGAAGCGGGAACGGTTGACCAGCCGGGGAAGGTGGAAAGCGGGCTGACGTTCTACCATGTGAGCGCGCGAGAAGCGGTGCAGTCAATCTTAGAGTGCGGCGGCGAGCTGGAAACGGAAATCGCCGTTTCGGGCGGCTTCGTGTCGTCCCGCAAAATCGGCATCCGCTCGCATCGCGGGGAAAAGTCGGGTCACCGCCGCTTCACCTACACCAAAGACCTGAAGCAGGTCGGGCGAACGGAGCACTACGGCGCGATCACCGCCTGCTACGGCTACGGCAAAGGCGTGGAGACGGACTCGGGCGGCTATGGGCGCAAGCTCACCTTCGGCGAGGTCAACGGCGGGCAGAACTATGTGGAAGACCTCGAAGCCCGCAAGAAATACGGCAGGCCCGACGGCAAGGGCGGCTTCTCACACGTCTTCGGGCAGTTCGAGGACTCCGGTTGCGAAGACGCAGCGACCCTGCTCAACGAGACCCGCGAATACCTCGACTCCCACAGCGAGCCTGGCGTGACCTACGAGGCCGACGTGGTCGACCTCGTGCAGTTCGGGCGCGACTGGGAGGGCGTGGGCGTCGGCGACGACGTGCAGATCGTGGACGGCGAGTACTCGCCGGAGCTGCGATGCTCCGGGCGCGTGACCAAGCTGGTGACCGACGAGCTGGGCGGCTCCATGACCGTCACGCTCGGCAACGTGACCGAGACCATGGCCGACATGTGGGCCGCGCAGCAGCAGGCCGTGAGCAGCCTGTCGCGCCGCTCCTCGAGCTGGGACGTGGCCGCGAGCACCCCGGCCGCCTACCTGCAGCAGGTCATCAACGGCCTGAACGAGCAGTTCAACTCGCAGGGAATGAGCTACTGCTTCACGAGCTTCGAGCAGGGCACCGTGTGGAGCAGCGTTCCCCTCGACGAGACCGGCAGGCCGACCAAAACTGGCGGCTCCGCGATACAGATATGCTCGCAGGGTTTCCGCATTGCCGCAGGCACGAAAGCCGACGGCTCGTGGGATTGGCGCACGTTCGGCACGGGCAAGGGCTTCACCGCCGACGAGATCACCACCGGCATCATGAACGCCGACCTCATCAAGGCGGGCACCATCCAGGACGCCACGGGCAACAGCTACTGGAACATGGCCACCGGCGCCGTGCGCATGGTCGGCTATGCCGGCGAAGCCGACGCGATAACATCGGCGGTCCCGCAGTACACCTGGTCGTCCGACGGCAAGACCCCCGCATCTGGGGCGACGTGGTGTGAATCGCCCGATGGCCTTTGGGAACATAAAAAATCGGCTGTTCTCCAGCGCATCGTGTACACGCACGCCGACGGCTCGGTGACGTACAGCGATCCCACTCTATATGTTCCGAAAAGCGGCGCAACGGGCACCATCAGATCGACCACGGCGCAGTACTACTTGTCGACATCGAACACCACGCAGTCGGGAGGAAGCTGGACGTCGGCCCTTCCCGCATGGAAGGACGGGTGCTTCTATTGGACTCGCCAGCGCCTAGGGTGGTCGGACGACTCGTTCACCTACACCAGCCCTGTGCTCATGGACGGCCTTAACGAGACGAACAGATCCGCGTCGGCACTCAACCAAGACCTGACCGACCTCAACGGCACGGTCGCCTCGCTTGCGGAGGACGGCATCGTGACCGAAGCCGAGAAAGCTGCGGTCGAAAAGGTTCTTCAGGCCATGGAGAAGGAACAGGCCGAGGTGAAGCGCGAGTGCGAATCGCTTTACGGCAACTCGTCGCTCTCGACCGAGTTCAAGGACGGCACGCTCAAACCCAAGTACATCGCGGCGTTCGGGAGCGACGACGAGGGGGGCACCTACGGGAACCTGAAAAGCGCCATCTCAAATGTGGTGAAGTGCGACACCGCAGAAGCCCTCAAGAAGGCCATGTACGAGTACGAATCCGCCTACGGCTCGCACGCCTCGGCGGTCAAGGACTACCTCGCGGCGGCGGAGTCGGCTCGGCACGCCGTCGAGCAGAAGGACGCGGCCGACTACGCCGACGGCATCCTGTCCGACTACGACGAGCAGATGAATCAGAAGGAGATATTCGACAGGCTCACCAACGGCGGCAAGACCCAGGGCATCTACATGAGCAACGGGCTTCTGTACGTGAACGCGACGTACATGGCGACGGGAACCATAGCGGACAAACTCGGCCGAAACACCTGGAACCTCACCACGGGCACGCTCAAGACGAACTACATGACCGCCAACAACATCACGGCGACCGGGACGTTCAAGTGCGGCTACACGAGCTGGTACACCATGCTCACGTCGGCGGGCGAACTCGCCGGCTACCGCACAACCACGGGCACAACCCCGACGAAGGTCGGCTACATCGACTACACGGCGTCCATGCGCGACGTGGACACCGGCAACGTCTACTACGGCATCCAGATGCAGGCCCAGGGAAGCGTGCGCATCTCTGCGCCGCGCGTGTCGACAGCGGCCACGTCGAACACGTCCACGACCGCGACCTATGGGCGCACCGGTTCCGTATCGCAGCCTTTGGTCTCAGAGGTGCACGACAATGGCAACGGAACAGTCGGGTGGCACTACGGGACCTTCGTCATAAACACGATCAACGGGCTTTTCACGTCGTACTCGACGGTCGGAACGGGATAGGAAGGAAAAACGGATGGCATACATCATCGACTACATGGCGCACGACCCCGTGGGCAACGTCGAGGGGCAGCTGACCTGCTACGACCCCGAGGCCCTGGCCGAAGCCGAGAGCAACGGCATCGTGTTCATCGCCGTCATGAGCGACGGGACGCGAGAAATCGTCAAAGCGTCCGAGGTGTCGGAGCCGGCGCCGCAGGGCCAAGACTTCGTGTTCGTGCAGCCGACCTACGTCGACGACCGCACTGCCGCCACGGTTGCCGTGTTCGACGCCCTGGCGGCCATCGTCGACCCCGAGAGCGCGGTCGCGACCGCCGAGGAAACCGGCGAGGAGACGGCGGCGCAGGCAGACCCGTTGGAAACTTTCAGGGAGGCCCTTGCGGCGCTGAAGGCGCTTGGGAACGGGGGCAGCGATGATTAACCACACCGTCGCGCTCGACATGCGCAAGCGCCCCGGGCGAATCCCGCCGCGCCTGACCATGCGCCGCGGCGAGTCCCAGACCC
The DNA here is from genome assembly GCA_963605405.1 of bacterium. GTDB lineage: Bacteria > Actinomycetota > Coriobacteriia > Coriobacteriales > Atopobiaceae > Paratractidigestivibacter. The sequence goes on along the minus strand of CAVCUP010000006.1, from coordinate 10,408 downwards.
AGAAGGTGACCGCGACCCTTACCGACGGCGGCGCGGAATACACGCCGGCGTACCAGAGCGCGAGGCTGTGCATCCTGCACGCCGACGGCACCTGGGCGCGCGTGTCGGCCACGGTCGGCTCGGCGAGCGTCACCGCGACCCTGCCGAGCGAGGCGCTAAACGGGTCTGGGCGCTGCCGGCTGGCGTACTTCGAGTTCTGCAGCTCCAACGGCTACAGCGAGACCACCGAGAACATCGAGCTGGTCATCCTGGGCAACGTGGACGGCACCACCGACCCCTCTAAGAGCTACAGCGACGAACTCGACGCGCTCTACAAGAAGTGGAGCGCGTACGAGACGGCTGCGGAAGCCGCAGAGAAAGCGCGGGTCTCCGCAGAGACTACCCGCGCGGCGAACGAGAAGGAGCGGGTCTCCGCAGAGACTACCCGCGCGGCGAACGAGTCCGCTCGCGTCAAGGCCGAGCAGGAGCGCCACGACGAGCACGTCGCCGATCAGCAGGCGTCCGAGCGGGCGGCGGCAGCAGCCAACGACGCGGCGACCAAGGCCGACACGGCGGCGAACGTCGCCTGGGAGATCGCCAACGCGGCCGCGGCCGACGCATCGGCGAGCGAGGAGGTGGCGGAGCTGCGGGGGCAGAATGCCCAGCTGGCCTCGATGCTGGCCGACGCGACATCCAGGTTCGTCTTCATGGGCGGCACCGTCTACGCCCCGGCCTCGAAGGCATCTTACTCGGGCGGTACCGTGACCCTCGGAAGCACGTGCTCGGCCACGGGCACGACCATCAACCTCGCATAGAAAGGCAAGACAATGGCAACAGTCAACGCTGAGCGCTTCAACGTCGACGGGCAGGACTACCCGGTCATCGACGGGACGGCGCGAGCCAACGCCGAGACGGCGCTCGCCAACGCCGAGCACAACCGCCAGACCCTCATCGGCAAGTACCCCGGGCAGAGCATCGCGGCCCTGCTCGCCGGCGAGATCGGCTCCGGCTCGGTCTACGACGCCCTGCACAAGCGCGTCGCGGCGGGCAACTACGCAGGCCTGCACGTCGGCGACTACCTGGACGTGCCCCTCGTGAGCGCGTCCGCGATCACCTCCGACCAGTCCGAGCGCTTCATCATCGCCGACTTCGACCCTTACTATCAGTGCGGCGACACGTCCAAGGGGCGCCATATCGTCTTCGTGTGCTCCAAGCCCGTGACCGTCGCCTCGACCTACGAGGGCGTGGCGAACAAATCCTATCTGCCATGGAACGCGACCGCCACGAACCAGGGCACCGCCGATGAGAAGCATCCGTATCTCTGTTCGCAGCTCAAGGGCTGGGAGACGGCGTTCGAGAGCTGTCTGCCCGAGGCCCTCGCGCAGTACCTGCTGACGCAGCGCGTCCTGTTGGAGGAGCGCTACAGCGCCAGCGGCGCGCTCACGGATTCCAACTCGTGGAGCTGGGCCGATGTCGGCAAGATCTGGTCCCTCTCCGAGATGGAGGTCTACGGTTGCCCTGTATGGGGCACCAAAGGCTACAGCGTGGGATTCGACTGCCAGCTCGCGCTCTTCCGCGACACCTCGCACCGCCTCAACGGCAATCGGTACGCTTGGTGGCTTCGTTCGGTCGTGGGCGGCTCTTCGTCCAGCGTGTGCTATGTCAACCTCTACGGCTCTGCCGCCACCACCTCGGCCGCGCGCGACTGGGTTCGCCCCCGCCCCGGCTTCCTCTTCGGCTAAAAGCCGAGATACTGAACACCCCAACCGAAGGGAGCGCCCGCCTCTGCGCGGGCGCTCCGCTGTCCCAGCGAAGGAGGCCGCATGAGCGGCGTTTACCAGAGGTACCGGTCCGTGTCCGAGTACCGGTTCTACACCTTGGCCCTCTCCATCCGCACCGAGGTCAACAAGCTGATGGCGTCCTCGTCAGTGGTGCCGAAGTCCTACCGGCTGCTGAACGCCGTGCCGACCGTGGCGACCGCGCGCAGCGTCGTCTGCAACATCAACCGCGCCGACTCCTTCTATCCGAACACCTCATACAACGCCCTGAAGCGCAGGGAGTTCCTGACGCTGGCCGCAGCAGACTGCGAGCAGCTGATGCTCGACATGCAGAACCTGCTGGACATGGGCCTGCCTGTAAACGCGAACCGCTTCGAGGCGTTGGTGAACATGGTCGAGGAGGAGATCAAGTTGCTGAAGAGCGCGCGGAAGAACGTGCGCGTGCTCGGTCGCAGGACGATCGACGAGCGCATCGACGCGGCCAGGGACGAGCTGACCCGCCTGCTCGATGAGAGGGCTGCGCAGGGGCAGGACGATCCGGGAAGTTGGTTATAATGGACGGCGGTCACGCCTTGCATATCGGTACAATTGGTGGCTTCGTTCGGTCGTGGGCGGCTCTTCGTCCAACGTGTGCTATGTCAACAACAACGGCAATGCCAACAACAACTCGGCCACGAACGACTGGGTTCGCCCCCGCCCCGGATTCCCTTATTGCCAGACCTAGTAGGCCCTCGAGCCGAAAGCAGAGCGCGGAGAGGAAGGAAGGCGCGGCCATCGGGTTCCATTCGCCCGTGAACACGCACCCCGCGAGGGAGGCCGGACGCTGCTTGCATGGCGCGGGAACAGGCGGCTCGCCCGTGTTTCATGGCCCACCCTCACGCGGAGACGGGAGCCGCCGCTCTATCCGCGCGGGGTGCCCCCGATGACCTCGGAGGAGAGGCGCGCGGCCAGGAGGAAACGCCGCGAGGAGAAGCGTGCAAGAGCCAAGGCCGAGCGCGTCAAGGACTGCACCCTAGAGAACGTGGCAGATCTCAACAGCCTGTGCAAGGCGTCCAGGCGGTCGGCGCGCGGCGTCATGTGGAAGGCCTCGACCCAGCGGTACATGAAGGACTACCTGCGAAACGCGGTCAAGTCCAGGAACGACCTGCTGGAAGGCCGCGACATATGCAGGGGCTTCATACGCTTCGACCTGTGGGAGCGCGGCAAGCTCCGCCACATCAGCGCCGTCCATTTCCCTGAGCGCGTGGTGCAGAAGTCCCTGTCCCAGAGCGCGCTCGTCCCCGCCATCGTGCCGACGCTCATCACGGCGAACTCCGCGAACATCAAGGGCCGGGGCACAGACTACGCCATGAAGTTGCTCAAGCGGGACCTCGCCCGCAACTGGCGGCGGAGGGGGCGCGAGGGGTACATCCTGCTGGGCGACTTCCGCGACTACTTCGCCCGCATAGCCCATGACCCAGTGAAGGCCCAGGTGGCCTCCGCGCTGCTCGACCCGCGCGTGATCGCCCTCGAGCACCGCCAGATAGACGCTCAGGGAAAGGTCGGCCTCGGCCTGGGCAGCGAGCCTAACCAGATCTGCGCGGTGGCGCACCCGAACCGCATCGACCATTTCGTCACCGAGGTCCTGCGCCCCGAGGCGTACGGGCGCTACATGGACGACTTCTACCTGATCCACCCGTCCAAAGACCGACTGGCCACGTGCCTGGCGCTCATCAGGGCCGAGTGCGCCGAGCTGGGGATAACCCTCAATGAGCGGAAGATGCGAATCGTGAAGCTGTCGCGGGGGTTTCGCTTCCTCAAGAAGCGCGTCTTCTACTCCGGGACCGGACGCATAGTCATAAAGCCGTGCCGCGACTCCATCACCCGCGAGCGCCGCAAGCTCAAGAAGCTGGCCCGGCTCGTGGCCGACGGCGATATGACCCCGGAGCAGGAGGCGCAGAGCTACCAGAGCTGGCGCGGCGGGATGAAGCGCCTGGACGCGCACAACACGGTCACCTCCATGGACAAGCTGAGGCGCGGTCTGCTCGGTCAATCTCACGGCGCGGATACGATGGCCGCGCAACCGGATGAAAGGAGTCCGCATGGACACTGAGGACGAGGGCATGCCGCCCGAGGAGCACGACGCCTCCGTCGCCGAGGTCAACGCTCTGTGCGACCTGCTCAGCCAGATCGGAGACCCCGACGCGATGCTGTCCGCAGGAGTCGTCGACGCCGACGGGGCCAAGGAGCTGAAAGCCAAGAAGCTCGCGTACACCGCCGCGCTCGACGCCTACGGGAAGGGCGAGGAGCCTAACGTGCCCGCGATCATCGAGCAGATGCGCGAGGCCGTGGCCCAGCCCACCCAGGAAGAGACGAACGACGCGAACATCGACTTCCTGCTGATGATCGTTGGGGGTGACGCCTAATGGCTGCGAAGAAAGCGGCGGAGCACTCCGCGCACTACGAGACCGTCAAGAAGTGGTACGACCGAGGCCTTTGGAGCATCGCGCGCGTACGCAAGGCCGTCGAGTGCAAGTGGGTCACCGCCGACGAGTTCAAGGAAATCACCGGCGAGGAGTACACGGAGGCGTAATGGAGCCGATCACGACGATAGCCGTCACGGCGCTCGTCTCGTCTCTTGTCGGCGCGGTCGTGTCGACGATGATCACGATGCTGAAGGCGGGCGGCAGGAAGGCCATCGAGCGCACCGAGGTCGAGCGGAAGGCCGACGAGGCCATGCGCGCCGGGATGCGCGCCCTGCTGTGGCGCGAGCTTCAGATCATCCACGCCCGGGCCATCGAAAACGGCGGCATGACCGTGGCTGAGCGCAGGCACCTCGAGAGCGTGTACAGCGCCTATCACGGCAACGGCGGCAACGGCACGGGCACGCGCCTGTACGAGGACGCCATGAGCCAGCCGGTGCTTGATTAGGACGCCGTTGGGACATGTCCCAACGGCGATGGGACGTGTCCTATTGCTAAAAACGGCGAAAACAGCAATTAGAGGCCTGTTTTCGCCAGATCCCCGCAAAAAATGCGCCGGATAGCGATTTAGGCACATCTAGAAGCAAAGGAGAGATACATGCAGTACCCCATTCCCGACAACGTATACCAAGCGCTCAAATGGGCAGGCCTCGTGGCGTTGCCCGCCGTGGCTGTGTTCTACGGCTCGTGCGCGCCCTTGTGGGGCTGGCCTGCCCCCGAGGCCGTGGTGACCACCATCAACTCCGCAGGCGTGCTCATGGGCGCGTGCCTCGGCTATTCGGCACTCACCGCCAAGAGCGACGACGACAAGGAGGAGTAGCGATGGACGAAGAGACCTTCGAGGAGCTGAATGACGGTAAAGGGGCAGACGATGACCAAGAGTAACCTCTGCACCTACGTCAACATCACGTCCAACAAGAGCAACGGGCGAGGCGGCAACAGCATCCGAAAGATCACGCCGCACTACATGTGCGCGCATTGGACGGGCCGAGGGTGCGCGGATTACTTCGCCTCCACGTCCCGCCAGGCCAGCTCCAACTACTGCATCGGGTACGACGGAGACGTAGCCATGAGCGTGGACGAGGACGACCGCGCCTGGACGTCCTCCAGCGGCTGGAACGACCGCCAGGCCATCACCATCGAGTGCGCCAACAACTCCGACAGCTCGCTGCCCGACGCCACCTACCAGTCCCTGGTCAAGCTGTGCGCCGACGTGTGCCAGCGCTACGGCATCGAGCCGAGCTACGACGGCACGCAGAACGCGACCTTCACCGAGCACCGCATGTTCGCATCGACGGACTGCCCCGGCGAGTGGCTGCACGCGCACATGGCCCAGCTGGTCGAGGACGTCAAGGCCGCAATGGCGGGCGGCACGGTCTCCGGCCACGGTTCCGACGGCTCCGGCTCCGATACCGTAGCCGCTGACGCAGTCGGCAAGGAGGGCACGGGCTTCGGCGGCACCTACCGCTGCACCGTCGACTACCTCCGAGTCCGCGATGCGCCGTCCCTGTCCTCCGAGGAGGTCACCCACTACTCCAACGGCGAGACCGTGACACTGGACGACTGGTACTGTATCGCGGACGGCTATGTCTGGGGACGCTACACCGGCGGTTCCGGTTATCTCCGCTACATCGCAGTCGGCAAGCCTACTGGTGGCTACGATCCCGGCGATTACTTAGTGAAGGAAGGAGCGACGACTGCCGAGGCCACGCTTTCCGCAGGCGTCTATCGCATCGTCGCCGACGCCCTGCGCGTCCGCACGGGGCCAGGTACGGAGTACAACCGTGTGGCCACCTACTCGTGCGGAGAGACCGTGGAGTTGGACGGCACCTTCGTCAGCTCGGGCGGCTACGTCTGGGGACGCTACACCGGCGGCTCCGGTTATAAGCGCTGGATCGCCGTGGAGGTCGACGGCGGGGAGAAGTACGCGGAGCGCGTCTGATGAGCCGCATGAACGGCTTCGGGCCGTGGTCCCCGGCTGACGATGACGACTCGGGCGCGGCGTTCCCTCTCTGTGTGCTGGCCGTGCTGCTCGTCGCCCTCGCGTCGTCGCTCGTGACGGCCGTGGCCGTCACGCAGCCTTCAGCGACTACGGAGCAGGAGACCGAGGTCCTGACCGTCTACGACACGCCGGCAGACGGGGTGGAGGTCACCGCGGCCCGCACCGACGGCCCGATCTACGACCTACCCCAAGGCGTCTCCCAGACCATCGTCTGCGACCGTCTCAATCGCGAGTACCTCCTACTGACCACCGAACAGGGCGGCGTGTGCCTCCTGCCGTACCTGGACGAGAACGGCGAGCAGGAGATTATGCCGCAGGCCTGACGCGTGGTATCCTAAGTAGCACGATCGTCCCGAGCGAACATATCTCGGTTCGAGAAGCTGTTCGAACGGGGCACCATCGCAAAGCAAAGAGCCTCGGCAACGGGGCTCTTTTCTTTTAGGCAATCCTCGCCGCGGGATTCGAACCCGGAAGGGCGCGAGCGTATAGCAAACGCGGAGCGTTTGTGGCGAGCGGGCCGAGCCGCCGAAGGCGGGCGAGGTCGGGCGCCTTCGCGTAGCGAAGGCGCGGACATCCCGCTGGGGGCGCCATCGCAAAGCAAAGAGCCTCGGCAACGGGGCTCTTTTTCTTGTAAGTGACCTTCGTCGCGATTCTCGCGGACGCGATGATGCCGCGCATGGACGGCCTCGAGGCCATTCGCCGTATCCGCACCCTCGAGCACGCGGATGCTCGCATCGCGCTCATTATCGGCATGTCCGCCAACGCGTTCTCCGACGAGGTGGCCGCGCGACCGCTGCTGGCATGACGGACTACGCGGTCAAGCCCGTGAGCCGGGGGGGCTTATGGTTGCGTTGGCCCGCGCGGCCAGGGCGTAGTCTCCCCGCGTCGCGGAGCCGCTCCCGGCCTGAGTCCGGCCTGAGCTAGGGCTCCTGCACGCTAACGAGCCCCCGGGCGCCGTAAATCACGCCTTCGAGGGCTTATCTGCACACTTTTTTGCGATTGTGCGTGGATTTTTGGGCTTCGGGCGAGTAGCTAGGGGTCCCGAAAGGCTCGCATCACCCGCCATTTGGGACAAAAGCCCAGGATTGGCTTAGGCAGAGGCCATAAACATCGCATCAAAGATCAAATAAAGCACGCAGAATCGCAAAATTATGTGCGCCGCACGGCGCTCGTCCTATTCTTCGCGCCGTTCGAATGCGTGTGCCCGACATTTCCACAGGTCGCGACAGGGCACCCGTGCAATCCCTAAACAATGTAACCAGACCGGCTCGGGCCCACGCTTCACGGAGCGCCCTGCCCCGGCGCTCCGTCCCAGGCTACCAGTCGAAGTCGTGGCGGCGGGCGTAGGCCTTCGCGTCGGCCTCGAACCAGTCCTGCGACTGCGCCCAGGCAACAAAATCGGGGGTGTCTGCGATGACGACCTCCGACTCGTGCACGGCGCAGAGCGCCTCCTCGAAGCTTCCCCGTGGGTGGTCGGGCCGGTCGGGGAGATACACGTCCACAAAGATCGGCCGCAGCAAGGCATAGGCCCCGCCATCGCTGAGCTGCGCGTATCCACGCAGGGCGCGGCGCGCGGCGGGCAGGCGGTCGAGCTTGTAGAGCAGGATGCAGCGGGCGAGATTGCTCCAAGGGCTTCCCTGCGAGAACCGGGCCTCGAGCGCGTTCAGGCCGTCCTCGTCCTCGAGGCGCGCGTAGGCGACGGCCGCCGTGTGGCGGGCGCCGAGAGGGTCGCCGGCGTCGGCCGTCTGCGCGAGCACGGCACTGGCCGCCTCGAGGGCCATCTTCCAGCGAGCGCCGGACGCGCAGGTGCGCGCGATGGCGGCGCGCAGCCGCAGGCGGGGGCGGTCGTTCAGGTTCTCCCAGCTCAGGGAGGTAAACGGGGCAAGGGGAGCCTCGTCGCCCCTCTCGCCGTCGCCTCCGGCAACGCCCGCCGGCTCCTGTTCAATGGCGATGAGCATGTCAAGCAGCTTGTCCGGCTGCAAGGTCGTCGCCTGCGACAAGATGAGCCTGGCGTCCACGTTGCCCGGGTCGACCTCAAGCGCCTGCTTGGCGGCTTCCTTGACGGCCTGGAGACGGCGCGTGCGCTCGGCCATGTACTCGTCGTCCTCGCGCAGCTCGTCGTCCTCGCGGGAATCCTCATAGCGCTCCATCGCGCGGGCCAGGATGGCGAGCGCCTGCTCGGGCGGGTTCTCCACGAATGAGTCCACGTCTGCGCGCACGGCGAGGAGAAGCTCCTCGTACGCCGCGTCGGAAAGCCCGCCGAGCTTGTTTTTGCGCGCCGCCGCGCAGCGCTGGATCAGTTCCTCGCGGAAGTTCACAGCTCCTCGCCTCCCTCGGCCTTGAGCTGAGCCTGGAGCTCGTCCTCGATTTTTCTGGCCTCGACGGCGGCGCGGGGTTTGAGGCGCTTGACCTCGTCGGATATCCAGGAGCCGAGCACGCCGTGCCCGGCGGGGTCGTCGCCCTCCTGCAGCAGCACGACCGCCTCGGAGAGAGCCACCACGAGCTCGTCCTCGCTGTACTCGCGTGTATGCAGGCGCGCGAACTCGCCGCAGGGCAGCTCGTTTTGCCGGATGAGGGCGACGGCGCCGGTGGGGTAGGTCTCCATGAGGCGGCCGAGCGCCTGACGGCAGGCATCCATGTCGTGGCGCTTGTGCGCGAGCGCGAGCCGCGCGATGAGCATCCAGGCGTCGTTGGGCGCGCGACCTGCGTAGATCTGGGGGTATCTGCGCTCGAGCTCCTCGAGCGCCGCCTCGTCCTCGAGCTTCGCGAGCGCCAGCGCGAGCGTGAAACGCGCGTCGGAGCAGTCCTTGGGGTCTGCGAGAAGGAGCTTCTCGCAGATGCTGACGGCCTGCTTGTTGCGCCCGCAGACGAGCGCCTCGTCGGCCATCGAGGCAAGCCAGCGCAGGTAGGGGCGCCATGCGAGGTCCGCCGCGAGCTCGGCGCGGTCGGCCGACTCGTCGGAGGCCGCCTCGGCGCGCGCACGTTCGCAGGCCTCGCGCACCCGGGGCTCCTCCTCGGCCAGGAACGCGTAACGGGAAGACACGCTGCCGAGCCTGGTGGACGAGCGCATGCGCATCGCGTCGAAGCAGTCGGGGTCGAGCGCAAGGGCCTCGTCGAGGAGGTTCTTGCCGCGCTCGATGAGCTCGCCGGCCTTGGTCCCGAGCGCGAAGGGGAGCTGGTAGTCGACGACCTCGCAGGCGAGCTGCACGAGGTGGAAGGCCCGGTCCGCGTCCGTCTGGGGCAAGGAGTCGCGGTCCGTGGCGTACATCTTGCCGAAGCCGGAGAACGCCTTCATGGCTTGGACCGGGTCGTTGCCGTCCAGTTCATGAATAAACCGCAGGCCAAGGCGCTGGTAGTCTTCCATCTTTGCGTCGTGCGCCACGTGCGCCTCCCTCGCGAGCAAGTGTTTGCCCGCGCCGCTGCGGGCATGTGTGCAACTTATTTATGCTACCCCAACGCGGTCGTGCCCATGCGCTCGAGGGCACGATGACCGCTCGCGGTTCCGTGGGCGTGCGCATGGCCGGGCCGCCTTCGCCCGGTGCTATGCTTGTTGCGTCTGGGCGAGGGGCTTGGCCTGGGCACGGTTCTTCTTCCTACTTATGCGACAACCGTCGCCCGCGTGCGCGCGGCGGCGTTTGCTAAATCCGCCACGGGGGTGGCGGCAAGAATCCGGCACGGGGGTGCCGGCCAGGAATTGGAGGAGAGAGTTATGGGACGTTTTACCAACCCGCGCGACCTGTACTTCGGTGAGGGTGCCCGCCACGAGGTCAAGAACCTCAAGGGTTCCAAGGCCATCATCGTCTCTGGCGGCGGCTCCATGCGTCGCGGCGGCTTCCTGCAGGAGGTCGAGGCCGACCTCAAGGAGGCCGGCTTCGAGGTCCAGCTCTTCGAGGGCGTCGAGTCCGATCCTTCCGTCGAGACCGTCATGAAGGGCGCCGAGGCCATGAAGGAGTTCGGCCCCGACTGGATCGTCGCCATCGGCGGCGGCTCCCCGATCGACGCGGCCAAGGCCATGTGGCTGTTCTACGAGTACCCTGAGGAGACCTTCGAGGAGGCTGTCGTTCCCTTCTCGTTCCCGCCGCTGCGCCAGAAGGCCAAGTTCTGCGCCATCTCCTCGACCTCCGGCACCGCGACCGAGGTCACCGCGTTCTCCGTCATCACCGACTACGCCAAGGGCATCAAGTACC
>CAVCUP010000005.1:0-116503 GCA_963605405.1 bacterium | reverse complement strand
CGTCGTTCAGAGGCCCCCGCCCGTCATGCACGGGCGGGGGCCTTCTCGCGTTCGGGCGGGGAGGGCCGCCGCCCGCCTGGCGCGCGGCCCTCCTCCGCGCCCCGGCCGCGCGCGGATACGGGGGCCCGGGGGGCGTTGCCGGCGGCGGGCCTGCGAACCCCCCGCCCCGGCGGCCTGGGCGTCTTCTGAGAGCTCTGGTGAGCGCAGAGGTGGTTTCTGTGGGCGCGGGTCGCGCTCTACCTCGTGCTTTAGCTCTGTGCGGTTCGAGACGGCCAGTTTTCGGCACGCGTCGCTGAAGCTCTCGGCGCCTCCCTGCAGATCCAGGCTTATCTCCGTGAATCGATGCGCTGGCGTGGCTGTTCTCGCCATCTATTTGATGCATGGTCCTTCGGTCTTGGATTTAGCGGCGATTAGGTTCCAGATTGCGGTTTTGGTCACCTGAGGCACCTGTTTAAGGTGGCGGGCAAGGCTCGTCTTACAGATATATTCAGTGAACATACTGTTGAGTCGTGGTTTTGTCTATCGGTGAGCGGTAAGTGTCAAGGGGACGCATGAGTCCCCTTGACAAGTGTGAAGGGGCCTTAAAGTGCGATTGGTTTGATGTAAACATTTTCTTACTGCTATCTTCAAATAATTATTTACCATTCACCGTTATTTAGCAGGTGCTTTGCTCTCTGACTGGTAGTTTACGTACAGCATTTCCGTTAGCTGTCAGTTTCATATGAGGAGAGCCATGGGCTACAGGACGTACTACCAAGACACGACTGAACCGACCTATATTTTTGCTAAGCCCGGTGCTGTTGTTCAGGATCCGCTTTCCGGGGTGATTCTTAGCCATGCCAAGCGCTTTGGACTGCTTGCCGTTTGTAGCGAGCCGGGATATTGCTCGGATTCTTGCCTGAGAGAAGTCGTGACCCTTGCGGCGCGCTCGGGTATGCAGACGTTTTCCCGTGATTTTTCCAAGCTTAGCTCTGCCTGCGCGACGGACGGACTTGTTAGGTTCGTACGGCAAGTCCGCTCAAAAGTTCATTCCGTTAAGGTGGATCCGTTCGTCCTCATCGCTGGTTTGCCTGCGGCCGATGAGTCTGAGCTCACCCGTCAAGGGGCTGCGATCGCAAGACTCGTTTCTAGCGGATGTTCCGTTGTGTGCACGTTCTTGCCGGAGGCGAGGCAACTACTCGAGGAACTTCGGGGTTATGCGCTCCTCACTGCCGAGGATATGAGCGAGTTTCCCTTTGATGGAGCGTCCTCTGACGGAAGTGTAGCCGACTTAACACATGGTATTCCCGCATTGTCCCGCGCATTGGCAGAGGGTTCGGAGCCTGGCATGGGTCATCAACTCGGGGATGCGTACTACAGGGAGCTAACACGGCTCTGTGGCCTGAGCCTGAGGCCGGGACTCATGGACGACGAACTTCGAATTCGTCTTGCGATGATTATTCTTGGCGAGGGATGCTTTGACGATATCGCCCGAGTCGTCGGTTTCGACCCAAATGAGCTGCTGGTGGACGATGGTGTTTGGGCGCCGTTCTTCGGTGTATCCGGTATGGTCCGAATGTTCGAGTGCCTTGCGGGCGCGAGCGATCTGTGGCTCGGGGAAGAACCCGGCAGAATCGATGAGATGGCCGAAGCGTTCGATAGCGTTGCCTTGGAATCGCTCTGCGTCCTCGGAGAGAGGGGCTCGTTCACGCGAATCGCGCGCTTCTTCTGCCGCGTTCCCCAGGATGTAAGGTTGAAGGTCCTGGAGAAATACGGGCCCGAGCTTATAGATTCCGGGTCTATCGGCATGGTGAAGCTAGCTCTGGCCTCCGCGCCGTCCGAATGGCGCGAGCGGCTCTCGATGCTGCAAGGGGTGTGCGACGTTCTCGGCTCGGAGAGAATCGGCGCACGTAAAGCACGGTGTATCCCTGATGTGCTTCCAAGCCGCGATGAGGCGTCGATGCTGTGCGCGGCGCTGATGGGCCTTCGGGCGGGGCTCCGAGGCGAGGGGGCCGGGCTCGCTATGCTTGCGAACAGCCCGACCGGGCTGCAGCGCAGGCTGTGTGGCCATGCGGAGGCTGTAGAGCTCGTCCTAGCCGGTAATTTTATGCTTGCGGTGGAGAGGCTCGTGCCGCTCGTGGGGGACGGGGAGCCGACCACTCTGACGGGGCATGTGCTTGCGGTGGATATGGCTATGGCGCGTGCGCTGGCCTGCGGTTGCGCGTGGCGAGCGCCGGCGGAGGCGCGCGCGTGCGAGTCGTTTCTAAAGCAGAAGGGGTATGCGGGACTCCTCGGCCACGTCTGGGCTTGCGACCTCGTATTCGCCGTGTTGTGCGGCGAGGGGGCCAAGCAGACGTATGCGGCCGTCCGGACCAGGGCGGCGAAGTCGGGAGACAAACTGTTGAAGTCCCTCTCGCTCGCTGCTGAGGCCGCATCCTTGCTCAAGGGCAAGCCGAGCGCATACATCGCGGCGGCGATCAAGGCGGCGGAGACGTCCTGCTCATCGATCGGGTGGGACTACGGTGCCCGCGTGATGAGAATCATGGGGGAGGCCGAGCGGTTCTGTCTCGGAGAGAGAAGCGAGCTGAGGCCGGTGGAGGGGCCGGACTCGCTCAGTGTGGTATCGACGTTGGTGCAGGACGTGTGCTGCGATGCAGTCGGCGAGAACCAGAGCGTGATGAGCGGTGACGGGTGTCCAAGGGACGCGATGTGGCTGCTGGTGTTTCTTTGCAACGGGTCGGGTGAGTTTGCCGATGCGCTCGACGAGCAGATCCCTGTTGAGTGGCGGCGTTCTCTGGAAATCGTTGCGCGCGGGTGCCTGACGGTAAGGCGTGGACGCAAGATGGCATATCCCCTTGCGGGTGAGGAATCTCTGGTCAAGCCGGCGGAGGAAGTGCGCATCAATGTATTGGGGGAGTTCTCGTTCTGGGCAGGCGGCAGGCGAGTCTCGGAGAGAAACCTCATCGCGCGCGACGCGATGCGCGTGCTGGAGTACCTGGCCTTGCAGACGGGGCATCTGTCTAATCGGCTGAGGATGGCCGGCGATCTGTGGCCGGAGGTCACGGACGTGAGAAAGGCGCGCCAGAAGGTCTACTCTGCGACGCATGTGATTCGAAAAGCCCTTGAGACGCACGGATATGACGGAGACGCCCTCTTTACGAACCGCTCGAATGAGGTCGTGTCGATTCAGACGGAAGTTCTCGTGTGCGATGTCGACGAGCTTCTCGAATGTGCGCGGGTCGCTCAGGACGGATTGAACGACGTGAAGGCCTGTGCGGCGGCGAAGCGTGCCGAGGTTCTTTATGTTGGGGACCTCTATATGTCTGCGAGCGAGGAATCCGGTTACTTTACGGTCGCGAAGGAGGGCCTCAGGAGAACTTATGCAGACACGATGGTGGCGGGAGGCGAGGCCGCCCTGCGCCTCGAGAATCACAGGCTCGCTATTCGCCTCGCGACGAACGCGCTATCTGTGGACGAGCTGCGCGAAGACGCGATCACGTTGCTGGTGAGGTCTCTGCGAGCGGCGGGCCGCGGGTCGGAGGCCCTGAACGCCTACGAGCAGTATGAGCGGCTCCTCTTTAAGAGGACGGGGAGGCAACCGTCGAGGCAGATGAAGAGGGCGCTCAACGAGCCGACCGTATGGGTTAAGCCCGCGCCCGCTTATCTCTTGCCGGCCAAGGCGGCGGTGTAGCTTCTCGTTGCGTGGTTGTTTCGGTGAGAGGCGCCTGCGGTTCGCATAAGTCGGTCGCATTGAGTAAAGTTAAAAGGATGGATAATCGGCGGACATGCGCCTGCATACAATAGGAGCGCCCATATGGCCAATTTTCTCTCCAAGCTGCTCTCTATCGGAGCCGATAAGGAGCTCAAGGAGTACAGGAAGATCACCGAGAAGGTGAACGGGCTCGAGCCCAAGTTCAAAGCGATGAGCGACGAGGAGCTGCAGGGCCAGACGGCGCTGTTCCGCGAGCGCTACGCCAACGGCGAGAGCCTCGATGACCTTCTTCCCGAGGCGTTCGCGACGGTGCGCGAGGCGTCGAGCCGCGTGACCGGCCTGCGCCACTTCGACGTTCAGATTATCGGCGCCATCGCGCTGCACCGCGGCACCATCGCCGAGATGAAGACGGGCGAGGGCAAGACGCTCGTCTCCACGCTCGCGGGCTACCTCAACGCCATTCCCGGCGAGGGTGTCCACATCGTGACCGTCAACGACTACCTGGCCAAGCGCGACTCCGAGTGGATGGGCCGCATCTACAAGTTCCTGGGCATGAAGGTCGGCCTCATCCAGAACGGCATGAAGCTCACCATGAAGAAGCCCGCCTACGACGCTGACGTCACGTACGGCACGAACTCGGAGTTCGGCTTCGACTATTTGCGCGACAACATGGTCACGCGATCCAACCAGCGCGTCCAGCGCGGCCACCACTTCGCCATCGTCGACGAGGCCGACTCCATCCTCATCGACGAGGCGCGCACCCCGCTCATCATTTCAGGCGCCGGGACCAAGTCCGCGACCACCTATAAGGACTTCGCCCGCGCGGTCCGCGGTCTTACCGCCGACGTCGACTACGAGATGGACGAGGCCAAGCACACCATCATGACCACCGACGAGGGCCTTCAGAAGATCGAGGTGGCCCTGGGCATCGAGGACATCTACGCCGACGTCTCCGGTCAGCTCGTCAACCACCTGCAGCAGGCGCTCAAGGCCCAGTACATGTTCCACCGCGACCAGCAGTACGTGGTCGTGGACGGCGAGGTAAAGATCGTCGACGAGTTCACCGGCCGTATCATGGAGGGCCGCCGCTACTCTGAGGGCCTGCACCAGGCCATCGAGGCCAAGGAAGGCGTGATCGTCCGCGAGGAGAACCAGACGCTCGCGACCATCACCCTGCAGAACTATTTCCTTATGTACGACAAGCTTTCCGGCATGACGGGCACGGCCATGACCGAGGACGCCGAGTTCCGCGAGGTCTATCACGTTCCCGTGCAGGTCATCCCGCCCAACCGCCCTGTCGCGCGTAAGGACCACGACGATCTGGTGTACCGCACCGTGGACGCGAAGTTCCAGGCCGTGGCCTCCGACGTCGAGGAGCGCCACGCAAAGGGGCAGCCGTGCCTGGTCGGCACCGTCTCCATCGAGAACTCCGAGAAGCTCTCCCGCATCCTGACCAAGCGCGGCATCAAGCACAACGTCCTCAACGCGAAGTTCCACGAGCGTGAGGCGCAGATCGTCGCCCAGGCGGGCGGCGAGGGCGCCGTCACGATCGCCACGAACATGGCCGGCCGAGGCACGGACATCCTGCTCGGCGGCAACCCCGAGGAGCTTGCCCGCGAGGAGGTGCGTCGCTTCGGCTTCGACCTTGACCGCGAGGCCGTCGAGCAGGTGCTTCTTGCCAACGACCCGACCAAAATCACGCCCGAGAGCCTCTCCAAGGTGTTGGGCGGCGAGTTCGACGCCGAGGCGATCGAAGCGGTGAAGCAGGCCTACGTGGAGGCCCTGGAGAAGGCACGCGAGCGTTGCGCCGCCGAGAAGGAGCGCGTGAAGGCCGCAGGCGGCCTCTGTGTCATCGGCACCGAGCGCCATGAGTCCCGTCGTATCGACAACCAGCTGCGTGGCCGCTCCGGCCGTCAGGGCGACCCCGGCGAGACCCAGTTCTACCTCTCCCTCGAGGACGACCTCATGCGTCTCTTCGGCGGGGACCGCATGGACAAGATCTCGGCCATGATGACCAAGTACGAGATGCCCGACGACATGCCGATTCAGGCCAAGATGGTAACCAAGGCCGTCGAGAGCGCCCAGCGCAAGGTCGAGGAGGTCAACTTTGCCATGCGTAAGAACGTTCTCGATTACGACAACGTCATGAACACCCAGCGCCAGGTTATCTACGAGGAGCGCAACAAGATCCTCGATGGCAAGGACCTGAACGAGCATATCGACGAGGTCACCCTCGACACGGTCCAGCGCAAGGTCGCCGAGTACTGCCCCGAGGGCCGCGCCCACGAAGAGTGGGACGTCGAGGGGCTCGATAAGTGGCTCGAGGAGCTTACCGGCTCCAAGGAGCTGCCCCAGATCGACCCCGACGACGATCAAGGCGACGTGGTCGACGCCGTCGACGCATTTGTGGACAAGGCCTTCGCCGACAAGGCCGATCGCCTGGGCGAGGGCGTCATGCAGTCCCTCTCCGCCCAGGTCATGCTACGCGTCATCGACACGCGCTGGATGGCGTATCTCCAGGAGATGGATTACCTCAAGACCGGCATCGGCCTTCGCGGCTTCGGCCAGCGCGACCCGCTCGTCGAGTACAAGGGCGAGGCGTTCGCCGCCTTTACCGAGCTCGTGAATACCATGTACGAGGATTACCTGCGCACCATCCTGCGCCTTGAGGTCGTGTCGCGCGCCAAGCCGGCTCCCGTCGCCGCCGCAGATGAGCCCGAGGGCCTGCGCGGCGCCCGCTACTCCGGTCCCGCCGAGGTCGACGGAGACCATAGCGCCCGACCCCGCGTGAGCCCCTCCTCTGCCGAAAAGGGCGAGAAGGCGCCCAAGGGCACGACGTACCGCAAGGCGGACGACCCCGATCCCTACGTGGGCGTCGGGCGCAACGATCCCTGCCCCTGTGGCAGCGGCAAGAAGTTCAAGAACTGCCACGGCAGGAACTGGTAAGGGCCTGGATGGCGGATATCTCTAAGGAAGGGCTCGACGCCCTTCGCGCCCGCTTGGCGCAGGTTGAGTCCTACTTGCACATCGACGAGAGGCGCCTCGACGTGAGGCGCCTCGAGGAGCGCAGCGCCGATCCGGCCCTGTGGAACGACGCCGACGCCGCGCGCGAGGTCATGGCCCAGCTTACCGCAGCCAAATCCGACGTCGCCGCAGTCGACGCCGCGAAGGCGAAGCTCGACGACGCCGAGGCGGCCTTCGAGCTCGGGGGCGAGACGGGTGACGACGACCTTCTTGCCGAGGCGGCGTCCGAGGCGGCCGTGCTCGAGGAGGACCTCTCGGAACTCGAGCTCTCGAGCTGGTTCACGGACGACCTCGACCACGGCGACGCGATCGTGACCGTGACGCCCGGCCAAGGCGGGCTCGAGGCCCAGGACTGGTGCGAGATGCTCTTCCGCATGTACCTCAAGTACTGCGGGCGACGCGGTTGGTCGGTGGACGTAAACGATTGCCCGTCCGGCGAGGTCATCGGCATCGACCGGGCCACGTTTACGGTCCACGGCCGCAACGCCTATGGGATGCTGCGCGCGGAGGCCGGCGTCCACAGGCTCGTGCGAATCTCGCCGACCGACGCGCAGAAGCGCCGGCAGACGACCTTTGCCGGCGTAGAGGTGCTCCCGGTGCTCCCCGACGACGTCAAGGTCGACATCGATCCCAAGGACCTGCGCATCGACGTCTATCACGCGACGGGGCACGGCGGCCAGGGCGTGAACACGACGGACTCTGCCGTGCGCATCACCCACCTGCCCACCGGCACCGTCGTTACCTGCCAGAATGAGCGCAGCCAGCTTCAGAACAAGGCCTTCGCCATGAACATTCTGCGAAGCCGACTGTACGAGATGGAGCTCGCGCGCCGCGAGGCCGAGCTCGACGAGCTGCGCGGCCCCAAGCACGAGATCGGCTTCGGCAACCAGATTCGCAGCTACGTGCTCTACCCCTACCAAATGGTCAAGGACCTGCGCACGGGCGTCGAGACGGGCAACGTCGAGTCCGTCCTCGACGACGGTGATCTCGACAAGTTCGTTGTCGGTTACCATCGCTGGGTCACGGGCGGTAAAGAGGAGGCGTAGGCGCGCATGACGCATGACCGTTGGCGCGTGCGCCTGCGCGACCTTGTGCTGATCCTTGCCGGCTCGGCGATCTTCGCCGTCGGCGTCGACTGCTTCGAGGTTCCCAACGGCCTTGCGGCAGGCGGCGTCACCGGCCTGGCCACGGTGTTCTACGCGTTGGCCCGCACGGTCGGCATTGCGCTGCCCGTGGGTATCCAGACCATCGTGATGAACATCTTCCTGCTCATGCTCGTAATCAAGACGGGCAACAGGGGCTATATCGTCCGAACCGTTATAGGTATCGTGGCCTGCGGCTTATTTACGGATGCGCTCGCGCCGTTCATGCCGGTTCTCGGAAACGGGGACCTGTTGCTCTGCGCGTTGTGGGGCGGCGTCGTCACGGGCGTCGGACTGGGGATGGTCTTCCGCACGGGCGGCAACACCGGCGGCACGGACATCGTCGCGCAGCTTTTGGCCAAGCAGGTGGGGCTTCCCCTCGGCACGGCCGTCATGATCGTGGACGGCCTTATCATCGCCGCTTCGGCGCCGGTCTTCTCAGTCGAGAACGCGCTGTACGCGGCGGTGGCCATGTATATCTGCGGCAAGGTCATCGACGCCGTGGTCGATGGCCCGCGCTCCGAGCGCGCCGCCTACATCATTTCCGGGAAGCACGCCGAGATAGCCAACGCCATCATGTATGACCTCAACCGAGGCTGCACGGAGATTCAGGCCCGGGGCGTGTGGAGCGGCAGCGACCGGCCGATCCTCTTCTGCGTGCTCGGCCGCAACCAGGTCTCGCTGCTTAAGGAGGTCGTGGCCGAGGAGGACCCTGAGGCAATCGTGTTCATCTCCGAGGTGCACGAGGCCTTCGGCGAGGGGTTCGGCAGTATCCAGGGGTAGGGGAGCGACGGATGTGCTGGCCGTCGACGCCCGCGATTCTATCCGGGCGCGCTTCTTGCCAATCCCGCAGCCCATAGCGCTTCTCGCGCGGCCTCGCTGCTCGTTTGCCGTCGCGTGTCGGCGGTTTGCCTTACGAGCGTCGAGGGTACACACTTAGGGCACATTCGTAAACGAGAGGACCCGATCCGATGTTCGATAAGTTTACCGATAAGGCCCGCAAGGCCATGGCCATCGCCCAGGACGAGGCCCGCGCGCTCGGCCAGATGTACGTGGGCAGCGAGCATCTCCTGCTCGCGCTCCTCAAGGTCAAGGACGGCGTCGCCTTTCAGGCTTTGGCCAAGCTCGACGTGACGTATGAAGAGGCGCTTGCCACTGTCGTGGAGCTTACCGCTGAGGAGATAGATTCCGTTCCCGGCGGGCATGTGCCGTTCACGCCCCGCGCGAAGCGCGTGCTCGAGAGCGCCTATCGCGAGACCATGACCCATGGGCAGACCTATATCGCCACCGAGCACCTGCTTCTGGGCATCGTGGCCGAGGGCAACGGCCGCGCCATGGACGCCTTGCGTGCCATGGGGCTCTCGGCCGACGCGGTGAGAAACGCCGTGAACGAGCTCATCTCCAAGGACGAGGACGCGCCCGGCGATTCGCAGAAGCAGGGGCCGGCCGTCGCGGGCGTCTTCTTCGGCTCGCCGTCCGGCGGCTCCTCTTCCCAGGGCCAGGGCGACGAATCCCTGCTCGAGAAGTACGGTCGCAACCTGACCAAGCTGGCCTCCGAGGGCAAGCTCGACCCCGTGATCGGTCGCGATGCAGAGATCGAGCGCGTCATGCAGGTCCTCGCGCGCCGTCAGAAGAACAACCCGCTGGTGCTCGGCGACCCCGGCGTGGGAAAGACGGCCATCGTGGAGGGCCTGGCGCAGCTGATCGACTCGGGCAACGTGCCCGACATCCTGCGCGGCAAGCAGGTCTGGACCCTCGACATGGCCTCCCTCGTCGCCGGCTCCAAGTACCGCGGCGAGTTCGAGGAGCGCATGAAGAAGGTCGTGCGCGAGCTCGAGCAGTCCAAGAGCGACATCCTCTTTATCGACGAGATCCACACCGTGATCGGCGCGGGCTCGGCTGAGGGCTCCATCGACGCCGCCGCCATCCTGAAGCCGCCCCTGTCTCGCGGCGAGATCCAGGTCATCGGCGCCACCACGGCCGAGGAGTACCGCAAGCACATCGAGAAGGACACCGCCTTCGAGCGGCGTTTCCAGCCCGTGAACATCGGCGAGCCTTCAATCGAAGACACGCTCCGCATCATCAAGGGCCTGAAGGACCGCTACGAAAAGCATCACCACGTGGTCTACACCGATGAGGCCGTCGAGGCCGCGGTCGCGCTCTCGAACCGCTATATCCAGGATCGCTTCCTGCCGGACAAGGCCATCGATGTGCTCGACGAGGCCGGTGCGCGCACGCGTGTCCACCGCATGGTGCTGCCGCCCGAGATATCCGAGGTCGACGCCGAGCTTGCGCGCACGCAGCGGGAGAAGTCCGCATGCGCAGAGGCGCAGGAGTTCGAGCAGGCCGCGCGCCTGCGCGACGAGGAGAAGGCGCTTATCGCCAAGCGCGACGAGCTCGAGAACAGCTGGCGACAGGGCTTGGAGGACAACGCCGTCGAGGTCGGCGCCGAAGACATCGCCGACGTCGTATCGAGCATCACGGGCGTTCCCGTCTCGAGCCTCACGGAGGCCGAGGCGTCCAAGCTCCTGCGCTGCGAAGAGGTGCTTCACCAGCGCGTTATTGGCCAGGACGAGGCCGTGACCAAGGTTGCTCGAGCCATTCGCCGCTCCCGCAGCCCGCTCAAGGACCCGCGTCGCCCCGGCGGCTCGTTCATCTTCCTGGGCCCCTCCGGCGTGGGCAAGACGGAGCTCGCAAAGTCGCTCGCCGAGTTCCTCTTCGGCAGCGAGGAGGCGCTCATTACCTTCGACATGTCCGAGTTCATGGAGAAGCACGCCGTGTCCAAGCTCGTGGGCGCGCCTCCGGGATACGTCGGCTACGACGAGGGCGGCGAGCTCACCAAGGTCGTCCGCCGCAGGCCGTATTCCGTCATCCTCTTCGACGAGATCGAGAAGGCCCACCCGGATGTCTTCAACGTGCTGCTCCAGATCCTCGACGAGGGCCGCTTGACCGACGGCCAGGGCCGCCGCGTCGACTTCTCGAACACCGTCATCATCATGACCTCCAACATCGGCGCTCGCGACATCGCGCAGACCTCCACCATGGGTTTCTCGGCGCTCGGTAACGGCGGGCTCTCCGACAAGGAGATAACGAGCCGCGTGATGAGCGAGCTCAAGAAGTGCTTCCGGCCCGAGTTCCTCAACCGCGTGGACGAGATCGTCGTCTTCAAGTCGCTCACGCACGAGCAGCTCCATGGCATCGTCGACCTGCTCGTGGCCGGGCTCCGCGACCGTCTCATTGGGCAGGGAATGTCCATCGAGCTCACCGACGCTGCCCGCGATGTGGTGGCCAAGGAGGGCGCCGACCCCATTTACGGCGCCCGTCCGCTGCGCCGCGCGCTCCAGACGCTCATCGAGGACCCGCTTTCCGAGGAGCTGCTCCAGGGCGGCTGGGTGCCCGGCGATATCGTCAAGGTGGACGCGTCCGACGGCAAGCTCAGCTTCTCTAAGGAGAAGGGCCCGATCCCGGAGCCGAGTCGCCGCGAGAGCATGGCCCGCACCGGCTTCGGCCTGCCATCCGGATCGAGCTCGTCGCCCTCTGCGCGCGGGGCGGGCGGCCAGTCGGCATCGGGGGCCTAGCGTGACCGCGGCGCCTCGGGGCATATACTTGCCCTGAGGCGCCTCTTCGCAAAGCGAGAATAGAGGCGGGCCGCGGCGCTTCTCGCCGCGCTTCGAGAGTACCGAGGAGGGACGACCATGGACAACGCCCTGTTCGAGCTGGGCTACGACGATCGACAGGCCCGGCTCGATGACGCCATCCGCAAGACCGCGCCGGGTACGGCGCTGCGCCACGCGCTCGACATGATCATCGCGGGCCACATGGGCGCGCTTATCTGCGTCGGAGACACGGAGAACGTGCTCGCGGCGGGCGACGACGGCTTCAAGCTCGATGTCTCCTTTACCGCGAACCGGCTTTTCGAGCTCTGCAAGATGGACGGCGCCGTGGTCATGGACAAGGACCTCACGAAGATTCTTCGCGCCAACTACCACCTCAACCCGGACCCCTCGCTGCCCACCTCGGAGACAGGCACGCGTCACAGGACCGCCGCGCGCATGAGCCTTCTCACCAAGGCTATGGTCGTCTCGGTCTCTGAGCGCCGGCAGGTCGTGAACGTGTACGTGGACGGCACGGGGTTCGAGCTCAAGCAGGTCTCGGCGCTCATGGTCTCGGTGAACCAGCTCACGGCCGCGATGCAGAACACCCGCACTCAGCTCGACAAGAGGCTGCTGCGCCTCACGAGCCTCGAGCTCGACAACTACGTGACGCTCGGCGACGTGACGAACATCCTGTATCTATTCGAGACGCTCATGACCGCCGACGGCGAGCTTGAGGACTGTATCCTGCAGCTCGGCCGCGAGGGCCGCACCGTCGCGATGCAGAGAAGCGAGATCGTCGGAACGATGGACGAGGTCTATACCCTGCTCATCCGCGACTATGCGAGCGACTCCTCGGAAGACGCCGCCCGAGCGATTCGCGCGCGCCTGCATGAGGCCGACAACACCAAGCTCAGGTCCGCCAAGTACGTGGCCAAGCTCCTCGGGTACAGCGATGAGCGCGGCGAGGACTCCATCATGACGCCGCTCGGCCTGCGCACGCTCAGCCGCGTCTCGGTCGTGCGCGAGGGCATGGCCGACAAGCTGGTCGACGAGTACGGGTCGCTGCAGGAGGTCTTGGAGGCCGTCGACGACGACCCGGCCCGTCTCGGCGAGATAGGCGTCAAGAACCCCGGCGTCCTCGCGAACAGCCTGCACCGCATGTGGGGGAAGAACGAATGAGCGCCCCCACATGCCCCTGCGCCGAGCGTGAGCGCGTCGGCGCCCCCGAGGCCGGGGCGGACACCTGCGCCATCATCCTGGCCGGCGGCACGGGCGAACGCTTCGGCGATCCGCGCGGCAAGCAGTTCGTCGAGCTCTGCGGCCTTCCGATCATGAGCTGGTCCGTCATGGCGTTCGACCGCGCGCCGAGCGTCTCCTCGCTCCTCATAGTCTGCGCCCCGGACAAGGTCGACCTGGTCGAGAAGGACGTTCTTGCCGGCCTCACGCTGGCAAAGCCCGTGAGCTTCGCCCCCTCGGGCGCCACGCGGCAGGACTCGGTCTTCTCGGGCCTCTCGGTTGCCCCGCGCGAGGCGTCGCTCATCGCCGTGCACGACTCGGCGCGCCCGCTCATCGAGGTCGAGGCCATCGAGCGCTGCTGCGCCGAGGTGCGCTCGGACCCGGCGCTTGCGGGCGCCATATGCGCCAATCGCTCCGTCGACACGCTCAAGCTCGTCGAGGGGAGCCAGATCATCGCCACGCCGGACCGCTCGTTCTACTGGGCCGCCCAGACGCCGCAGGTGTTCAGGGCCAGGCCCCTTGTGGCCGCTTACAAGGCTGCCTTCTGGGAAGGCTTCGCGGGAACCGACGATTCGTCGCTCGTCGAGCGCCATGGCGGCAAGGTGCGCTGCGTGGAGTGTTCGCGCGACAACATCAAGGTCACGCTGCCCGAGGATCTCGCGGTGGCCGCCGCCACGCTTGAACAGCGGCTCGTTGACGACGGCTGCAGAATCGGCCCTGTGGGAAGAGGAGAAATCTGATGCTTAGGATCGGCCACGGCTTCGACGTCCACGCGTTCGCCGAGGGTAGAAAGTGCATTCTCGGCGGCGTTGACGTGCCGAGCGCGCGCGGCCTTGCCGGGCACTCGGACGCCGACGTGCTCGCCCATGCCCTTATGGACGCTACCCTCGGCGCCATGCGCGCAGGGGACATCGGCAAGCTCTTTCCCGACGACGACCCGGCCTACGAGGGCGCCGACTCGCTGGTGCTTCTCGGCCGGGTGGCGGCCCTGGCGCGAGAACGCGGCTTCACGATCCTGGACTGCGACTGTACCGTGGCGGCCCAGGCCCCCAAGCTCGCGCCTTATCGCGAGCAGATGAGGGAGAACCTCGCCGCCGCCATGGGGGTCGATGCCGAAGCGGTGGGCGTCAAGGCCACAACGACCGAGAGGCTCGGCTTCGTCGGCCGCGAGGAGGGCATCGCCGCCTGGGCCGTCGCCTTGCTCGAGCGGGGCTAGCCGAACCGGTCCCGGGCCGCGCGGCCCAAGGCGTCTGTTGACCGCCGCGTGTATTACCCTGTCCCAGTACGACCAGATATACAGAACAGCGAGGAGCGCAGCATGCTCGTCTACAACAGCCAGACCCACCGCAAAGAGGAGCTTGTCCCCATCGAGGAAGGTAAGGTCCGCATGTACGTGTGCGGACCTACGGTCTACGACCAGATTCACATCGGCAACGCGCGCACGTTCCTCTCGTTCGATGTGATCCGCCGCTACCTCATGCATAAGGGCTATCAGGTCACCTTCGCCCAGAACCTCACCGACGTCGATGACAAGATCATCAATCGGGCCAATGAGCAGGGCCGCACCGCCGCCGAGGTCGCCGAGGAATGCTCGGCCGCCTTTATCGAGCAGATGCACCGCTTCGGGATCCTCGACCCGGACATCCGCCCGCGCGCCACGCGCGAGATCGAGGCCATGCAGGAAATGATCCAGGTGCTCATCGACAAGGGCTTCGCGTATCCGGTGCCCTCGGGCGACGTCTACTTCTCCGTCCGCGCCGACCACAACTACGGCATCCTGTCCGGTCGCGACCTCGACCAGCTGCGCGCCGGCGAGCGCGTGGAGGTCAACGACGAGAAGCGCGACCCCTTCGACTTCGCTCTCTGGAAGGCCGCCAAGCCCGGTGAGCCGAGCTGGCCCTCTCCCTGGGGAGACGGCCGCCCCGGTTGGCACACCGAGTGCTGCGCGATGATCCACCGCTACCTCGGCACCCCCATCGACATCCACGGCGGAGGCGCCGACCTCATCTTCCCGCATCACGAGAACGAGACTGCCCAGGCCATGTGCGCCTGGGACAAGGCCCTTGCGAACACCTGGATGCACGCGGGCATGCTGCGTGTCAACGGCGAGAAGATGTCCAAGTCGCTCGGCAACTTCTACACGCTTAAGGAAGTGCTGGACAAGTACCCCGCCGACGCCGTGCGCCTGCTTATGCTCCAGACCCAGTACCGCGCGCCCCTCGACTTCAGCTTCGAGCGCCTCGATGGCACCGTGGGCACGCTCGAGCGCATACAGACCTGCGTACGCAACCTGCGCTGGGCTGCGGGCCAGAAGCCCAAGGGCGGAGACCTCGAGGACGCCGACCGCGAGTTCGCGCGGGCCGTGGACGAGGCGCGCGAGGAGTTCGAGCGCCAGATGGACGACGACTTCAACACCGCCGGCGCCCTAGCCGCCGTGTTCGCGCTGGTGACGGCCTCGAACAGCTATATGGACGCCGCCGGCGAGAAGTACGCGAACGCTGTCTGCCTGCGTGCCGCCGACACGCTCTGTGAGCTCTCGAACGTGCTGGGCGTCGACCTCGGCCGAGCGGGCGCCCAAAGCGAGCTGCCCCGTGAGCTCGTCGACCTCGCGCGCGAGAACGCTGGGTACGTGGGCGACTCGGCCGAAGAGGCCGCCAGCGCGCTTCTCGCCGCCCGCCAAGAGGCCCGCGCCGCCAAGGACTGGGCCCGCGCAGACGCCATCCGCGACGGTATCAGCGCCCTCGGCCTCGTGGTCGAGGACACCGCTGCCGGCGCCCGTCTCCACAAGAAGGCGTAGCCCATGTCGCAGAAGAGAAGCAACCAGGCCGGCAGCTCGAACAAGGGGCGAGGACAGGCCCGCGGAAACCAGCCCCGCGGCGGCCAGACGGCCCGCGGCGCCCAGGGCAAAAACCAGCGCCAGGCGGCAGGGCGCGGCCGGCAGCAGGCGGGCCGCGCGGGAGCGGATCGCCGCCCTCGCGGCGAGGGCACGAGCCGATCCGACCTCATCGAGGGGCGCCGCGCCGTCGAGGAGGCCCTCTCCTGCGGCATGCCGCTCAGAAGCGCGATGGTCGCAATCTCATCCGGGCAGCCGGACCCCGCCCTCGAGCGCATCGTCTCCGTGCTCGAGCGTAGGGGCGTTCCCGTCGAGGTCGTGCCGCGCGCCCGCCTCGACCAGCTCTCGAGCCATGGCGCCCACCAGGGCATCGTCGTGCGGACCAGGCCCTTCGAGTATGCCGAGCTTGGCGAGGTCATCAACGCCGCGGGCTCCGGGGACGCCCTCGTGATCGTTCTCGACCACGTGACCGACGAGGGCAACTTCGGCGCCATCGTGCGCACGGCCGAGGTCGTGGGCGCCGCGGGCGTTGTCATCGCCAACGCCCGCGCCGCCAAGGTCGGCGTCGGCGCGTACAAGACCTCGGCGGGGGCGGTGCTTCATATCCCCATCGCCCAGGTGGCCAACCTGCCCCGCGCGCTCGAGCGCCTGAAGTCCGCCGGGTTCTGGAGCTGCGCCTCCACCGAGCATGCCCAGCAGGGCGTCTGGGACGCGCCCATGGGCGGCCGTCTCGCCCTCGTCATGGGCTCGGAGGGCTCCGGCATCTCTCGCCTGGTTCTCGAGAAGTGCGACTTCTCGGCCAAGCTGCCGCAGCGGGGCCGTGTGGAGTCCCTGAACGTCGCCCAGGCCACGACCGTGATGGCCTACGAATGGCTTCGCCGCGTGAGCACGGGGGCATAAGGCATGGCCGCCGCGAAGAAACGCCTCGACCTGCTCGTGGTCGACGGCTATAACGTGATCTTCAAGTCGGAGCGCTATATGTCTCGTATGGACCGCTCCGGGGTCACCGATCCGTTCGAGCAGTCCCGTGAGCTGCTCATCTCCGATGTCGCCGCCTATGCCAAGGGCAAGTACGAGCCCATCGTGGTCTTCGATGCCGCGAACAACGTCTCTCCGGAGCGCCCCTATACGTCGCGCGGGGGTGTCCGCACCATCTTCTCCAAGACGGGGGAGAGCGCAGACGCCGTCATCGAGCGGCTGGTCACCGAGGAAAGGCTCGTTCCGCACGCCGTCACAGTGGTGACGTCCGACTCGACGATTCGCGCCACGGTCGGAGGAATCCCTGTATCGAAGATATCGAGCGACGTGCTCGTCCACGATGTCGATGCCCTGGCCGTGGAGTACGAGAGCGAGAACGCCGCGCGCCAGCGCCAACGCATGACCCTGGAGGACAGGCTCTCGCCCGAGCAGCGGGAGAAGCTCTGGAAGCTGCTTGGGCGCTAGCGCGCGGGAGCGGTTGTTCGCTATACTCAATGCGCTTGCCGGCATGGCTCAATGGCAGAGCAACGGTTTTGTAAACCGTGGGTTGGGGGTTCGACTCCCTCTGCCGGCTCCAGGATTTATTTCTCGAGGCCCTGAAGAAATTCGGGGCCTCGATGCGTATCGAGGTGTCAGAAGAGCGGTTAACACACCCTTTGACCTGGGGATGTGCAGAAATTGAGGACGGGATACGCCCGGAGGCGGGGTAATCGTTGACAATCCCTAGGTCGACCCGTAATATTACAAACCGCTTGCAGGGGACATTCGCTCCAATGCAGGTTCTTGATAAGGGAATGGGGATGTGGCACAGCGGCAACTGCGGCGGACTGTAAATCCGCTCCCTCTGGGTTCCTAGGTTCGAGTCCTAGCATCCCCACCATGCCCGTGTAGCTCAGTAGGTAGAGCACTTCGTTGGTAACGAAGAGGTCACCGGTTCGAATCCGGTCGCGGGCTCCATTTTTCAAGATGTTCGGCACCATGCCGGTGTAGCTCAGCTGGTTAGAGCACGCGGCTCATACCCGCGATGTCACTGGTTCGAATCCAGTCACCGGTACCAGAGCTTCAGGCGGCGGCTTCGGTCGCCGCTCAGCATATGTAGCAGTTAGTTCTTCCAAAAGGAGGATGGCAATGGCCAAGGAGAAGTTCGACCGTTCTAAGCCCCACGTAAACATCGGCACGATTGGTCACGTCGACCACGGCAAGACCACCACGACCGCCGCTATCACCAAGGTCCTCTCCGAGACCGATGGCTGCAAGGCTGACTACACCGCGTTCGAGAACATCGACAAGGCTCCCGAGGAGCGCCAGCGCGGCATTACCATTAACGTTGCCCACATCGAGTATGAGACCTGGGAGCGTCACTACGCTCACGTCGACTGCCCGGGCCACGCTGACTACATCAAGAACATGATTTCCGGTGCGGCTCAGATGGACGGCGCCATCCTCGTCATCGCAGCCACCGACGGCCCCATGGCCCAGACCCGCGAGCACATCCTCCTCGCCCGCCAGGTCGGCGTTCCTTACATCATCGTCTTCCTTAACAAGTGCGACATGGTTGACGACGAGGAGCTTATCGACCTCGTCGAGATGGAGACCCGCGACCTCCTCTCCGAGTACGACTTCCCCGGTGACGACCTGCCCATCATCCGCGGCTCCGCTCTTGGTGCCCTCAACGGTGAGCAGAAGTGGGTTGACTCCATCACCGAGCTCATGCACCAGGTCGACTCCTACATCCCGACCCCGGCCCGCGACAACGAGAAGCCGTTCCTGATGGCCATCGAGGATGTCATGACCATCTCTGGTCGTGGTACCGTCGCCACCGGTCGTGTCGAGCGCGGCGAGCTCAAGCTCAACGATCAGGTCGAGATTGTCGGTATCAAGGATACCCAGACCTCTGTTGCCACCGGCATCGAGATGTTCCGCAAGACCATGGACTTCTGCGAGGCTGGCGATAACGTCGGTATTCTTCTCCGTGGCATCAAGCGTGAGCAGATTGAGCGCGGACAGGTTCTCTGCAAGCCCGGCTCCGTTACCCCGCACAAGAAGTTCACCGGCGAGATTTACGTTCTGACCAAGGAGGAGGGCGGCCGTCACACCCCGTTCTTCGCTGGTTACCGTCCGCAGTTCTACTTCCGCACCACCGACATCACCGGCGACGTGCAGGAGCTCACCGACTCCAACGGCACCAAGGTTGAGATGGCTATGCCTGGCGACCACATCACCGTCACCTGCGAGCTTATCCACGCCATCGCTATGGAGCAGGGCCTCAAGTTCGCTATCCGCGAGGGTGGCCACACCGTCGGTGACGGCCGCGTGACCTCCATCATTGAGTAGATTTAGGTTTTAGACCTAGTATTTGCTTAGTTAATCCCGGTATCCTTAGGGTATCGGGATTTTCTTTTGGTACATGCGTCTGTGGCGGTTTTGTGCGCACGTTTGATTTGCGCCGTTCTTCTTGACAGACTCAATGCCTCTACTGTAATGTTAACGACCGCGTCACTCCGAATAAGAGATTCGGCGTGGCTACTGTTTCAGGAGGATTCATGCGTACTCTGGTTACTCTTGCGTGCACTGAGTGCAAGCGCCGCAACTACACCACGGACAAGAACAAGGCTAACAACCCCGATCGCATGGAGTTGAAGAAGTACTGCCGTTGGTGCCGTAAGCACACGCTTCACAAGGAGACCCGCTAAACTTAGCGGTGGGTCTTCATTTACAGGCCAGTAGCTCCAATGGTAGAGCGGCGGTCTCCAAAACCGTTTGTTGAGGGTTCGAGTCC
Organism: bacterium; assembly: GCA_963605405.1. Lineage (GTDB taxonomy): Bacteria > Actinomycetota > Coriobacteriia > Coriobacteriales > Atopobiaceae > Paratractidigestivibacter. The sequence goes on along the minus strand of CAVCUP010000005.1, from coordinate 97,224 downwards.
TTCCTGGCCTGCCAGATTTCACCACCGGCTTTCCCGTAAGGGTTAGCCGGTTTCTATGTAAAGCACTATTTAGGGAGATCGCCGATGGCGAACAAAGACCGTCAGAAGAGGAGCGTCCGCAAGGCGCGTGCAGAAGAGCGCGCCCGCGTCGCAGCCGCACAGGCGGCCTCTGCTCCTGCAGGGGATTCCCAGGCCGAGCAGAAGAAGGCGGAGGCTTCCAAGGCCGTTGCCAAGGCCGAGAAGAACAAGAAGCCCGGCTTCTTTAAGCGCATCGGCAATTGGTTCGGCGACGTCAAGACCGAGATGCGTCGCGTGACGTGGCCGTCCAAAGAAGAGCTCAGCCAGTACTCTGTGGCCGTCATCGTGATGCTCGTGATTTTTGGCGTTCTGATTTGGCTCGTGGATACCGGTATCGTTGCCGCGCTGGTCGGTTACACCAGCCTGAGGGGGTAAGCAATGGCTAAGCGTTGGTACGTGGTCCACACCTACTCCGGCTACGAGAATAAGGTCAAGACCGATCTTGAGCACCGGATTGACATCTACGGTCTTCAGGACAAGATTGTGGATATTAAGATCCCGACCGAGGAGGTCACGGAGCTTAAAGAGGGCGGTAAGCGCGAGACCAAGGAGAACAAGGTCTTCCCGAGCTACGTTCTCGTTCGTATGGAGATGGACGACAACACCTGGAACGTTGTCCGCAATACTCCGGGCGTCACTGGTTTCGTTGGTCTCGATGGTAAGCCCACCCCGCTTCGACGCGACGAGTTCAACAAGATCATGCGTCGTTCAGGCGACCGCTCCGTTCGTCCTACCGATGTTGCGCCTAAGCGCATGAACATCGACCTTGAGGTCGGCCAGGCGATTAAGGTCATCTCCGGTCCTCTCGCCGACTTCGATGGCCAGGTCTCTGAGGTTATGGCCGACTCCGGTAAGGTCAAGGTCATGCTTACCATCTTTGGGCGCGAGACCGCAGTCGAGCTCACTCTCGATCAGATCGCGACCATCGGTTAGTTATCCCGTCCGCATCCGTTCCCGCAAGGGATTGCTTCTCGGAGCGACGTTATATAGCACGTTAGAGCTTTACTACCGTTAGTTATTCCAGGAGGTTCTCATGGCCAAGAAGGTCACGAAGTTCATCAAGCTCCAGATTCCTGCAGGCGCCGCTAACCCCGCGCCTCCCGTTGGTCCCGCCCTGGGTGCCGCCGGCGTGAACATCATGCAGTTCTGCCAGGCCTTCAACGCCGCCACTAAGGACAAGTCCGGCGACATCATCCCCGTCGAGATCACCGTCTACGAGGACAAGTCCTTCGACTTCGTCACCAAGACCCCGCCCGCCGCTAAGCTCATCCTTAAGGAGCTCGGGCTCAAGAGCGGCTCCGGCGTGCCCCAGCGCGACAAGGTCGGCCAGCTCTCCCAGGAGCAGCTCACCAAGATCGCCGAGATTAAGATGCCGGACCTCAACGCCAACGACATCGAGGCCGCTAAGAAGATCGTTGCCGGCACCGCCCGCTCCATGGGCGTCACCATCGCCGAGTAACACACCAAGGCACTTCGCGCCCTTCTCAGAAAAGGGGAGGGCGCTTCTTATTGTTGATGCGGCAAAAGAGCCGCAGATGACGTGGGAGGGCATGTTGCCCGTTGACCACAGGAGGTATTGAGAATGCCTAAGCACGGCAAGAACTACAACGCCAACGTCGCCAAGGTCGACTCCGCCAAGCTCTATGCTCCGAAGGAGGCCCTGGAGCTCGTCAAGGAGCTCGCTTCCGCCAAGTTCGACGAGACCGTCGAGGTCTCCGTCCGCCTCGGCGTCGACACCCGCAAAGCCGACCAGAACGTCCGCGGCTCCATCTCCCTGCCCCACGGCACCGGCAAGACCGTTCGCGTTGCCGTCTTTGCCGAGGGCGAGAAGGCTCGTGAGGCCGAGGAGGCCGGCGCCGACGTCATCGGGTCCGACGAGCTCGTTGCCCAGATTCAGAAGGGCGAGATCAACTTCGACGCCGCCATCGCCACCCCGAACATGATGGCCAAGGTCGGCCGCATCGGCAAGATCCTCGGCCCCCGCGGCCTCATGCCGAACCCCAAGCTCGGCACCGTGACCATGGACGTTGCCAAGATCGTCTCTGAGCTCAAGGCTGGTCGTGTCGAGTACCGCGCCGACCGTTACGGCATCTGCCACGTGCCCCTGGGCAAGGTTTCCTTCGAGACCGAGAAGCTCGTCGAGAACTACGCCGCTCTCTACACCGAGCTGCTCCGCGTGAAGCCTTCTTCCGCCAAGGGTAAGTACGTCAAGTCGATTGCCGTGTCCTCCACCATGGGCCCGGGCGTCAAGGTCGACTCTGCCGTTACCCGCGACTTCCTCGCCTAAGCAGCGGAAGGGCAAAGCTTCTTTTTGTAGAAGTTGTAGCTTACTTGACGGGCGTCTTGCCAACTGCCAAACTAAGGGAGTTGCACAAGGCGCCCGTCTTGTGTGTAAGTAGCACGTTTCGCTGCCAAAGACAGCCGGTGCCGAAAGGCTCAAAGGGAATTTCCCGCCTGCCGAGGTGGTCTCAAGGATTGCATCTTCGAGAACCCCGCTTTGGCTGTGCCAGGTGGGGTTCTTTTCTGCGAAAAGGGCCCGCCCTAACGGCGGTACGTGCCCGATCGCAGATACAAGGAGGTGTAACTATGCCCTGCAAAGCAAACGTTTCCATGCTCGATAAGGTCAACGAGTCCATCGAGAACTCCAACGGTGTTTTCGTCATCGACTACCGCGGTCTTTCCGTTAAGGAGAGCCAGGAGCTTCGTCGTGCCCTCCGCGCCGCCGGCGCCGAGATGAAGGTGTACAAGAACAACATCGTCAAGCTCGGCCTCGAGAAGGCTGGCCTGCCCGACATCAGCGAGTCCCTCGCCGGCACCTGCGCCTACGTCTTCTACGAGAAGGACGCCGTGGCCGCCGCTAAGGTGATCAAGGAGTTCTCCGAGAAGCTCAAGAAGATGGAGTTCGTCGCCGCCATCGCCGATGGCCACGCCCTCTCCGCCGCCGAGGCCAAGGCCTACGCCGACCTGCCCTCTCACGAGGAGCTCCTCGCGCAGCTCGTGTACGTCATCGCGAGCCCGCTGTCCGGCATCGCCCAGGTTTGCGCCGGTCCCGCTCGTGGCCTCGCCACCGCGCTTCAGGCCGTCGTCGACCAGAAGCAGGCCGCGTAAAACGCGCCGGCTTCATCGCACTACCTGCAACACCTCATAACTATTCGGGCATCCGCAGAAGCGATGCCCCAACAAAAGGAGAATTGACATGGCTGTCACCAAGGATGAGATCATCGAGGCCCTCAAGGAGATGCCCGCCCTCGAGCTTTCCGAGCTCGTTCACGAGCTGGAGGACGTCTTCGGCGTCTCCGCTGCTGCTCCCGTGGCCGTCGCCGCTGCCCCCGCTGCCGGCGCGGCCCCCGCTGAGGAGGAGAAGACCAACTTCGACGTCGTCCTCGAGGCCTTCGGCGACAACAAGATCGCCGTCATCAAGGTCGTCCGCGCTCTGACCAGCCTTGGCCTCAAGGAGGCCAAGGAGGTCGTCGAGGGTGCCCCCAAGGCTGTCCTCGAGGGCGCCAAGAAGGAGGACGCCGAGGCCGCCAAGAAGCAGCTCGAGGAGGCCGGCGCCACCGTCACCCTCAAGTAAGTCCCCTTACTTTGGGCTTCGGCTTATAGCCACCTTCAAGGGTCGGACCTACGGGTCCGGCCCTTTTTCTTTTTAGGAGTGTCGTTCGGACTATGGCCTCGTCAGGTTGCCTTGAGGCGAGGCTGCAGCACGCGGCTTTAGGGGGCTGGTAGGCACACCCAGCTTTTCTGCCATCTCCTGTTATTTGGGTAAGGCGGCGAACGGGCGGCGCAGTTTAGGCGGGCCCGGCGAGCAAAGAAAGCAGCCGTCCTTTCCCCATTTGGGGGAGGGGACGGCTGCTTGTAAGGCGCAATCATTGATTCTTCACAAGTGCTTGAAGTGCGGCTCTGTAAAACCGCAGGTAATCGCTTTAGTCGTAGAAAGATAATTCAAGGGCGAGTATAAGTCAAGTCTATTCATTGACCTTGCCTGGTGCTTTGGCTAAATTATTACGTTGCGACAATTGCCGCCTTCCACCCTTTTGAAGGAGGAAAAGCCTGGTGTCTACCACAAAGACTTCTCTCACCAAACCACAAGGCACTACTGGACGCATGACCTTCGCAAAGATCGAGCCGGCTATGGAGCTGCCGAACCTCATCTCTGTGCAGAAGGAGTCGTTCGAGCACTTCATGGGCGACGGCCTCGCCCAGTCCTTCGCCGAGTTCTCTCCCATTCAGAACTCCGCGAAGAACATGCAGGTCACGTTCGGCGACCACCAGTTCGGCGACCCGGCGCACACCATTGCCGAGTGCCGCGCTAAGGACATCTCTTACCAGGCGCCCCTCTTCGTGGACGTGCGCTTCGCGAATCTCGACACGGGCGAGATCAAGGAGCAGCTCGTCTTCATGGGCGACTTCCCGCTCATGACCGACCGCGGCACCTTCGTGATCAACGGCACCGAGCGCGTCGTCGTCTCCCAGCTCGTCCGTTCCCCGGGCGTGTACTTCTCTACCGAGATGGACAACGGCGTGCGCGTGCACAAGTGCCAGTTCATCCCGGCCCGCGGCGCATGGCTCGAGTTCGAGGTCGACAAGCGCGGCCACCTCGTGGTCTCCATCGACCGTAAGCGTCGTCAGTCTGCCACCATGTTCCTGCGCGCCCTCGGCATTGCCGAGAGCGACGACCAGATTCTCTCCCTCCTCGGCGATTCCGACATCGTGCGCAACACCCTTGAGCGCGATACCGCGACCACCCGCGAGGACGCCCTTCTCGAGATCTATCGTCGCCAGCGCCCCGGCGAGCCTCCTACCGTGGACTCCGCCCGCAGCCTCATCGACGGCCTCTTCTTCAACCCGCAGCGCTACGACCTGGCGCGCGTTGGTCGTTACAAGGTCAACAAGAAGCTCGGCATCGACGTCGACTTCGCCGATAAGGTGCTCACGCAGGAGGACATCGTTGCCTCTCTGCGTTACCTCCTTGCTGTTCACGCCGGCGACCCCAACTGCCGCCTCGATGACATCGACCACTTCGGCAACCGCCGCGTGCGTACCGTGGGCGAGCTTGTCCAGAACCAGTTCCGCATCGGTATGAGCCGTATGGAGCGCGTCGTCCGCGAGCGCATGGCCTCCCAGGACGCTGACGACATCACGCCGCAGAGCCTGATCAACATCCGCCCGATCGTGGCCGCCATCAAGGAGTTCTTCGGCTCCTCTCAGCTCTCGCAGTTCATGGACCAGTCCAACCCGCTTGCCGGCCTTACCCACAAGCGTCGTCTCTCGGCCCTCGGCCCGGGCGGCCTCGCGGGACACAAGTCGGGCTCCAGCCGCCGTACCAATGTCCCGACGGCCGTCCGCGACGTCCACAACTCGCACTACTCCCGTATGTGCCCGATCGAGACCCCCGAAGGCCCGAACATCGGCCTGATCGGCTCGCTCGCCCTTTATGCGCACGTAAACGACTACGGATTCATCGAGAGCCCGTATCGCCGCGTCGTGGACGGCAAGGTCACCGACGAGATCGACTGGATGACCGCCGACGAGGAGGAGACCCACAACATCGCCCCTGCGAACACGCCCTTCGACCCGAAGACGCGCCAGTTCGTGGAGACCGACTCCCACGGCAACCTCTATAACCCCGAGCGCATCATCGCGCGCACTCGCGACTTCGACGGCTCCTTCGGCGCGCCTGCCCAGGTTCCCGTCGAGGACGTCGACTACATGGACGTGAGCCCGCGCCAGCTGCTCTCCGTGGCCGCCAACCTCATCCCGTTCCTCGAGCACGACGACGCGAAGCGTACCCTCATGGGCGCGAACATGCAGCGTCAGGCAGTGCCCCTGATTCGTGCCCACGCGCCGTTCGTCGGCACCGGCATGGAGTCCCGCGCCGCCCTCGACTCCGGCGAGCTCATCTGTGCCGCCCACGACGGCACGGTGACCGAGGCAGATGCCGCCCACGTGGTCGTCTACTCCGACTCCTGCGGCTCCGAGCGCTATGACCTGCCCAAGTACCAGCGCTCCAACCAGAGCACCTGCATCAACCATCGTCCGATCGTGCACGTGGGCGACGCCGTCAAGGCCGGCCAGCCGCTTGCCGACGGCACTTCCATCGACAACTCCGAGCTCGCCCTCGGCGCCAACCTCACCGTGGCCTATATGCCGTGGGAGGGCTTCAACTACGAGGACGGCATCATCGTCTCCGAGCGCGTCGTCCGCGACGACCTCCTCACCTCGGTGAACATCTCCCGTCACGAGATCGACGCCCGCGACACCAAGCTCGGTCCCGAGGAGATCACCCGCGAGATCCCGAACATGGGCGAGGACATGCTCGCCAACCTCGACGACGACGGCATCATTCGCATCGGCGCCGAGGTCGGCCCCGGCGATATCCTCGTCGGCAAGGTGACCCCGAAGGGCGAGACGGCCCTCACCGCCGAGGAGCGCCTGCTGCGCGCCATCTTCGGCGCCAAGGCCCACGATGTCCGCGACACCTCCCTCAAGATGCCCCACGGCTCCTACGGCCGCGTCGTCGACGTGGTCCGCTTCAGCCGCGAGGCCGGCGACGATCTCCCGCCGGGAGTCAACGAGCTTGTCCGCGTCTTCGTCGCCCAGCGCCGCAAGATCCAGCAGGGCGACAAGATCGCCGGCCGCCACGGCAACAAGGGCGTCGTCTGCAACGTCCTGCCCGTGGAGGACATGCCCTACATGGCCGACGGTACCCCCGTCGACGTGCTTCTCGACCCGTTGGGCGTACCGTCTCGTATGAACGTCGGTCAGCTGCTCGAGTGTCACCTCGGCTGGGCCGCTGCTCACGGCTGGGACGACGAGTCCCGCGAGTCCACGCGCTACGTTGAGGGCCCGATCAACGTCGCCACGCCGGTTCTCGACGGCGCCACCGACGTCGAGGTGGCCGAGGTCCTTCGCCGCACCAACATCAACCTGGTGAACAAGGCCCTGCAGGAGTACGGCGACCACATGCGCCTCGACTTCGTCCCGCAGCTGAATGAGCGCGGCAAGACGACCCTCTACGACGGTCGCACCGGCGAGGCCTTCAAGAGCCAGATCACCGTGGGCACCTCTTACATCCTGAAGCTCGGCCACATGGTCGACGACAAGATTCACGCCCGCTCGACCGGCCCTTACTCCCTCGTCACCCAGCAGCCCCTCGGCGGCAAGGCCCAGTTCGGCGGCCAGCGCTTCGGTGAGATGGAGGTGTGGGCGCTGTACGCGTACGGCGCCGCCAACGTCCTGCAGGAGATCCTCACGGTCAAGTCCGACGATACCAATGGCCGCGTGAAGACCTACGAGTCCATCGTCAAGGGCGAGAACGTCCCCTCTGCGGGCATCCCCGAGTCCTTCAAGGTTCTCGTGAAGGAGATCCGCTCCCTGGCCATCGACATCCAGCCCATCTCCTACAAGAAGCGCGAGCAGCGCGCCAAGCAGGAGAACCAGGCCGTGGCCGAGGATTCCGTGGACGTCTTTGCGAACATGAACAGCAGCGTCGACGACCTGATCGGCGGCCTCACGAGCGACCTCGAGGGCGAGCCCGCCCTCGCAGGCGACGCGAACAGCGATAAGGAGTAACTGTGGCAGACTTCGATACCACCGACTTCGACGCGATCAAGATCTCGCTGGCCAGCGCCGACGTGATCCGCGGCTGGTCTTATGGCGAGGTGAAGAAGCCCGAGACCATCAACTACCGTACCCTCAAGCCCGAGAAGGACGGCCTTTTCTGCGAGAAGATCTTCGGTCCCGTCAAGGACTGGGAGTGCTCCTGCGGCAAGTACAAGGGCATCCGCTTCAAGGGCATCGTCTGCGAGCGCTGCGGCGTTGAGGTCACCACGGCCAAGGTCCGCCGCGACCGCATGGGCCACATCGAGCTCGCTGCTCCCGTGAGCCACATCTGGTACTTCAAGAGCCCCGCCACCTTCCCGCTCGCTCGCCTTCTCGACATGAAGTCCAAGGACCTCGAGAAGGTCCTCTACTTCGCGTCGTACGTGATCACGCACGTGGACACCGAGGCCCGCGAGGAGGACGCCGCCGATCTGCGCGAGGAGCTCGCCGCCGACCTCGAGGAGCTCGACGCCGAGCGCGATGACCAGATCGCCCGTCTCAAGGAGCAGGGCGAGTCCGGCGAGGGCGACGAGTTCGACGACTTCGAGCCCCTTTCCGCCGACGAGATTCGCGCCGGCATCGCCGACCTCGAGGAGGAGTACGAGGAGGAGAAGGCGCTCCGCCGCGACGCCTACGAGAAGTTCATGCAGCTCGAGGAGCGCGAGCTTATCTCCGACGAGGGCCTCTTCTCCGAGCTCAAGCGCTACTACAAGATCTACTTCGAGGGCGGCATGGGCGCCGAGGCCGTGCGCGAGCTTCTTCGCTCCGTCGACCTCGAGTCCGAGGCCGACACCCTGCGCGCCATCATCGCCTCCGACGACGCCCAGAAGCAGAAGCGCGAGAAGGCCGTCAAGCGCCTCGAGATCGTCGACGCCTTCCTCAAGGGCGGCAACGACCCCGCGGACATGATCCTCGACGTGATCCCCGTCATCCCGCCCGACCTGCGCCCGATGGTTCAGCTCGACGGCGGCCGCTTCGCCGCGTCCGACTTGAACGACCTGTACCGTCGCGTGATAAACCGCAACAACCGACTCAAGCGCCTGCTCGACCTGGACGCCCCCGCGATCATCGTGAACAACGAGAAGCGCATGCTCCAGGAGTCCGTGGACGCCCTCTTCGACAACGGCCGTCGCGGCCGTCCCGTCACCGGTCGCGGTGGTCGTCCGCTGAAGTCCCTCGCCGAGGCCCTCAAGGGCAAGCAGGGCCGTTTCCGCCAGAACCTGCTCGGTAAGCGCGTCGACTACTCCGGCCGCTCCGTCATCGTCGTCGACCCGACCCTCAAGCTCCACCAGTGCGGCCTTCCGTCGCAGATGGCGCTCGAGCTCTTCAAGCCCTTCGTGATGCGCCGCCTCGTCGAGCTGGACAAGGTCGAGAACATCAAGGGCGCGAAGCGCGCAATCGAGCGCCAGCTCCCGGCCGTCTGGGACGTGCTCGAAGAGGTCATCCAGGGTCGCCTGGTGCTCCTCAACCGAGCCCCGACCCTGCACCGACTCTCTATCCAGGCGTTCGAGCCCGTCCTTACCGAGGGCAAGGCCATCCACCTGCACCCGCTCGTGTGCGCCCCCTTCAACGCCGACTTCGACGGCGACCAGATGTCCGTGCACGTGCCCCTCTCCACGCAGGCCCAGACCGAGGCCCGCGTGCTCATGCTCAGCTCGAACAACCTGCGCTCGCCGGCCTCCGGCAAGGTGCTGACCGTTCCTTCCCAGGACATGGTCTTCGGCACCTACTACCTGACCTCCGGCAAGAGCCTGCCCGAGGGCCAGGAGCCCAAGATCTACGCCGACTTCGAGGACGCGCTTCTCGCCGCCGATGCCGACAGCACCCTGGACCTGCAGATGCCCGTCATCGTGCGCATCGATCCCTCCGAGGCCAACGCCGTGGAGGACGGCAACCGCATCTTCCGCGTGCTCGTGGGCAAGGGCAAGACCGAGGACATCGACCTCAACAACGGCGTCGTGCGCTTCGAGACCACTATCGGCCGCGTCATCTTCAACCGTCAGTGCCTGCCGCCCGATTACCCCTTCATCAACTACAAGATGGTGAAGAGCGATATCGGCGCGCTGGTCAACGACTGCTGCGATCGCTACCCGCTCGCCGACGTCGAGCCCATCCTGGACGCCATCAAGTCCACGGGCTTCCACTACGCGACCCTCGCCGGCCTGACGGTCTCGGTCTGGGACGCCGTGATTCCCGAGGACAAGCCCGAGCTCATCGAGGAGGCGCAGGACCGCGTCGACCAGATCAACGAGTACTACGAGGACGGCTTCCTCTCCGAGCGCGAGCGTCACGTCGAGGTCGTTAACGCGTGGACCGAGTGCACCGACCTTCTCGGCTCCAAGATGCTCGAGGGCTTTACCGAGGACAACCCCATCTACATGATGGCCGATTCCGGCGCCCGTGGCTCCAAGACGCAGCTCCGTCAGCTCGCCGGTATGCGAGGCCTCATGGCCGACATGTCCGGTGAGACCATCGACCTCCCGATTAAGTCCAACTTCCGCGAGGGCCTCGAGCCGCTGGAGTACTTCATCTCCACCTACGGCGCCCGTAAGGGCCTGGTCGACACCGCCTCCCACACCTCGGACTCCGGTTACCTGACTCGTCGACTCGTCGACATGGGCCAGGACGTCATCGTGCGCGAGGAGGACTGCGGCACCGACGAGGCGGTCACCTACATGCTCATCAAGCCGGGCGAGACCGAGGTCAACAAGGCCCTCATCGGCCGCTGCGCCCTGAACCCGATCGTCGACCCCGAGACGGGCGAGGTGCTCATCGAGAAGGACGGCTACATCGAGTCCGTGGCCGACCTCGAGATGCTCGTGGCCCACGGCCTCAAGAAAGTCGAGCTCCGCGCGCTTCTCACCTGCAAGAGCAAGTACGGCGTCTGCCAGAAGTGCTACGGCTGGGACCTCTCGACCCGTCGTCCCGTCAACATCGGCACTGCGGTCGGCATCATCGCCGCCCAGTCCATCGGCGAGCCGGGTACCCAGCTCACGATGCGCACGATTCACTCCGGCGGCGTCGCGGGCGCAGACGACATCACGCAGGGTCTCCCGACCGTTGCCCGCATGTTCGACGTCGTCGGCAACGTCAACGAGAAGATCCTCGGTCGCGAGGCCGACCTTGCGCCTGCCTCCGGCCTGCTTCGTATCCAGCCCGAGCAGACCGAGTACCTCATCCGCATCCTCGACCTCGACGACCTTACCCGCATTGTCGAGGAGTGGCGCGTCCCCGCGTCCGCCCGCTTCATGCCGGGCGTCGAGGATGGCGTCGAGGTTCGCGCCGGCGACCAGATCACCCGCGGCTTCGTCAACTTCCGTAAGCTGCGCCGCCTGACCGACATCGAGTCGACGATGCACATCTTCGTCGAGTCCGTTAAGGACGTCTACACCTCCCAGGGCGTCGACCTCGACGACAAGCACATCGAGGTCATCGCGCGCCAGATGCTGCGCCGCGTCCAGGTCACGAGCCCGGGCGACTCGCAGTACCTGCTCGGCCAGTACGTGGACCGCTATGTCTTTGCCGAGACGGTCAAGAACATCGCCCTCGCGGGCGGCACGCCCCCCGAGGCTGAGCCGGTCATCCTCGGCGCCCTCAAGGTCGCCAGCTCGATCGACTCCTGGCTCTCCAGCGCGTCCTTTATCCGCACCGCCGGCGTCCTCACCGAGGCCGCCATCGAGGGTGACGTCGACCACCTGCTCGACCTCAAGTCCAACGTCATCGTCGGTAAGCAGATTCCGGCCGGTACCGGCCTGGGCGCGTACCACAACGTGTCGACGACCTACCACGGCCAGAAGATCGACGGCCCAACCTCGCCGATGGCCAAGAGCCTTCCCGAGTGGGCCCCCGACGAGCTCAAGGGCATCGAGGAGCAGCTTCCCAAGCAGCTCGACTGGGTGGGCGAGGACTACGGCTTCGGCGGCGTTTACTCCAAGAACGGCCGTACCCTCTCTTCTGAGGACGCGAAGCTCTATCTCTTCGACGACCTCGGCGTCTCGCAGCGCTGGACCAACAAGTTCAGCGAGGTGGGCATCGAGACCGTGGGCGACCTCATCGGCAAGACCGAGGACGACCTGCTCCGCATCGACGGCATCGGCGCCAAGGCCATCGAGGAGCTCCGCGACGGCCTCGAGGCTCGCGGCCTCCTCTATATCCTCGAGCCTGAGGACGACGAGGCCGACTCCGAGGATCTCTCGCAGCTCCTGAACATGGTCTTCTCGCCCGACGCCGGCGACGACATCATGTTGGGCACTGCGGCGCCCTCCAAGCACCACTTCGATGACGATGAGCTCATCGGTGCCTCTTCCGATGAGGAGTCCGGCGAGAAGTCCGGCGACGTCATCAACGAGGATCTCGGCAGCCTCGACGACCTGCTCTCCGCAGTCGTGAAGACAGATGACGACGAGGAGTAAGCGAACCTCTCGCTAACGCTTCTCGTATATGCACTGAATCAGGGCGGTCCTTCGGGGCCGCCCTTTTTTGTGGGCTGCCGACGCCCGCGCGCTTTGTTGCGGGGGGCTGCACGCCGCTCGCCGAGCCGAAGGGAGATGTTGACACAGTGTCAACTCTAATCGTTATACTTTAAATTTGGATTAAACCGCCGCTTGGAAGGGGAGCAGTGGAGCAGTACAAGGTTCTGGAAATCAAACAATCCGTGTTTGCGGATAACGACCGCGAGGCCGACGCGCTTCGCGATGAGCTGAGGAGTCGCGGTCAATACCTGCTCAACCTCATGAGCTCGCCTGGCTCCGGCAAGACGACGACGCTCTCGCGCACCATCGAGGCGCTTGCGTCCGAGCTCAAACTCGCCGTTATGGAGGCCGACATCGACTCCGACGTCGACGCGGCGACCATCGCCGGCCTCGGCGCCAAGGCGATCCAGCTCCACACGGGTGGCATGTGCCACCTCGACGCCGGGATGTGCAAGCAGGGCCTCGACGGCCTTGCCGCCAACGACGCCGACCTTATCTTCCTCGAGAACGTCGGCAACCTCGTGTGCCCGGCCGAGTTCGATACCGGCGCCTGCAAGAATGCCTGCATCCTGAGCGTGCCCGAGGGCGACGACAAGCCGCTCAAGTATCCGCTCATGTTCCAGGTCTGCGACGTGGTGCTCGTGAACAAGATCGACGTCGCGCCGTACTTCGACTTCGACCTCGAGAAGTGCCGCGCCAACGTGGCCCTGCGCAATCCGCACGCCCGCGTCATTCCCATCTGCGCCAAGACGGGCGAGGGGATGGACGAGTGGTTTGGGTGGCTGCGTGCCGAGGTGGCGGCCTGGAAGCAAGCGTAGACGGCACGTCGCAGGCCGTTGACCTTGCGTTTATTTGCATCACAGCGAGCTGCTTGGGGGAGTAGCCGCTCGACTAAAGGAGAGGAAAGATGTCCGTAGACCTGAACGAGAACCCGATGCGGGGCACGCTCACCGACGAGGAGATCGCGGCCCGCAACGTCATCCCGACCACGAACCCGGCCGGCGAGCCGCACCGCATCCTGGCCGAGGATTACTTCCAGGAGGTCGACACCTTTACCACCTGGGCCAATGAGGACCGGAACACCCCCGGCCCCGCCGCCTCGGAGCCCATGAAGCCGGCGGTCCTGGCCACTGCGAAGAGCATCACCGACCGCATCGGCAACAAGACCAGCGCCGACGACCCCGACTACTGGGGCCTCGCCTCCATCATGACCAACGAGGAGGCCGAGCTCACGGCCTTTATGAAGATCCGTAGGCCCGTTACCCTTCCGGAGCTGGTCAAGGCCTCCGGCATGCCTGAGTCCAAGGTCCAGGAGCTTCTTGACTCCATGTCCGTCAAGGGCATCCTCGAGTACAACTGGGAGAACCCCGAGCACCAGAAGCAGTACATCCTGCCCATGTACGTGCCCGGCTGCGCTGAGTTCACGCTCATGAACCAGAAGCAGCTCGAGGAGCACCCCGAGCTCGGCAGCTTCTTTGAGCGCATGGCCTTCCTGCCGCTTACCAAGGTGACTAAGATGGTCCCGCCCGGCGGGGCCGGCATCGGCATGCACGTCATCCCCGTCGAGAAGTCCATCTCGCACGTGAACCAGTCGGCCGACATCGAGCACATCTCTCACTGGCTCAAGAAGTACGACCGCTACGCCGCCGGCGCGTGCTCCTGCCGCCTGGGCGAGCGCGCCCGCGGTGCCGGCAGCTCCGACGACCCGCAGGACTGGTGCATCGGCGTCGGCGACATGGCCGACTACCTGGTCGAGACCGGCAAGGGCCACTTTATCACCTACGATCAGGTCATCGACACCCTCCTGCGCGCCGAGAAGAACGGCTTCGTCCACCAGATCACCAACATCGACGGCGAGGACAAGATCTTCGCCATCTGCAACTGCCAGGTGAACGTCTGCCACGCGCTGCGCACCTCTCAGCTGTTCAACACCCCGAACATGAGTCGCTCGGCCTACGTGGCCCACGTCGACGAGGCCAAGTGCGTGGCCTGCGGCGCCTGCGTCGAGGTCTGCCCGGCCGGCGCCCCCAAGCTCGGCCAGAAGCTCTGCACCAAGAACGGCAAGGTGGAGTACCCTGTCCAGCCGCTTCCCGACGACAACCACTGGGGCGAGGACGACTGGGACTGGGACTACAAGGACCACAACCGCATCGAGTGCCACGAGACCGGCACCGCTCCCTGCAAGGTGGCCTGCCCGGCGCACGTCCCCGTCCAGGGCTACCTGCGCATGGCCGCCCAGGGCCGCTACACCGAGGCGCTCGGCCTGATCAAGCGCGCGAACCCGTTCCCCGCCGTCTGCGGTCGCGTCTGCAACCGCCGCTGCGAGGCCGCCTGCACCCGCGGCACCGTCGACGAGGCCGTCGCCATCGACGAGGTCAAGAAGTTCATCGCCGAGAAGGACCTCGACGCCGAGACCCGCTACGTCCCCGAGCCGACCATCCCCTCCATGCGCGGCCGCTTCAAGCAGAAGGTTGCCATCGTGGGCGCCGGCCCCGCGGGCCTCTCCTGCGCCTATTACCTGGCCGACAAGGGCTACAACCCCGTTGTCTTCGAGAAGAACCCGCTGCCCGGCGGCATGATGACCTACGGCATCCCGGCCTACAAGCTCTCCAAGCAGGTCGTCGCGGCAGAGATCGACGTCCTGCGCGATATGGGCGTCGAGATCCGCTGCGGCGTCGAGGTCGGTCGCGACGTCACCCTCGACGAGCTGCGCGAGCAGGGCTTCGTTGCCTTCTACCTGGCCATTGGCTGCCAGGGCGGCCGCCGTGCGGGCGTCGAGGGCGAGGACGCGAAGGGCGTGCTCACCGCGGTCGACTTCCTGCGCCGGGCGCTCGAGGACCCGGACCACGAGGTCGAGGGCACGACCGTCGTCGTGGGCGGCGGCAACGTGGCCATCGACGCCGCCCGCGTGAGCGTGCGCTGCGGCTCCCCGAAGGTCTCTATGTACTGCCTCGAGCAGCTCGACGAGATGCCGGCCCTGCCGGAGGAGATTGACGAGGCCGAGGAGGACGGCGTCCACATCCACAACGGCTGGGGCCCGGCGTCCATTGAGGTCGACAAGCGCGGCCACGTCCGCGGCGTCACCTTCAAGCGCTGCACGAGCGTCTTCGACTACGACCACCGCTTCAGCCCGGTCTATGACGAGTCCGACACCCGCTTCGTTCCCTGCGACAACGTGATTCTCTCCATCGGCCAGTCCATCGAGTGGGGCGACCTTCTTGTCGGCTCCAAGGTGGAGCTCGGCCGCGGCAACGGCGCGGTGGCCGACCCCAAGACCTACCAGACCGCAGAGCCGGACGTCTTTGTGGGCGGCGACGCCTACACCGGCCCGAAGTTCGTGATCGACGCCATCGCCGCCGGTCACGAGGCCGCCATCTCCATCCACCGCTACGCGCAGAAGGGCTCGCTCACCATCGGCCGCAACCAACTGCACTACGTCGAGCTCGACAAGGGCGACATCATGGTCGACCCGACGAGCTACGACCACGCCGGCCGCCAGCAGCCGAAGGTCGACCACGTCAAGAGCGTGCTGCACGACTGGACCGACGTGCGCCACACCTTTACCGAGGAGCAGGTCAAGACGGAGTGCGCCCGCTGCCTCAAGTGCGGCGCCTCCATCGTGGACGCCAACCGCTGCATCGGCTGCGGCCTATGCACCACGCGCTGCGAGTTCGACGCGATTCACCTCCAGCGCGACAACCCGGCGTGTTCCACGATGGTCCCGTCCGAGAAGAAGATGGGCGCCATCCTGCCCCACGCCGCCAAGCGCGGCATCAAGCTGCTGCTCAAGGGCAACAAGAACAAGCCCGGCAAGCAAAAGTAAGGAGCACCTGTGCACGAGCTCGGAATCGTCTTCCACATCGTAAAGATGGTCGAGGAGGTGGGGGAGCAGAACTCCCTCACCTCCGTGAGCCGCGTCAAGCTCACGCTCGGTGAGGTATCGGGTGTTGTGCCTGACTACCTCATGGACTGCTGGCGCTGGACCGCCGAGAAGAACGAACTGATCCGCGGGTCGGTCCTTGAGGTCGAGGAGGCCACGGCCGTCACCGTGTGCAACGCGTGCGGCCAGACCTACGGGACAGTCGAGCACGGGCGCACCTGCCCGCATTGCGGCAGCGAGGACACCGTGCTTCTTACCGGCGACCAGGTCGAGCTCACGGAAATAGAGGCCATGTAGAGAGGGGTGGGCGAGGGACGTTTCCCGCCCGCTTCTCGGTGAACTAATAAGTCAACGGGCTGTGGCTGCGGTTACGGGGTTGAATTCGGCCTGCAACCGCAGCCATAGTCCCGACAGCGGGTTCAGACGGTTATGTTCGGCCGCGGCGCGGCGAGAAGCACGCCTCGCGACCACGGTTGCCGACCCGGGATGTGAAGGCCGGGTGAAATGGATACGCCCGGCTCCGTGGCGTTTTGACAACTGCTGAAGGCCAAGCGTAAAGTTCACCCTTGCGTCAATCCGGGGCGGCGGTGCTGCGCAGCCCATGAATATCGTAAATCAGCACGTCGATAGGTATAAGAAGGAGAGAACTTTGCCTACTATCAACCAGCTCGTTCGCAACGGTCGCGTGAGCGTCAAGGCCAAGTCCAAGAACGCAGCCCTGCAGCACAACCCCCAGAAGCGTGGCGTCTGCACCCGCGTCTTCACCACCACCCCGAAGAAGCCGAACTCCGCTCTTCGTAAGGTCGCCCGTGTCCGTCTCGTCAACGGCATCGAGGTCACCGCTTACATCCCCGGCGAGGGTCACAACCTCCAGGAGCACTCCATCGTCCTGATCCGCGGCGGCCGCGTCCGCGACCTGCCTGGTGTGCGCTACAAGATCGTCCGCGGCGCCTACGACTGCGCTGCCGTCCAGAACCGCCAGAAGGCCCGTTCCCGTTACGGCACCAAGCGCCCGAAGTAAGTCGATCAAACAGCAAATCACCAGCTCTTAAGCAACTAAGGAGAATCACATGCCGCGTCGTGCAGCAGCTAACCGCCGTGAGGTCCAGCCTGACGCCGTCTACAACAACCGTCTCGTGACCCAGCTCATCAACAAGGTCCTTCTTGACGGCAAGAAGTCCACCGCTGAGCGTATCGTCTACGGCGCCTTCAACATTGTCGCCGAGAAGTCCGGCGAGGATCCCCTGGCCGTCTTCAAGAAGGCCATGGACAACATCCGCCCGACCCTCGAGGTCAAGCCGAAGCGCGTCGGCGGCGCCACCTATCAGGTGCCGATGGAGGTCAACTCCCGCCGCGCCACCACCCTCGCCATCCGCTGGATGGTCAACTTCTCCCGTGCCCGCAAGGAGAACTCCATGGCTGAGCGCCTTGCCAACGAGATTCTCGACGCCTCCAACGGCGTGGGCGCGTCTGTGAAGAAGCGCGAGGACCTCTTCAAGATGGCCGAGGCCAACCGCGCGTTCTCTCACTACCGCTTCTAGTCCGAGGGGATAAACCACTATGGCTAAGGCTAAGTATCAGCTCGACAAGCTTCGCAACATCGGCATCATGGCCCACATCGACGCCGGTAAGACGACCACGACCGAGCGCATCCTTTACTACACGGGCAAGAACCACAAGATCGGCGAGGTCCACGACGGCGCCGCCACCATGGACTGGATGGTTCAGGAGCAGGAGCGCGGCGTTACCATTACCTCCGCTGCTACCACCTGCTTCTGGAAGGACCACGTCATCCAGATCATCGACACCCCGGGCCACGTCGACTTCACCGCTGAGGTCGAGCGCTGCCTGCGCGTCCTCGACGGCGCTGTTGCCGTCTTCGACGCCGTCGCCGGTGTCCAACCGCAGTCCGAGACCGTTTGGCGCCAGGCCACGAAGTACAACGTGCCCCGCATCGCCTTCATCAACAAGTTTGACCGCGTCGGCTCTGACTTCGACCACGCCATCGAGACCATGAAGGAGCGCCTCTCCGCTCCCGCCGTGGCCGCTCAGCTGCCCATGGGCTCCGAGGCCAACTTCTGGGGCATCGTCGACCTCGTGACCATGACCGCTTGGGACTTCAAGGAAGACGCCAAGGGCATGATCTACCCCGAGGCCATGGACGAGATTCCCGCCGAGTTCGCCGATGAGGCCCAGGCCAAGCGCGAGGAGCTTCTCGACGCTGCCTCCAACTTCTCCGACGAGATCATGGAGCTCGTGCTCGAGGAGGCCGAGATTCCGGTCGACACCCTCAAGGCCGCCATCCGCAAGGGCGTGCTCGAGGGCGGCATCAACCCCGTCTTCGTCGGCTCCGCCTACAAGAACAAGGGCATCCAGGAGCTTCTCGACGCCGTAGTCGACTACCTGCCTTCCCCGCTCGACGTCACCGAGATCGACGGCACCACCCCCAAGGGCGAGGCCGACGTCCGTCACGCCGACGTGAAGGAGCCCTTCTCCGCCCTGGCGTTCAAGATCATGACCGACCCCTTCGTCGGCAAGCTCACCTACATCCGTGTGTACTCCGGTCACGCCGAGGCGGGCTCTTACGTCTACAACGTCACCAAGGACAACCGCGAGCGTCTTGGCCGCATCCTCGAGATGAACGCCAACGATCGTGTTGACCGCGAGGCCTGCTCCGCCGGCGACATCGTCGCCTGCGTCGGCTTCAAGAACACCACCACCGGCGATACCCTCTGCGACGAGAAGAACCCGATCATCCTCGAGTCCATCCAGTTCGCCGACCCCGTCATCGACGTCGCCGTCGAGCCCAAGACCAAGGCCGAGCAGGACAAGATGTCCGTGGGCCTCGCCAAGCTCGCCGAGGAGGATCCGACCTTCCAGGTTCACACCGACCACGAGACCGGCCAGACCATCATCGCCGGCATGGGCGAGCTTCACCTCGAGATCATCGTCGACCGTCTCCGCCGCGAGTTCAAGGTCGACTGCAACGTGGGTAAGCCCCAGGTCGCCTACCGCGAGACCGCCGGCAAGGCCGTCGCTCACGCCGAGGGCAAGTTCGTCCGCCAGTCCGGCGGCCGCGGCCAGTACGGCCACGCCGTCATCGACATGGAGCCGAACGAGGAGGGCAAGGGCTACGAGTTCGAGAACGCCATCGTCGGTGGCGTCATCCCGAAGGAGTACATCCCCTCCATCGATAAGGGCATCCAGGAGGCGCTCGAGACCGGCGTCATCGCCGGCTACCCGGTCGTCGACATCAAGGTCAAGCTGATCGACGGTTCTTACCACGAGGTCGACTCCTCCGAGGCCGCCTTCAAGATCGCCGGCTCCATGGCCATCAAGGACGCCCTCAAGAAGTCCGACCCGATTCTGCTCGAGCCCGTCGAGGCCGTCGAGGTCGAGACCCCCGAGCAGTACATGGGCGACGTCATGGGCAACCTCTCCGGCCGCCGTGGCAAGATCGAGGGCATGGAGGATCGTCGCGACACCAAGGTCATCCGCGCCAAGGTGCCCCTGGGCGAGATGTTCGGCTATGCCACCGACCTTCGTTCCCAGACTCAGGGTCGCGCGAGCTACACCATGCAGTTCGACTCCTACGAGCCCGTCCCGAAGGCCGTCCGCGACGAGATCGTCGCCAAGAACGGCACCAACTAAACGACCCGAGCGATAGCTCATTTACGGAGGTACCACAGTGTCCAGCCAGAAGATCAGGATCCGCCTCAAGGGCTATGACCACGAGGTCGTTGATCAGTCCGCCAAGCTCATCGTCGACACCGCCCAGAAGACCGGTGCCCGCGTGAGCGGCCCCATCCCCCTGCCGACCGAGCGCAACCTTTACTGCGTCATCCGCTCGCCGCACAAGGACAAAGACTCCCGCGACGAGTTCGAGATGCGCACTCACAAGCGCCTCATCGACATCCTCGACCCCTCCTCCAGCACCGTCGACTCGCTCATGCGTCTCGACCTCCCCGCTGGCGTCGACATCGAGATCAAGCTCTAAGTCTTTGACGTAGACCTAAGGAGCGCCTCCTCGGACTTCGGGGAGGCGCTCTTATTTTGTCCTTGGTTCATAAACGCTGATTTGCAGGAAGGCTGTTGTTGAATGAAGCGCTTGTATCTGGTGAGGCACGGTCAGACGCAGTACAACCTCGCGCGCCTGGTCCAGGGCCGCTGCGACTCGCCTCTCACGGAAAAGGGCATAGAACAGGCGAAAGCGGCGGCTGCATGGCTCTGCGACCATGGAGCTCATCCGGATGCTGTCGTTTCTTCGCCCCTCGGACGGGCCATGGGCACGGCGGGAATCGTTGCCGAGGCCGTGGGCTTTACCGGGGAGGTGGAGGCCGAGCCGCGCATCGTCGAGCGGAGCTACGGCTCCTTCGAGTCGGGCCCGTTCTCCGACCTGCCGTGTGACGTCTGGGACCCCGGCGAGGCGCTGGTCGAGCACGGGGGAGAAGGCAACGCCTCCGTACGGAGGCGCATGGAGGAAGGCTTGCGGGACCTCATGGCGCGAAGCTGCGTGAAGTGCGCCGTCGCGGTCTCCCACGGCTCCGCTTGCCGCCAGTTCATCGCCATGCACCCATGCGAGGGCGAGCCTGTTCCCGGCAAGCTCCCCAATTGCGGCATATTCGCTTTTGATTACGACGAAGCGAACGGGTCCTTCGAGCTTCTCGCGATAGTCGACCCCACGTTTGCCTAAAGGAGGGCAGGGCATGCCAATCACGTTCGCGTCTCAGGCCGCTTAACGGTCTAGGAGCTGCGGGCTATGCTATGGATACGCCCGGCCACGGGGAAATTCGAGCCGCAGGTAGATGCCCAAAAAAGTTCTGCGTAGAGATTGTGAACGCGCTTTCGCACAGGTATAGTAGACAAGCTGTGAAATTCGGGGACGAGTATGTCTCGGAACAAAACAGCAGGTAATGGACGTGGTCCGCTGGGGTTGGGGCAAAGGGTGCCTCACGTGTCCCATGACCACCGAAGGTAAGGAAAGAGCATGGTCAGCACCATCCTTGGCCGCAAGCTCGGAATGACCCAGGTCTGGGACGAGAACGACAACGTCGTCCCCGTGACCGTCATCCAGGCTGGCCCCTGCACCGTCTCGCAGGTCAAGACGAAGGCGACCGACGGCTACGACGCCGTTCAGATCGGCTTCGGAGACATCTCCGCCAAGCACGTCAACAAGCCTATGGCCGGTCACTTCGCCAAGCACGGCGTCGAGCCGATGAAGTACCTCCGCGAGGTGCGCGTCGAGAACGGCGAGGAGCACAACTGCGGCGACGTCGTCACCGTGGCCGACTTCGCCGACGTCAAGAGCGTCGACGTCACCGGCACCTCTAAGGGCAAGGGCTTCCAGGGCACCATCAAGCGCTGGAACTTCTCCCGCGGCCCCATGACCCACGGCTGCCGCAACCAGCGTAAGCCGGGTTCCATCGGCCAGTGCGCCTATCCCGCTCGCGTCCGCAAGGGCCTTCACATGTACGGCCACATGGGCAACGAGCGCGTCACCGTGCGCAACCTCAAGCTTGTCCGCGTCGACGCTGAGCAGAATCTCATGCTCATCAAGGGCGCTGTCCCCGGCGGCAAGAACGGCCTCGTCCAGGTCCGCATGGCCTAAGGGCCCCGAGAAATAAACCTTTAGGTCTATTAGGAGGACACAATGTCCAAGTTTTCTGTAAAGAACGTCGAGGGGGCTGAGGTCGAGCAGACCGAGCTCGCCGACGCTGTCTACGGCATCGAGCCGAACATCCCCGTTATCCACCAGGTCGTCGTGTGCCAGGATTCCTGCATGCGCCAGGGCACCCACAAGGTCAAGAACCGCCACGAGGTCTCCGGCGGCGGCCGCAAGCCTTACCGCCAGAAGGGCACCGGCCGTGCTCGCCAGGGCTCCATCCGCGCGGCCCAGTGGCGCGGCGGCGGCGTCGTCTTCGGACCGACCCCCCGCACCCACAACAAGAAGATCAACAACAAGATGGTCAAGCTTGCCATGCGCTCCGTGCTGTCCGGCAAGCTCGCCGACGGTGAGCTCTACGTCGTCGACAACTTCGGTTTCGACGCTCCTTCCACCAAGAAGGCCAAGGCCGCTCTCAATGCCCTGGGCATCACCGACGACAAGCGCGTGACCGTCGTCCTCAACGACGAGGCCGTCATCGACTACCTGTCGTTCCGCAACCTCGCCAACGTCACCGTCATCGCTGACGTCGAGGCCACCAGCCGCCTGCTCATCGACAACAAGGCTCTCGTCCTTACCGCTGATGTAGCCAAGAAGTTCGGGGAGGTGCTCGCGTAATGAACTCCGCCTACAACGTTATCGTCCGCCCGATCGTCTCTGAGCGTTCCTATGACCTCATGGAGCAGGGCAAGTACACCTTCGAGGTGGCCAAGGGCGCCTGCAAGCAGGAGATTATCGACGCCGTCGAGAAGATCTTCAACGTTCACGTGGTCAAGGTCAACACCATGAACGTCCGTGGCAAGGAGAAGCGTGTCCGCTACCAGTCCGGTATGACCCGCTCCTGGAAGAAGGCCATCGTCACCCTCGCCGAGGGCGAGTCGATCGAGATCTTCGCCACCCAGGCCGCAGAGTAGTTTCACGGCAACCCGCCCGCGCCTCCCGACGGGAGGCCGGGCTTCTATGCCGCGCATGATGGATACGCGCGGTACCGTGGTAATCCGGTGTCGTCGCGCCAATCCCTGAGCGCGTCGGCCAACGGAAAGAAAGGGAAAGAATCAAATGGCAGTTAAGCACCTCAAGCCGACGAGCGCCGGCCGTCGTTTCCAGACGGTCTACGACTTCTCCGAGCTCACCACCAACAAGCCCGAGAAGTCCCTTCTCGAGCCGCTGCGCAAGACCGGTGGCCGTAACAACAACGGCCGCATCACCGTTCGCCACCACGGCGGCGGCGTCAAGCGTCAGTATCGTCGCATCGACTTCAAGCGCCGTAAGGACAACGTCCCGGCCAAGGTCGCCACGATCGAGTACGATCCGAACCGCAGCTCCCGCATCGCGCTTCTCCACTACGTGGACGGCGCCAAGGCCTACATCATCGCCCCTGAGGGCATCCACGTGGGCGACACCGTGATCTCCGGCACCAAGGATATCGACATCAAGCCCGGCAACTGCATGCCGCTCTCCGAGATTCCCGTCGGTACCCTGATCCACAACGTTGAGTTCCAGCCCGGCAAGGGCGCCGCTATGGCCCGCTCCGCCGGCACCTCCGTGCAGCTCATGGGCAAGGACAACGGCTACGCCGTCCTGCGCATGCCCTCCTCCGAGCTTCGCCGCGTCCTTCTCACCTGCCGCGCCACCATCGGTGTCGTGGGCAACGCCGAGCACTCCAACATCGTGATCGGCAAGGCCGGCCGCAACCGTTACAAGGGCGTCCGTCCGACCGTCCGTGGTACCGTCATGAACCCGGTCGACCACCCGCACGGCGGCGGCGAGGGCAAGAACCACACCTCCGGCCGTCCGTCCGTCACCCCGTGGGGTAAGCCGACCAAGGGCTACAAGACCCGCGACCCGAAGAAGGCCTCCAACCGCCTCATCATCCGTCGCCGCAAGTCCAAGTAGCACACGAGTAGTAGGAGAAAGAAAGAATGAGCAGAAGTCTCAAGAAGGGCCCGTTCGTGGAGACTCGCCTCCTCGCGCGTGTCACCGCTCAGAACGAGGCCGGAACCAAGGACGTCATCAAGACCTGGTCGCGTTCCTCCACCATCTTCCCCGAGATGGTCGGCCACACCATCGCCGTCCACGACGGCCGCAAGCACGTCCCCGTGTACGTGACCGAGTCCATGGTCGGCCACAAGCTCGGCGAGTTCGCCCCGACCCGCACCTTCCGCGGTCACAAGGTTAAGTAGGGGGATAGTTACTAAATGGCTAACAACACCAACGCCGTGGAGGCCCGCGCCACCGCCAAGTACGTGCGCGTCGCTCCCCGCAAGTCCCGTATGGTCATCGACCTGATCCGCAACCTCCCCGTCGCCAAGGCGCTCGAGGTCCTGCAGTTCAGCACCCGCGCGGCTTCCGAGCCCGTCGAGAAGGTCCTTCGCTCCGCGATCGCCAACGCCGTGAACAACAACGGCATGCGCGCCGACGACCTCTACGTCAAGCTCGCTTACGTTGACGAGGGCCCCACGCTCAAGCGCATCCGTCCTCGCGCCAAGGGCTCCGCTTCCCGCATCAACAAGCGCATGAGCCACATCACCGTCGTCGTCGCTCCTCGAAAGGAGGCGTAGGGAAAGCATGGGTCACAAGGTTCAGCCTACCGGCTTCCGTCTCGGCATCACCGAGGAGTGGCGTTCCCGCTGGTACGCCGATAAGAACTACGCCGAGAACCTCGCCAACGACCTCGCCATCCGCGAGTTCCTGAGCAAGCGTCTCGCCAACGCCGCCCTTTCCCGCGTGGACATCGAGCGCGCCGGCGATAAGGTCAAGGTCACCATCTTCACCGCCCGCCCGGGCATCGTCATCGGCAAGAAGGGCGCCGACATCGACGCTCTGCGCACCGAGCTCGAGAAGGTCGCCAAGGTCTCCAAGGGCCAGGTCAACGTCGACGTCGTCGAGGTCAAGCGCCCCGAGCTCGACGCCAACCTCGTTGCTCAGTCCATCGCCGAGCAGCTCGAGCAGCGCGTCGCCTTCCGTCGCGCCATGCGCAAGGCCGTCCAGTCCGCTCGTAAGGCCGGCGCCAAGGGTATCCGTATCCAGTGCTCCGGTCGTCTCAACGGCGCCGAGATGGGCCGTCGCGAGTGGTACCGCGAGGGTCGCGTGCCCCTGCACACCCTGCGTGCCGTGATCGATTACGGCACCGCCACCGCCCGCACCACCATGGGTGCCTGCGGCATCAAGACCTGGATTTACCTCGGCGAGAAGCTCCCCGGCCAGCCGACCCCGCGTCCGGCCCTCGAGGGTTCTTCGCGTCCCCGCCGTGGTCGTAACGATAGGAGGAACCGTTAATGCTCGCTCCTAAGCGCGTTCTTCACCGTAAGGTTCAGCGCGGCTCCATGAAGGGCCACGCCAAGGGCAACACCGAGCTGCACTTCGGCACCTGGGGCATCCAGGCGTGCGAGGCTCACTGGATCACCAACCGCCAGATCGAGGCCGCTCGTATCGCGATGACCCGCTGCATGAAGCGTGGCGGCCGCGTCTGGATCACCATCTTCCCGGACAAGCCCATCACCAAGAAGCCCCTCGACACCCGCATGGGTAAGGGTAAGGGCAACCCCGAGGAGTGGGTGGCCGTCGTCAAGCCGGACCGCATCATGTTCGAGATCGACGGCGTGCCCGAGGAAGTCGCCCGTGAGGCCCTTCGTCTCGCCCAGCACAAGCTGCCCATCAAGACCAAGATCGTGACCCGCACCGTCGAGAAGGACGGGGAGGAAGCCTAATGAAGTACAAGGACATCCAGGCGCTCACCGACGAGGAGCTCGCCAAGAAGGTCGAGGAGGGCCGCGCTGAGCTCTTCAACCTTCGTTTCCAGATGGCCACGAGCCAGCTTGACAACACCGCTCGCGTGAAGAACGTCAAGAAGGACATCGCCCGCTGCCTCACCGAGCAGACGGCCCGTCAGAAGGCAGCGGAGAAGACCGCTGCCCAGCAGTAGATTGCAGGAGAGGTAAGACATGGCTGAGACCGAAAGCAGGAACGCGCGTAAGGTTCGTACCGGTATCGTCGTCTCCATCTCCGGCAACAAGTCCGTGACGGTGAAGATCGACTACCGCAAGCACCACCCCAAGTACGGCAAGATGATGACCATCTCCAAGAAGCTGCACGTTCACGACGAGAACAACGAGTGCGGCCTTGGCGATAAGGTCACCGTCATGGAGACCCGTCCGCTCTCCAAGACCAAGCGTTGGCGCCTGGTCGAGATCGTCGAGCGCGCCAAGTAGTCTTTTTTGCAAACCCCGTCTTCCCATGTGCGCCGCTCGTGTGGGCGCACCTCTGGGAGGGCATAGGTTCGGAGGAACACCAACATGATTCAGATGGAGACCATGCTCGCCGTCGCCGACAACTCCGGCGCCAAGCGAGTCAAGTGCATCAAGGTCCTTGGTGGCTCCAAGCGTCGTTACGCCGGCCTTGCCGACGTCGTCATCGGCGCTGTTCAGGAGGCCACCCCCGGTGGCTCGGTGAAGAAGGGCGACATCGTTCGCTGCGTCATCGTGCGCACCAAGAAGGAGAACCGCCGCAAGGATGGCAGCTACATCAAGTTCGACCAGAACGCCTGCGTCCTGGTGAACAAGGAGGGCGAGCCCAAGGGTACCCGTATCTTCGGGCCCGTCGCCCGCGAGCTGCGCGATCACCGCTACATGAAGATCGTCTCGCTCGCGCCTGAGACGCTCTAAGGAGGTAAGTACAGTGCCGAAGATGTCTGTGAAGAAGGGTGACCTCGTCGAGGTCATCGCCGGCAAGGACAAGGGCAAGCAGGCCAAGGTCCTGCGTGCTTTCCCCTCCGAGCGTAAGGTTACCGTCGAGGGCGTCGCTGTGGTCAAGAAGGCCCAGAAGCCGACCGCGGCGAACCAGCAGGGCGGCTTCGTCGAGAAGGAGGCCAAGATTCAGGTCTCCAACGTGATGCTCGTTTGCCCGACCTGCAACAAGCCGACCCGCGTCGGCCACAAGCAGGGCGAGCTGGACGGCAAGAAGACCGCCATCCGCGTCTGCAAGAAGTGCGGCGCCGAGTTCTAAGAACTTGCGTACATAGCTCTTCTGAACCTCGTATTGTCTATTGGCAATACGAGGTTTTTTCTTATCAATACCTACTTATGAACTCAAGCTGAAGATGATGTACCGTTCTCTTTGAGGTGGTCATTTTGAATAAGAAGCAATTCTTACTGATCCTGGGTTTTGCGGTTTGGGGTGCCTTGCTCTATACCGTACCGCCGGTTCTTCAGCCGTATTCTGCTTCGGTTCTGCTGCATGAGTCATTGGCGTACTCACTGCTGTATCTTGGGCTTTCTCTCGGCGGTCTATTTGCGTGCGTTGCCAAGTCGTTCTTCGGAGCCTTCTTCTCGAACTTATTGTCGACGGCTTTGCGAATCGGAACTGCGGTCGGCGCTTCGATATCGCTTGCCGTGCTCCTGGTGAGCTATTCCGTTCTTCTACACCAAGGCAACTCGCAGTTCGACGGCGTGCCGCGTCAGATAAATGAGTTAGCGGGCATCGGCTATTTGAGCCCGTCGTTTCTCGCTTCGGTAATTTGCGGAGCGGGAATATCGTGCCTCTTGTTATATGGCGATGTTGATGTTGAGAAGAGCCCCTGTCGCTTCAATTTCGACAGCCGTCATTTGCCGGTTATCTGCTTTACCCTAGGCTTGATTCGCACTCCTCTCATGTCAGGGCTCTTCTACGACGGTCCTACGATTTTTGACCCTTATATAAGCGCGACGACTCAGCCGAAGGCTCTCTTTGCTGGATGCATCCTGACGATTGGTTTGTTTGCGGCTATTGCGGTGTGTTCCTTATATATAAGTAAAGAAACTAACTATCTCCTAGAAGGCTATTTCTTGGGTGAGATTACATCGCGGGCGTATTCGAGGTTATTTCTGAATAATGTCTATGCACCGGTTGAGCTGGCAATCGTTCTCATTGCTTTGTACGTGACTTGGGTACTTCTCGACAAACGGTTGGTTAATCGAAGTAGGGTTTCTACGGATGCATTCGAGAGGAATTCGACTTCTTTCGCAGACTCTTTGCCTGAAACGATGGCTCAGAGACTGACCCAAAGAGAAGCTGAATCAATCGCGCTGCTGCTTCAGGGTATGACTTCGGCAGAGGTAGCCAAGCAGATGGGGATAAAGGCTTCCTCTGCTCGTGGTTTCCAGCAGAGGGCATACAAAAAGCTTGGGGTTCAAAATGCCGATGGACTCAGAAGCTTGCTTGGTGATTCTTCACGGGTCGGCCCTGCATATAAAACCACAGAAGACATGCCGGGGGCGTACAAAATAACGATTGCTAAAGCACTCGTTATTCTTGCCATCGCTATGGTTCTTCCTATGCGCGGAAACTCAGCGTTAGCTGGGGTACTAGGCTTTACCGGATGGAGCCTCTGCTGGGCTATCAGCTGCTTTGTCGGAATTAATGGCTTAGTTATCGCGTATTTTGCTCATCCTGTAGTTAAGGCATCGGTAACAGAGCGCACAGGCCCGTATATTGCACACTTCGAGGTAATCGAGATTATTCCTATTGTGCTGACAGGCATTCTAATGGGGGAGCTGTGGCGTTCATCGGTTTGGCCTTACTCGTCGCTGGTGAGTTTTTGCGGCGTGCTGCTATTTATGTGCCAGATTACCTATGCCTCTACACATCTAGAGCAGCTTCAGCCTAAGACGAGCTTAGGGCAGATTTTCATGTTGATGCTGTCGCCAATAATTTTCTATGTGGGCACGGGAAACCCCTGGTCCATCGAGGTGGGCGTTGGGCTATCGCTTGTGTTAATGCGGGCCAAGGATATTCGTGGTCTTGCATGGATGGCGGTTGAATCATTGCCGTGCCTGGGAATTGGCTTATTGCTTTCATCGTTCTGCGTGACCTCGGCATTCGATACATGGCGTTCAATTCTATTTATTGGCGTAGAGGAGGTATCACTGCGGGTTCAAGTGATTGTGCTGGTGCTTGGTGCTGGGGCAATGATCTTGAGTGTCGTCTTATATATAACTAATCAAATCAATAGCCTTAAAATTCATAGACACTATCGCGATGCTGGAATTACGGTGCGGCAAATCAAGTCTCTATTTGAGGCGATGGGCTTGAGCGCGGACGATGCGCAGGTTGGGTGTCGTTTGGTGGCGGGCGATTCAGGCCCATGTATTGCCCGAGCCCTTTTGATTTCGCTTGGTTCCGTAAACGCAGCGAAGAAACGTATATATCCAGCCTTCAAAGTTCATAGTGCCCTGGAGCTTGCGCGGCAGGTTAACCGCATGCTCCTCAAGGAATAGACGCAGGTAAAAGGCGCAGTCAGATCTTTGAATCAAATTTATAAGCCCTGATTACAAACAATGCGGCATGCATAATTCAAGATTTCTTTTAAACGGGGTCCCGCCAATTAATCTGACGGAACGACGAAAGGGAACTCATGAAGAAAAGGCTTGCTGCGATCGCGGCTATGGAGAGTGGAGCCCCGACAGCTACCGTAATTGGACCTTCTTGAATTAACGGCTAACCGCGCGGGGTGGGCAATGCTTGCCTCGCGCGGGCCTGGAGGCAAGATGAACAAGAAAGAGAAGGCTGCCGTTGTGGCTCTGCTCGGAATCGCGCTAGTCGCAGTGTGTGTATTTATGTCCTGCCGTTACGTGCAAAAGCGAGAAGCCGATAAGGAGGTCATGCAAGTCGCCGCGAAAGGCGAGCAGGAGACGCAAACTCATGAAGTTGGGGAGGCTTTTGAGCTCACGGGCGAGAATCCGGACTTTGGAACGTATAGGAGTAGCTTGGGCTGGGTCGGCACCATGGGCATCACGATAAATGGGATTAAGGCTTGGTCGAACGCGACCGACGGGGAAATCCGGGGCAAGCTCGCGAAGTACCCAGAAAAGATTCTTGAGAAGAACGGCTACGTCGAGCTCACGTTTACCCTTCAGAACATTGATACGATAACGACGGGGGCGACAGGGCATTCGAACCATCCTGAGTGGTTTCATTCGGGCTCGTTTAGGCTCTGCGACACGAATGGTGAGCAAGCCGGTTCTGCGGTCTGTTTCACTGGGACGCCCGAAGAAGTGACCGATGGCGAGCAGTTTTACTATGACCTTCCCCAAGGTCAGTCGGCTACCTACACCATCGGTTATCTTGTGGAGAAATCGGCTGTGCCGAATCCTAACGACGTCTCGCAATACGTGGTCCATCTCGGGATTAACGACACGTATGGCTCTTGCACTATTCCCTTGGGAGAAAACTCATGAGGCGCGGTGAGGCTCACAGCCCTCTATACGCTCTCGAGATACGCCGAGCGTTGACGTCGCCGTTCTTCTTGGCATCTGTAGCGGTCGGCATCGCGTTGACGACGGCGGATGGGGTTGTTTTTGCAACCAGGGCATTCCGGATTCTTGGGGAACAGGAGCTGTACGGCGCACTCAAAGACTGCGGGCTCTCGGCGGTTAGTTGCTATATCGGGTGGGTTGGTGTGAGCCATGCCGCCTTTGCGCGACTGTTCTATACGTTGCTGCCTTTATTGTCGATTCTTCCGTATTCCTGCTCCAGAATCTCGGATGAGCGCTCAGGGCTGCTCGGTCAAGTAGCAATGCGGGCAGGTCGTGCAAAAGCCGAGCGTGCTAAGGTCGTCGCCGTGTTCACTGCGAGCGGTTTTGCCGCTGTATTGCCGATGCTTTGGAGCATCGCGCTCGGGGCATGTCTCGAGCCTGGGCGAATCCCGCAGATGAGGGACCTTATAACCTTGGAGTCCGGAGTGACGACGGACGTGCTCGGCCATGGCTTGTTCTACACGCATCCGGCGCTCTTTGTGCTGCTCTGGGTGGGTATCGACTATATCCTGATGGGACTGTGGGGAACGGCGGTCCTAGCTGTCACGAGGCGTTTTGACAATCGCGTCCTCCTGGTGGTGGGAGCGTATCTCTTTCAGATGGGCCTCTCTTATCTCACGGGCGATTTCGCGGAGGCTCTGGGCTATCCGAGGATCTTCGTGGATTTATTTACCTTGGCGTATCCGGTTGGGGATGGCGGCCTTGCGACTCCGCAGGCTCTTGTGGCGGCGGTTCTGGCGATGACGGCGGTCACTATGACGCTATTTGCTGGAATCAGGCGAAGGGACTACCTATGAGAGGGTTCTTGGGGTGCCTCGCCCACGACGTGCGAGCGGGGCGAAGCTCGTTGCTTGCCTCGTGCCTTGCCGGAATGCTTCTCGCGCTTGCGGTGAGCATCGGCTTATGGGTCAAGGCGACGCGTCTCGGAATCAACCCTGCGCAACTTTCGTTCGGAGATTACTTCACCAACTACCTGTCTGGAATCATATCGCAGGGCCTGAGTCTATTTGGAACTGGTGGAAGGCCGCTTTACCTTCCGGCTACTTGGCTGCTCACCATGCTGTTTCCGTGCTATACGGTGCTCTGGTATCCAAGGAGGGACCTGGATTGTGGAGGCCCTCAGGTCCTTTTGAGGAGCGGGTCGAGGCTTCATTGGTGGCTGGCGAAGAATACATGGGTCGCCATGTCGGTCCTCCTTTACTGGTTGGCGGGCTATGCGACCGTCTGCGCGTTTACGGCGACGACCGGCGCCTCGATAAGCTTGGGAAACACCCAAAACATCGCCGCGCTTCTCGTGTTCGACGAGAAATCAATCGCGGCCTGGGAGCAGTCAGTGGTGCCGATGCTCCCCGTCGTGCCGACGATCGGGGTCGCGCTCGCGTTTGTCGAGACAGCTGTCGGTGCTCGGGTGTCCCCGGCATGGGGGTTCTGCCTGGTGACCGCGATTCTCTTTATGTCGGCGTTCTTGCCCGGAAGCTTCCTTATAGGTAACTACCTCATGGCGCTGCGTAGCGCGGGGATGGTCGCCGGCGGTGCCTCGGCGACTATGGGCGCGACTCTGGCGGTGGCGATTGTGTTGCTGTCGCTGACGGTAGGATCTCTTGCCTTCAAGAAGCTCGACGTTATCGGGAGGGGTGGTCCCCAAGATGCACATTGAGGTTAGCCATGCGTCAAAAGCAATCAAGGGGGTTCAAGTACTCGAGGACGTGTGTTTGAAGCTCGATTCTGGCAAGGTATACGGTATCGAGGGGCCCAACGGCTCAGGTAAGACCATGCTCATGCGGGCGATTCTCGGCCTGATTCACCTTGACTCTGGGAACGTAATGGTGGACGGCGCGTATATAGGCAGGGACCTGGACTTCGCCCCCGACGCTGGCGCGCTCATCGAGTCCGCTTCCTTCCTCCTCGGCAAGACCGGGAGGGACAACCTTCTCTACCTTACGCGAATCAAGAACGTTGTGGGGGAGAAAGAGGCCGATGCGGTGCTTGCGAAAGTGGGTCTTCGCGACGCGGGGTCCAGGAGATTTCGACAGTATTCGCTTGGCATGAGGCAGAGACTTGGCATAGCGGCGGCAATAGTCGAGAAACCAAGGCTCGTCGTGCTTGACGAGCCGACCAATGCTCTCGACGAGTCCGGCGTAGAGATGGTTCAGGAAATCGTCGCGGAGCAAAAAGCCTCCGGCGCACTGGTTCTCGTTTCTTGTCACGACGCCGGGCTCCTAGGAAGCATGGCCGACGCGAGAATCCGCATGTCGGAGGGGGGGTCTCCGATGTGGAAGGCTGAGAGGTGCAGGGCCATTGCCGCGGCGCTCGTAGCCCTGACGGTACTCTGCGCATACGTTGTGAGGGTCATATGGGTTAACGAGTCGGCGCAGAAGGTCCCGGTGCGTATCTATTCGCAGGGTCAGGATGTACCGCTGGAAGGGGCTTTCTTCGAATCGGCTGCCACAGAGATGACGGCATCGTATTCCGTGAGGGTCGTGGGGGCCGAGCTCATGAGCCGATCAAAGTATCTCGAGGATTCGGATGGCTCGCCACAAACAACATTGGATGAGCCTCAATCAGTATTGTGCCTTGAGGTTGTCTTACGTAACGATGGGGACTATGCCGGGGCGTTCAACCTTATGTTCGCGATACTTAGTGCCCAAGACGGGTCGGAATACCTCATGGCCGACCCCGAACTGTGGTCCAAGGTGAACCCTAAGGTATCTGCGGGGCAGTACGCGGTGGCTGTGCGCCCTAACTCCGAGTGTGTCGCGCGGATTCCCTACGCAATCAACTCCTCAGGCGAGGAAAAATATGCAAAGGACATCACGGCGAGGAGCTTCTGGTGGGCTGCTTCAGACTATCCCACAAAGAACATAGTTGACGTCCGGCTGAACTAGACATAAGCAGCAGCGCCACCCTCTTGCCCAGGAATTATGGTGAGAGGGTGACGTGCGTTTCTCGTCTTCGCCCTATGTAGAAGTGGCGTATTATGAACAATCGTGTCTGTAGACGGGAGGTTTCTGTCTCGGGCGCATACATAAATTAGGCTCCTGCGGCGCGCCACGCCAAGGGAGGTCCGAGGCTCAGATGCCCCGGGCTTAAAACCCCATGATTTTGAGGAGTGAACATGGCAGAAGAGAAGTACGTTCCGCGTCTTAAGCAGCAGTACCTGGATACCGTCCGCGACGATATGCAGAAGCAGTTCGGTTACGGCAACGTCATGCAGATCCCGAAGATCGAGAAGATCGTCGTGAACATGGGCGTCGGCGAGGCCGCCACTGATTCCAAGGCTATCGACGGTGCCGTCGCCGACCTTCGCGCCATCACCGGCCAGCAGCCGCTCGTCACCCGTGCCCGTAAGTCCATCGCGACCTTCAAGCTTCGTGAGGGTATGCCCATCGGCGCCAAGGTCACCCTCCGTGGCGACCGCATGTGGGAGTTCCTGGATCGCCTGATCTGCATCGCCATCCCGCGCATCCGCGACTTCCGCGGCATCTCCGACAAGTCCTTCGACGGCCGCGGCAACTTCTCGATGGGCGTCACCGAGCAGCTCATCTTCCCGGAGATCGACTTCGACAAGATCGATCACACCCGTGGTATGGACATCACCATCGTGACCACCGCCCAGACGAACGAGGAGGGCAAGGCGCTTCTTTCTGCCTTCAACTTCCCGTTCAAGAAGGCGTAAGTCAATAAGTTTGCAGTAGGGGAGACGCGTTTCTCCCCCGAGGATTCTCTGAAGGAGGATTTGTGGCTAAGACATCGATGATCGTCAAGGCGTCGCGTGAGCCGAAGTACTCGACCCGTAAGCAGAACCGCTGCCAGCGCTGTGGGCGTCCCCACTCCGTGTATCGCAAGTTCGGCCTCTGCCGTGTGTGCTTCCGTGAGCTTGCGAGCAAGGGCGAGCTTCCTGGCGTCCGCAAGGCGAGCTGGTAGGACGCAAAGGGCTCTGGCGTTCAGGCGCGCCCGCTACGGGTGGGGGCGAACCGAGCGCACAGGTTCATCATTAACAAAGGAGAAAAGGATCCATGAAGATTACCGATCCCGTTTCTGACATGCTGACGCGCATTCGCAACGCGAACTCCGCCAACAAGGCCGAGGTCTCCATGCCGTCGACCAAGGTTCTGGTCGAGATCGCGCGCGTCATCAAGGAGGAGGGCTACATCGAGGGCTATGAGGTCGAGGACACCAAGCCCCAGAAGACCCTTCACATCACCCTTAAGTACGGCGCCCGCCGCGCTAAGGTCATCAAGGGCATTAAGCGCGTTTCCAAGCCCGGCCTTCGCATCTACTCCTCCGCGGACAAGCTTCCCCGTGTCCTCGGTGGTCTCGGCACCGCCGTTATCTCCACTTCCCGCGGCATGATGTGCGACCGCGATGCCCGCAAGGCCGGCATCGGCGGCGAGGTCATCGCCTACATCTGGTAAATTTCGGCAGGAATGAAAGGAGACTCAAGTGTCTCGTATTGGTAAGAAGCCTGTCGTGATTCCCGCCGGCGTCACCGTGGCTATCGACAACACCACTGTCACCGTCAAGGGCCCCAAGGGCGAGCTGACCCGAACCTTCTCCGAGCTCCTCACCATCCAGGAGGAGGGCTCCGAGCTCAACGTCGTCCGCAACGACGAGTCCGTTGAGTCCAACGCTCAGCAGGGCCTTACCCGCACCCTTCTCAACAACATGGTCGTGGGCGTCTCCGAGGGCTTCGAGAAGAAGCTCGAGCTCACCGGCGTCGGCTACCGCGCGACGCTCAAGGGCAAGGATCTCGACCTCTCCCTCGGCTATTCTCACCCGGTCATTTACCCGGCTCCCGAGAACATCGAGTTCGTCGTGCCCGACAACACCCACATCACCGTCAAGGGCATCTCCAAGGAGCAGGTCGGCCAGGTTGCCGCCGAGATCCGCATGAAGCGTCCGCCCGAGCCGTACAAGGGCAAGGGTATCCACTACGAGGGCGAGCACATCCGCCGCAAGCTCGGTAAGGCCGCTAAGTAGTAACGCTTAAACGTCTTAAGTCCATCACCCCGTCAGGTGGTGGCGATATTAAGGAGAAGGAATGAACAAGTTCCAGGCCAAGAAGGCCGGGCTCGAGCGCCGCAAGCGCCGTGTCCGCGGCAAGGTCTCCGGCACCGCCGAGCGTCCGCGTCTCGCCGTGCACCGCACCAACGCCCACATCTACGCTCAGGTCATCGACGACGCTTCGCACACCACCGTCTGCGCCGCTTCGACCCTCGACCCCGAGTTCCGCGCCGAGGGCAAGCTCGGCTCCAACAAGGACGCCGCTGAGTTCGTTGGCCAGCTCGTGGGCAAGCGCGCCCTCGAGAAGGGCATCACCACGGTCACCTTCGACCGCGGTGGCCGTATCTACCACGGCCGCGTCAAGGCTCTCGCAGACGGTGCCCGCAACGCGGGCCTGAAGTTCTAGGAGGATTCAATGGCACGAGATCGTAAGCGCCAGCAGGATACGGATCTTCAGGAGCGCGTCGTCTTCATTCACCGCGTTTCTAAGACCGTCAAGGGCGGCCGTCGCATGTCCCTTCTCGCCCTCGTGGTCGTGGGCGACGGCAAGGGCAACGTTGGCCTCGGCCTCGGCAAGTCCGCCGAGGTGCCTCTGGCTATTTCCAAGGCCGTCGAGGACGCTAAGAAGAACATGTTCCACGTCGAGGTCACCGAGTCCGGCTCCGTGCCTCACGCCGTCGAGGGCCACTACGGCGCCGGCCGCGTCCTCATCAAGCCGGCTATCGAGGGTACCGGTGTCATCGCCGGCGGCCCCGTCCGTCCGCTCTTCGAGCTTGCCGGCATCACCAACGTCCTCTCCAAGTCCCTTGGCACCAACAACGCCCTGAACATGATCAAGGCCGCCGCCGAGGGCCTCAAGGAGCTCTCCACCCCCGAGCAGACCGCGCAGCGCCGTGGCCTCACCGTGGGCGAGATGTTCGTCGGTAAGGAGAACTAAAGATGGCTCAGTCCCTCAAGATTACCCTGGTCCGCTCCGCCCAGTGCGGCGTCAAGAAGGACCAGACCGCTACCGCCAAGGCCCTCGGCCTTCGCAAGATCGGCGATTGCGTCGAGCAGCCGGACAACCCCGGCATCCGTGGCATGATCTTCAAGATCAAGCACCTCGTCAACGTGGAAGAGAACTAGGAGTCAACCAATGCAGCTCAACGATCTGCGCCCCGCGGAGGGCTCCCGCAAGAACCGCAAGCGCATCGGCCGCGGCAACTCGTCCGGTCACGGCACCACTGCGGGTCGCGGCACCAAGGGCCAGCTTTCCCGCTCCGGCGGCGGCAAGGGCCCCGGCTTCGAGGGCGGCCAGATGCCCCTCGCCATGCGTCTCCCGAAGCTCCCCGGCTTCATCAACCACAACCGTGTTGAGTACGCTCCGGTGAACCTCTCTCGCCTCGAGGGCCTCTACGCCGATGGCGAGACCGTCGACGCCGCCTCCCTCGTGGAGAAGGGCGTTATCAAGCACGACTACCAGCTCGTGAAGGTCCTCGGCGACGGCGAGCTCACCAAGAAGCTCACCGTCAAGGTCGATAAGGTCTCCGCCTCTGCTAAGGCCAAGATTGAGGCGGCCGGAGGAAAGGTCGAGCAGGCGTGCTAAAGGGAATCGCCAACGCTTTTCGCGTTCCGGAACTGAGGAAGAAGGTCCTGCTCACCGCAGGCATCCTTCTGCTTTACCGCTTCGGTGCGTATCTCCCCGTTCCGGGAGTTCCGTTCCAGGAGATGCTTTCTAGCTATCAGAACAGCCTCACCTCCAGCGGAGCTATGGCCGTGCTTAACCTGTTCTCGGGTGGCGCGCTTTCCCGCATGTCTGTCTTCAGCCTCGGCATCATGCCCTACATCACGGCTCAGATTATTCTGCAGTTGATGCAGGCCGTGATTCCGTCGCTCGGCGAGCTTGCAAAGGAGGGCGAGACCGGTCAGCGCAAGATCACGCAGTACACGCGTTACCTCACCATCGGTCTCGCCCTCATCTCCTCGGTGGGCTACCTCTTCCTCTTCAAGAGCTATGGGGTCAGCTTCGCCGACATGGGGATTCCCGAGGCCCTCGAGAGCTTCATCGTGGTCTTCACGATGCTCGTGGGCGCAATGATCATCATGTGGCTGGGTGAGGTCATCACCCAGCGCGGGATCGGCAACGGCATGTCGCTCATCATCTTCGCGAACATCATGAGCGGCCTGCCCACCTCCCTGATTTCCTCGGTCGCGGGCGGCGGCAATGTGATTCTCACCGTCGTCACCATGATCGTGATTGTTGCCATCATCCCCGTCATTGTCTATGTCGAGCGCGCGCAGCGTCGCATTCCTATCCAGTACGCTAAGCGCGTTTCTGGTCGTCGCATCATGGGTGGTCAGGCCACTTATCTACCGATTAAGGTGAACACGGCGGGCGTCGTGCCCATCATCTTCGCCTCGGCGATCCTGTACCTGCCTGCCCAGATCGCGGTGTTCTTCCCCAGCGTCGAGTGGGTTCAGAACTTTGCGAACGCGCTCTCGTCCGGTTGGATCAACTGGGTGCTCTCGGTTCTGCTCATCGTGGCCTTCGCCTACTTCTACTCCTCTATGGTCTTCAATCCTGAGGAGACGGCGGATCAGCTCCGTAAGCAGGGCGGCTTCATCCCGGGTATTCGCCCGGGTGCCGCTACCGCCGCGTACATTAAGAACACCATCGATCACGTGACCCTTCCCGGTGCGCTTTTTATGGCCGTGCTCGCGGTGGTTCCGACGATTATCTTCTGGTTCACGAACAACTCCCTGATCCAGGCCTTCGGCGGCACCTCCGTGCTTATCATGGTCGGCGTTGCGATGGATACGCTCTCTTCCCTCGAGAGCCAGCTCAAGATGCACAACTACGACGGCTTCTTCAAGTAAGGATTCGTCAAGCGGGTAAGGTTTCGGCCACTTACTAAAGAAAGGCGCAATAAAGATGAACATCGTTCTTCTTGGCGCTCCGGGTGCCGGCAAGGGCACTCAGGGCCAGAAACTCGTCGAGGACTACGGTTTTGCCCACATCTCCACGGGCGACCTTCTCCGCGCGGCCGTCAAGGCCGGCTCTGAGCTCGGCGTCAAGGCCAAGTCTTACATGGAGTCCGGTCAGCTCGTTCCCGACCAGCTCGTTATCGACCTGGTCAAGGAGCGTCTCGGTTCCGACGACGCTCAGAAGGGCTTCATCCTCGACGGCTTCCCTCGCAACACTGCTCAGGCGGTCGCGCTCGACTCCGAGCTCGCCACTATGGGTCGGGATATCGACGCCGCGCTTCTCGTGAGCGTGCCGGACGAGTCCGTCGTTGCCCGTCTCTCTTCTCGTCGCACCTGCAAGTCCTGCGGCTACACGGCGCCCGCCGGCACCGATACGTGCCCGCGTTGTTCCGGGGAGATGTACCAGCGCGACGACGACAAGGCCGAGACGATTAAGCACCGCCTCGATACCTATCACACCCAGACGGCCCCGCTTGTGGAGTACTACAAGGGTCACTCGATTCTCAAGGAGGTCGACGGAGACCGTCCTGTCGACGAGGTCTATGCCGACGTTAAGGACCTCCTGAACCTATGATTAAGCTCAAGTCTCCTCAGCAGATAGAGCAGATGAAGGCCGCCGGGGCTCTGTCCAAGGCGGCCCTTCGTCTTGCTGGGACAATGGCCGTCCCCGGAGTCGACACCTTCTCGATTGACCGCGCGGTAGAGAGCTTTATTCGCCTGCATGGGGCCGAGCCCACCTTCAAGGGGTACGGCGGATTCCCGTGCAGCATGTGCGCGTCCGTTAATGAAGAGGTCGTCCACGGTATACCGAGCCCGGTTCACACGCTCAAGGATGGGGATATTCTCTCGATCGATACCGGAGCCACGTTCCAGGGCTGGGTGGGGGATAACGCCTGGACCTTCTACGTCGGCGAGCCCTCTTCTGAGGCCCGGGCGCTTTGCGAGGTCACCCGTGATTGCCTTAAGGCCGCGATCGAGCAGGCCGTTCCCGGCAACCGCTTGGGGGACATCGGCGCCGCGGTTCAGGAACTCGCCGAGGCCAACGGGTTCTCCGTGATCCGCGATTACGTGGGGCACGGGGTCGGGCGCAGGATGCATGAGGAGCCTGAGGTCCGCAACTATGGCCGCCGTCGCCGCGGCATAAAGCTCCAGGCCGGCATGGTCATCGCGATTGAGCCGATGGTCGTTACCGGAGACTACGATTGTCGGACTTTGGGCAACGGGTGGACCGTCGTTACCTGCGACTCCGGTCTTGCCGCCCACTATGAGAACACCGTTGCCATCACGTCTGACGGCCCTGTGATCCTCACGACTGACGACCAGGGCTCATGGTGCTCGATGCAAGGCGGCCCCGTTTCAAGCTCATAAGGCCCCGGGCCTTGGGTTTTATGGCATTCGTTGTGGTCCACTTGTGGAGTCCGATTCCGCAAGTGGACCCATCCGTGAATTTTCGATATATTTGTTAGTCGCTGTCACGGCGTAGAGAGGGATTACTTTGAGCAAGCAGGACGCAATAGAACTCGAGGGCAAGGTCGTAGAGCCGCTGCCCAACGCTATGTTCAACGTGGAGCTTGAGAACGGTAAGACCATTCTCTGCACCATCTCGGGCAAGATTCGGATGAACTACATCCGCATCCTCCCGGGCGACAAGGTCGTCGTGGAGATTTCTCCCTACGACCTCACGCGCGGCCGCATCACCTATCGCTACAAGTAGGGAACCGCGGCACTCAGCCTGGAAATCACGCCAGCGGCTGGGCGAGTAGATAGTTCGTATTAGCACTACCGAAAGGAATGACTCA
The DNA here is from genome assembly GCA_963605405.1 of bacterium. Lineage (GTDB taxonomy): Bacteria > Actinomycetota > Coriobacteriia > Coriobacteriales > Atopobiaceae > Paratractidigestivibacter. The sequence goes on along the minus strand of CAVCUP010000005.1, from coordinate 57,472 downwards.
TGAAGGTACGTCCTTCGGTCAAGAAGATGTGCGACAAGTGCAAGATCATTCGTCGCCACGGCAAGGTTTACGTCATTTGCGAGAACCCGCGCCACAAGCAGCGTCAGGGCTAAGGAAGGAGACCTAAGTTGGCCCGTATTAACGGCGTCGACCTCCCGCGCGAGAAGCGCGTCGAGATCGGACTCACCTACATTTTTGGCATCGGCCGCACCCGCGCCACCAAGATTTGCGCCGAGACCGGCGTTGATCCCTCCACTCGTGTCAAGGATCTGACCGAGGACGAGGTCACCAAGATTCGTGACTTCATTGATGCTAACTACACGACCGAGGGCGACCTTCGTCGTGAGACCCGCCAGAACATCGCCCGCCTGATGGAGATCGGCTGCTACCGCGGCCTCCGTCACCGCAAGGGCCTCCCCGTCCGTGGTCAGCGCACGCACACCAACGCTCGTACCCGCAAGGGCAAGAAGCGTCAGGTCGGCGGCAAGAAGAAGAAGTAGGGCAGGGGATTAGACAATGGCGCAGAAGAAGAACGCTCGCAACACGCGCGTCCGCCGCTCCGAGCGTAAGAACATCGCTGTGGGCCAGGCCCACATCAAGAGCACGTTCAACAACACGATCGTCTCTATCACCGATCCCCAGGGCAACGTCATCTCCTGGCAGTCCGGTGGCACCGTGGGCTTCAAGGGCTCCCGTAAGTCCACCCCGTTCGCCGCGCAGCTGGCCGCTGAGGCCGCCGCGAAGGCCGCTATGGAGCACGGCCTGCACAAGGTCGCCGTCTTCGTGAAGGGCCCCGGCTCTGGTCGCGAGACCGCCATCCGTTCCCTCCAGGCCGCTGGCCTCGAGGTTTCGGGCATCCAGGACAAGACCCCCATCGCGCACAACGGTTGCCGTCTGAGCAAGCGTCGCCGCGTGTAGCTCTAGGAGGATTACACAATGGCTGTTGATAGGACTCCCGTCCTTAAGAGGTGCCGACAGCTCGGCATCGACCCCGTTGTCATGGGGATTAACAAGACTTCTCACCGCGAGCCCAAGCGCCGCCGCAAGGAGTCCGAGTACGGCATTCAGCTTCGCGAGAAGCAGAAGGCCAAGTTCATCTACGGCGTGCTTGAGAAGCAGTTCCACGGCTACTACGACTCCGCTCTTAAGCGTGAGGGCATCACCGGCGATAACCTGATGAGCATCCTCGAGTGCCGTCTCGACAATGTTGTCTTCCGTCTCGGCTTCGCCCGCACCCGCAAGGAGGCGCGTCAGACGGTCCGTCATGGTCACATCACCCTGAACGGCCACCGCTGCGACATCCCCTCCGCGCAGGTCAAGCCTGGCGACGTCATCGCTGTTGCCCCCAAGTACAAGGACCTTCTCCCCATCAAGGAGGCCCTGATCTCCTCTGAGCACATGGCCGTCCCGGCCTGGCTCGAGGTCGACATCGAGAAGCTCAAGGGCACTGTCCTTCAGGTCCCGACCCGTGACCAGATCGATCTTGAGCTCGATGCCCAGCTCATCGTCGAGCTTTACTCCAAGTAAGCCCGACCCTGTTTGGAGGTAGCAATGTCCGAATTCATTCGACCGCAGGTGTCGGTAGAGGAGATCAGCGACAGGCTTGCCCGCGTGAACGTGGAGCCGCTCGAGCGCGGCTACGGCGACACGCTCGGCAACTCGCTTCGCCGCGTGCTTCTTTCGTCCCTTGAGGGCGCTGCCGTCGAGGCGATCTCCATTGACGGCGTGCAGCACGAGTTCACCACCGTCGACGGCGTCTATGAGGACGTCACCGATATCGTGCTCAACGTCAAGGGCCTGGACTTCCGCGCCATGGGCACCGGCACCGAGGCGGAGGCCTCCATCTCGGTCGACGGCCCTATGACCGTGACCGGCGGGGACTTCGATATCCCCGCTGAGTTCGAGATCGTTAACCCCGAGCACGTCATCTGCACCCTCTCCACCGGCGCGCACCTCTCTATGCGCATGCGCATCGGTATGGGCCGCGGCTACGTGGCCGGCGAGGACAACGAGCGCGAGACCGACCCCATCGGCGTTATCCACGTCGACTCCCTGTACTCCCCGGTCCGTCGCTGCGCCAAGGTCGTCGAGAACTGCCGCGTCGGTCGTCGCACCGACTACGACCGTCTTGTCCTCGAGATCGAGACCAATGGCGCCCTCACCCCGCGTGAGGCCGTCATTGAGGCCTCGAACATTATCAACCAGCACATGACCGCGTTCATGAGCCTGGCTGACGAGGACGAGCCCGTCGAGGACGCCTCGATCTTTACCACCAGCACCGTCGAGGACAACGTCGAGCTCGATAAGCAGATCGAGGATCTGGACCTCTCCGTCCGTTCCTACAACTGCCTCAAGCGCGCCGGTATCCACTCTGTCCGCCAGCTCGTGGAGTTCTCCGAGAACGACCTGCTCAACATCAGAAACTTCGGCGTCAAGTCCATCGAGGAAGTCAAGGACAAGCTCGAGACCATGGGCCTTTCCCTCAAGGCTTAACGCGCGCCCGAACGCTTAGGAGAAGCAATGCGTCACAACAAGAAGAAGGGCATGAAGCTCGGCACCGACGCCGCGCACACCAAGGCTATGAAGCGCAGCCTTGTCCGCGCCCTGTTTATGAACGACCGTATCAAGACCATCGACGTCCGCGCTAAGGCCATTCGCGGCGATGTGGACAAGATCATCACCCTCGCCAAGAAGGGCGACGTCTATTCCCGTCGTCTCGCCATCGCGAAGCTCAACGACAAGGAAGTTGTCCGCGAGGTCTTCGAGAAGGCCGCGCAGGGCATGTGGGCTGACCGCAACGGCGGCTACACCCGCATCATGAAGCTCGGCCCCCGCAAGGGCGATGCCGCCGAGATGGTGCTGATGGAGCTCGTTACCGAGCCCGTCACCCCGAAGGCCAAGGCTGCCAAGACCACCGTGTCTAAGGTCGCTGCCCCGGCTACCGAGGCCGAGGAGGCCAGCGCTGAGTAAGCGCGAGGTCATCTTGATCGCTAAGGGCCCTGGCCATGTGCCGGGGCCCTTTTCTTTTGATTTCGGAGGATATGCTCATGGGTACGTATGAGCGCAAGTACGTGGAGAGAGACATGCCGCTCGTCGGCGATTCGCCTGCAGCGGGCTCGCTCGTAATTCGACTCGGGTATCGCGGCGAGGAGTTCTGCGGCTATGCCGAGCAGCCGGGCAAGCGGACCGTCGCGGGCGAGCTGCGCCAAGCGCTCGAGACCATCCTGCGGCGCCCATGCGAGCTCACTTGCGCGGGAAGGACGGATGCCGGCGTGCATGCCATAGCGCAGCACGTGAGCGTTCCTTTGAGCGCCGAGGAGCTCTCGCTTCCGGCCGCGCGGCTGCGCCGGAGCCTGGTCGCGCTCACCCCCGACGACATCTCCATCCTGGGTCTTTATCGCGGTCAGCCGGACTTCTCCGCACGGTTCGATGCCGTGATGCGCAGCTACCGTTACCGAATCTGCGCCGGCGTCTCTCGTCCGGTGATGGCGTGGGACCATGCCTGGTGGTACAAGGGCTCCCTTGACGCGGCCCGGATGGACGAAGCCGCCCAGGTGCTCGTTGGGGAACACGACTTCAAGAGCTTCTGTAAGGCGCTCTCCGCCGTGGATAAGCCGACGTGCCGATACGTGGAAAGCCTGAGCGTCCGTGAACTGGAGGAGGCTTCCGAGCGGCTCGTGTGCGTCGACGTGGTGGGCAACGCCTTCCTCCACAACATGGTGCGGACCATCGTGGGCACGCTTGTGGAAGTCGGCCGCGGACATCGCGACCCTTCTTGGGTTGCGGAAGCCCTCGCGGCTTGCGATCGTCGAGCCGCAGGGCCTTGCGCGCCTGCCCGTGGCCTCACGTTCATGGGAGTCGAGTACCCGGAAGGGGCTCTCGCCGAGTGGTAGGGCGCCATTCTTCACTTTGGCCCCTCTCGCGTAGTGCAGCGCGTTTGTAATCATTTGCTCGCAAGAAAGGTTTTGATCGTTGGACCTGTTTATCGACGTCCTCGCGGACTGCGTTATCGACACGCTTAAGCTCATCCCCTTCCTGCTCGTCACGTACCTGGCCATGGAGGCGCTTGAGCACGCTGCCGGCAATAAGGTGCGCGCGATCGTGGAGCGCGCGGGGCACTCCGGCCCCATCGTGGGCTCGGCCTTGGGCGCGCTTCCCCAGTGCGGCTTCTCTGCCATGGCGGCGACCCTCTTCGCCGGGCGCGTGGTCACTGCCGGCACCTTGGTCGCGGTGATTCTCTCCACGTCCGACGAGATGATCCCGGTATTCGTGGCGCACCAAGAAGATCCCGCCCGTATGGGCTCGATCATCCTCGTGAAGGTCGTCTTCGGCATGGTGGTCGGGCTTGGCCTCGACGCCGCCCTGCGTGCTTCCAACCACCTCGGCGACGGCAATATCCACATTCACGAGCTTTGCGAGCGGGAGCACTGCCATTGTGACGACGAGGAGTTCGGCGGCGAGCGCTGCGACTGCTGCGGCCACGAGCTTCATAGCTGCTGCGACAACGAGCTGTCTGAGGGCGCGGAGCGCGTCCGGGACGAGCGCGGCCACGTGGGGCACTGCTGCTGCCGCGAGGGCGCAAATGACGGCGGGGCGACTCATGAGCACGGGTTTGCCTGCGACCACGGGTACGATAATGGGCACGGCCACGATCACGGCGGTGCCTGCGACCTCGAGCACCCATGCTGCTCCGGACACGGCCACGATCACTCCCACGGACATGGGCACCACCACGGTCTCTGGGGTATCGTCCGTTGCGCCCTTGTCCATACGGTGCAGGTCACGGTCTTCATCTTTATCATTACGTTCATCTTCGGCCTCATTATCGAGGGCGTGGGGGAGGACGCCATCGGTTCCGTCCTCGCCGAGCACCCGGTGCGCGCCACGTTCCTCGCGGCGCTCGTGGGCCTTATCCCCAACTGCGGCGCGAGCGTGGCCATTTCCGAGCTCTTCCTCGACGGCACGCTCGCCTGCGGCCCCATGATCGCGGGGCTCCTTTCCTCCGGTGGCGTCGGGCTCCTCGTCCTGTGGCGCACGAACGGCAACGTGCGCGAGAACCTGCTCATCACGCTTTTGGTTTACGTCGCGGCAGTTGTCGCGGGTCTCGCGGCCGTCGCGTTAGGTATCCTGTTGTAAATGCGATTCATGCGTGCGGACCGTCCGCACGGGAAGGCGGTTCACATGCTCTTTAGGAAGCGCGAGCGTTTTGAGCGCACCGACGTGCCCGTCCCGGGGCCCTACACCAACGTAATCGGCGGGGTCGTGCTCGCGCTTGTCGCCGCGCTCGTCTTTATCGTGGTCTCGCGCGTCTCGGCGAGGGTGGCCAAGGAGTGCCGCCTGGGCGACACCACGCTCTCTAAGCAGGTCTCGAGCCAGTCCGCCATGACCGTGACCGACGCGAGCTACTCCATCTCGCAGGACACCTTTACCAAGGTGCTCTTCCTCACGGTTTCCGATGTTTCCGACCTCAAGAAGGGGACGAGCCTTGCTTCCGCACAGGTGCTGCTCATCCACGAGATCGACCGCGATGCCGATGACGAGCACCCTGAGGCTTGGGTCGAGACCCGCGCGTCTCTCGCCACCATCCCGCTCGAGGCCAAGGTGACCTCCGGGGACACCTCTGCCACACTTGCGAACTTCTGCGCCTCCAAGGGCGCGGCTGCATGCGTCGTGCCCCTGAACGCGGCCGCGAACATTAAGTTCACGCATGTGGTGGTCAGCACGGAGGACATGTTCGCTCAGCTCAAGAGCTTTGAGGGAGCGGATTCCGAGACGCTTATCGATACGCACGAGGCGCTCCTGAAGAAGCTCTACACCGACATGAGCGCCGCCGAGCTCGTGACTATCGCGAACAAGGCGTCGCTGGTGAGCGACGAGAACCTCAACCGCGTCGATGCCCCTCTCGTGGCCGAGACCGCCCAGGCCGAGGACGGCTCCACCGTCGAGACCGGCTATCAGGTTATCGACCGCACCGGGCTCTGCACCTCCGTGGGAACCCTGGTCTAGGCGAGAAAGACGGGACTTCACCCCTCGTCGCTCAGTTTTGACATCTGCGCGCATGCCGGCCCCCTGCGAATTCTGATGATTTCGCAGGGGGCTATTTGCACATCTGATTGCCATATATACACAGCATAATGTGACCGATTCTGTTTAAGTCGCCTTTGGGCGGCCTTCCGGAAAGGCCCCGTTTGACGCACTTCTCCCCAACATCGCCGGGCGTGTCCGTTCTTTTGTGCGCATGCGACGCCGAGAAAACCGTGCGCCGCGCGATTGAGAGCGTGCAGAACCAGACCTTCAGGAACATCGAGGTCATCGTGGTGGACGCGGGCTCCGTTGACGGGACGGCGCGCCTGCTGGACGTCATCTCCGAGCGCGATATGCGCGTCGCGGTCGAGCATGTGCCCGCCTGCTCGCGCCAGGCCGGGCTCAACCGTGCGCTTGACCGTGCTCGCGGCGAGTACCTTATGGTGCTCGACGAGGACGGATATCTCGAGCCTACTTATATCCAGAAGCTTCTCGAGGCCGCCGAGAGGGATTCCGCTGAGCTTGTGGTCGGGGGCTTCTCCGTAGAGGTGTGCATGGGCGGGCGCAGCTTCGAGGTCGCGCCCGACGACGACATCATGGTGTACCGCACCCAGCATGACTTCCGGACAAACGCGTGGCGGCACTTCGCTTCGGGGCGCCTCTCGCCGGCGGCGGGCAAGCTCTTTGAGCGCTCGATCGCTGAGGACGAGGGCTGCCGCTTCGACGAGGCCTCTGCGACGAACCATTCGTTCACCATTCCCTATCTGCGCGGCATTGAGCGCGTCGCCTTCGCCGACAGGGGATACCGCGTGAGCCGAGCGTTTACGTACGGCGCGGATCTCGCCTCTGCAGAGGAGTGCTTTGACGGGCTTGTTAGGGAGCACGAGGCGATTCGCGGCCTTCTGTGTGAGTGGGGGCTCGAAGGGGACACGGCGAGCATGGAGATGCTCCAGACCCGCTATCTCGAGGTTCTCGCGCTCTGCGTGGAGGCGGCATGCGCCTGCGGCAAGGTCTCGAGAAGCGAGGAGGCGCGGACGCTCGTGGCGCGCATGATCTCCGACGAGCGGGCGCGCTTGGCGGCGAGCGTCGCCCGGCCCCGAGACGGCGCGGCCAAGGCGCTTACGGGTCCCGTGCGCTCGCAGAACGTGAAGCTCGCGATGGCGCAGGCGCGCATTCTCTCCAAGCTGCGCCGAGGTGCTCCCGCGACCCTCACTCCCGACGCGTTCGTCTAGGCGAGAATCGCTCAAGGGGACGGCTCTTCTTGCGCTGCGGGAGACCGTGCGAGACCGGTGGGGCGCGTCATCGGATTCGAGCCCTGTATCCGCGTCACCCAGCAATGCCGTGCCAGCAAGAGCCCCAGATTTGCGCCGTCCAGCAACGAGGGCGGGCGTCGAGCCCCGAAGCGAAGCCATCCAGTTACGTCCGGGTTGCTGGATGGCGCCGCTTCGGGGCCCATTTCGTGGCGGCGTTACTGGGCGGCGGCTATTCGGGGCGCGGTTCCCTTCCGGCTCGTTGCCCGCGGGCCTAAAGTCGGTTGAGCCGGCTCTTCACGGTGTCGATAAAGAAGCCCGGGCCGTTCGTGCGTATGCGGTAGGCGGCCTCGCAGGCGAGGTAGCCGAGACGGGCGAGCTTATTCTCGGCGGGCGCATCGATGCCGCGTACCTGGGCGAACATCTCCTTGGCACTTGCGGAGAGGGCAGGAAGCGCAAACACGCGCGAGGGCTCCAGGCGGCCCATCGAGCTCTCCACGAGCTCGCGGACGCCCGGGGCGTCGATACCCGCCGCGCTTACCGTGATGGTCGCGTAGTTGACGCCGCGAAGCGCGAGCGCGTCGAGGACGCGGTCGTCGGCAACGCCCAGGGCCTCTGCGGAGTCCATCATCTCGTTCCAGCGGGTGAGCGGCGTGGCGGGGCTCTTACTCGCAAGCGTCTCGGCGTCGTTGAGGTCGTGCTCGCGGTAGCAGTAAAGGGGCTCGTCCACGTAAGCGATGCCTCGTCCCGCGCCACAGAGGGTCTGGATGAGGAAAGGATTGTCCGTCCAGCCGGCGCCCGGGGCCTCCACGAATCGAATGCCGCGCTGGTCAAGGAAGCTGCGGCGATAGACGCCCGCCCAGATGGCGGGGTGGTGGAGCAGCAGCTCGACGCCGTCGCCGACGGCGAACGGCTGGGAAGCCGGCTTCACGCGGTGGAGATAAGGGCAGGCCGATCGTGTCTCCGCTCCCGTCGTGCCGCCCTTCTTGCCGAGGACTCGCCAGTACGCGCACCGCACGACCTGGACCTTGTTGCCCGACTCCGCCGCGACGGCCTCCGCGCAGGCGACCATCTGCTCGAGCGCGGTGGGCTCGAGGTAATCGTCCGGCTCCATGATCGCGATCCACTCGCCGGTGGCCGCGGCGATCCCGCGGTTCATGGTGGCTCCGTAGCCCTCGTTGGGCTTGTCGACCACGACGTAGCGGGCATCTCTTGCCGCATGCTCGTGCGCGATGCGGGCGGTGCCGTCCGTGGAGCCGTCGTTCATGCAAATGATCTCTAGGTCGGGGAGGGTCTGCGCCTCGATGCTCGCGAGACACTGGTTGAGCGTCGAGGCCACGTTGTACATGGGGACGACGACGGAGACGGTGGCTTTCTTTCTGGTGCTCATATGCCCTCCTCGGGCTGCGGCGCGGCGGTGCGGGCTTCTCTATAATAGACCGCGGATAAACACGCCCGCCATCGCCGAGCTGATTGGATGCGTCGCTGCATGAATCGCCCCGCCATCGTCATCGTCACGTTTAAGCGCCAGGAGCTGCTCGCTCAGCTGCTCGACTCTATCGAGGCTTCAAACGTGGCCCCTTGGCGTGTGGTGGTGGTCGATAACGAGAATTCCCGGCTCACGGCGGACATGGTTCGCGGGTTCGAGGCCCGTGTGAAAGCGCTTTGGGGCGCCACCGACGACGACCCGGACGCCGAGGGCGGCACTTCTCGCGTGGTCTACCTGCCTATGGAGGAGAACACCGGCGGCGCCGGCGGCTTCTCGGCGGGCGTGAAGCGGGCCTTTGACCTGGGTGCCGAGTGGTTCTGGGTCATGGATGACGACGTGGCCGTCGAGCCCGACGGGCTGGCCAAGCTCGCGGGCTGGTCCGAGGAGGCCGACGCCGTCATGGGGCTTCGCCGCGACTTCGATGGCGGCCACTTCTTCTGGCAGCACCGCTTCTGGCCCGGCCTCGCCATCTACAACCCCTTCTCGCGCGACGGCTGGCGGCCGGGCGAGCGATATAAGCTCTGCAACGCGCTGTGCTTCGAGGGCGGCCTCTTCTCTCGCCGCGTTGTCGAGAAGGCCGGGCTTCCGGACCCGCGCTTCTTTATCTACCTCGACGATGCCTGCTACGGCTATGTGGCGAGCCATGTGACCGACGTGTACTACGTGCCCGATTACGTGCTCTCCCGTCGCCGCGAGGTGGCAAACAAAGAGATCGGCAACGTGCGCCAGCTCAACTCCGCGAGCGACATGACGCGCTACTACATCACGCGCAACCGCGCCTACCTGGCCCGTTATGCCAAGGTGTACGGCGAGTACAACCCGGCGCTCTACGCTGTGGGGACGCTCGCGAACTTCTCCAAGGAGCTGCTGCGCATCCTCATCGTGGACCGCAGTCACCTCAAGAGCGGCTGGGCGCGCCTATGGGCCGGCTACAAGGACTCGAAGAAGATTCTCCACGACCCGGAATGGGAGCCCATGCCGCCCTACCGCGGCTAATCGATATTGGGGACAGGCTAAAACGCGCGGCTGTTTCGGGATGCTTCGCCGAAGAGCACCTATCTCCAGCGTGGCGCGGTACGTCTCCGATTACCCGTGCGAAATAACCCGCCCCTAAGCGGCAGACGGCGCGTTTATCGGCGCGAACGGCGGCTCCGTTAGGCCGGCCGGCATCTCTCGCGGTACAATAACGCGGTTTGGAGGGGTCGCTCGGATTCGTGGGGGAATCGCGCGACGCCTGCATGGCAAGAGACACGCAGGAGAGGAGTTTCGTTAATGTACAAGATCCTCGAAAAGACGCAGTTCTCTGAGAAGGTGTTCAAGTTCCGCATCGATGCGCCCAAGATGGCCAAGCACGCCCACGCTGGCCAGTTCCTCATGGTGCGCGCCAACGAGACGGGCGAGCGCGTGCCGTTCACCCTGGCGGGCTGGAACCCCGAGGAGGGCTGGGTCGAGTTCATCTTTATGGTGATCGGCAAGACCACCCAGATGCTGTCCACCTACGAGGCGGGCGACTCCATCAAGGACGTCACCGGCCCGCTGGGCGTCCCAACCGAGATGGCCGAGGGCCCCTGCGCCGTCATCGGCGGCGGCGTCGGCCTGGCCATCGCCTTCCCGGTGGCCAAGCACCTCGTCGAGACGGGCCACGAGGTCCACGCCATCATGGGCGCGCGAACCCGCGACCTGCTGCTGCTCGAGGACCAGTTCCGCGAGCTTCTCGACGACGAGCACATCCACATCACCACCGACGACGGCTCCTACGGCGAGCAGGGCGTCGTCACCGCGCCGCTCGAGCGCCTGCTCCAGGACAAGGCCGTCAGCCAGGTCTTCTGCGTCGGCCCCGTGCCGATGATGAAGTTCTCGGCCATGACCGCCGAGAAGTACGGCACGCCCATCACCGCGTCGCTCAACCCCATCATGGTCGACGGCACCGGCATGTGCGGCTGCTGCCGCGTGGAGGTCGACGGCAAGACGAAGTTCGCCTGCGTCGACGGTCCCGACTTCGACGCCACCAAGGTCGACTGGAACGACCTTCGCGCGCGTCAGGCTGCATACCGTACCGAGGAGGGCCAGTCCCTTAAGGCCTATGAGGAGGCGAACTGCGCATGCCACAGGTAAATGGTCGTTTTGTCCCGGACATGAAGTCCCCGCGCACCGCTGACAACGAGGAGCCGGCCGCCGAGCGCGCCTGCGACTTCCGCCCCGTCGACAAGGGCTTCACCGAGGAGATGGCACTGGCCGAGGCCGAGCGTTGCATGGACTGCAAGCGCCCGTTCTGCGTCGAGGGCTGCCCGGTCAACATCAACATCCCCAAGTTCATCGAGCAGATCCGTGCCAAGAACTACGGCGGCGCGCTCGACATCATCCGCGAGGAGTCCATGCTCCCCGCCATCTGCGGCCGCGTCTGCCCGCAGGAGAACCAGTGCGAGGGCAAGTGCGTCCGCGGCAAGAAGGGCGAGCCGGTCGCTATCGGCCAGCTCGAGCGCTTCGTCGGCGACCAGCCCGAGCTTGCCTCCGCCCCGGTCATGAAGCCGAAGAACGGCAAGAAGGTCGCCGTCGTCGGCTCCGGCCCCTCCGGCATCACCTGCGCCGGCGAGCTCGCCCGCAACGGCTTCGAGGTCACCGTCTTCGAGGCCTTCTTTACCGGCGGCGGCGTGCTCGTCTACGGCATCCCCGAGTTCCGCCTGCCCAAGGCCGTCGTCAAGCGCGAGATCGACGGCCTCGAGGAGATGGGCGTCCACTTCGAGTACAACTCCGTCGTGGGCAACATCACCAACGCCGAGGAGCTCTTCGAGGAGGGTTTCGACGCCATCTACGTGGCCACTGGCGCTGGCCTGCCCAAGTTCCTCAACGTTCCCGGCGAGAACCTGCCCAACGTCTTCTTTGCCAATGAGTACCTTACCCGCGTGAACCTCATGAAGGCGAACAACTTCCCCGAGTACGACACGCCGACCAAGCACGGCAAGAACGTCGTCGTCTTCGGCGGCGGCAACGTGGCTATGGACGCCGTGCGCACCGCCAAGCGCCTGGGTGCTGAGCACGCCATCATCGCGTATCGCCGCACCGAGGAAGAGATGCCCGCCCGTCGCGCCGAGCTGCACCACGCCAAGGCTGAGGGCGTCGAGGTCATGCCGCTCGTCTCTCCGCTCGAGTTCGTGGCCGGCGAGGACGGCACCGTGTGCGCCGTGCGCGTGCAGAAGATGGAGCTCGGCGAGCCCGACGACTCCGGCCGTCGCCGCCCCGTGCCCATTGAGGGCGCCATCGAGGAAATTCCCTGCGACGTGGCCATCTCCGCCATCGGTACCAACGCCAATCCCTTCGCCGCGAAGATCGGCGGCGAGATGGAGCTCAACAAGTGGGGCTACATCGTCGCCGACGAGGAGACCGGCCAGACGACCGACCCGCGCATCTGGGCCGGCGGCGACATCGTGACCGGTGCCGCGACCGTCATCCTGGCCATGGGCGCCGGCAAGAAGGCCGCTGCCAGCATCACCGCGAGCCTGGCCGGCGACGCCGAGTAGGGCTCCGGGTTTCTTGCCGCCTTTCGGCTTTGAGCGCCAACGACGCCGGGCCGCGTGCTCTCAAGCGCACGCGGCCCGGCGTTTTTTGCGCGCTGGGCACGTAGAAAACGCACGTTCATAAGGTCTTTTCTACATCCGCAGCGTTCCGTGTCCTATATTCAGCCTAGGCATAGGAGGTGGCGACATGGATGGGAACCGCTGTGGCCCGGAAGCCAGCCCAGACATCTCCCGGGCATTCAAGCGCGCCTGTTTATCTCCTCGCGAAGCCGAGGCCGCGCGCTCCGCTCTCGCGGGTATGACGGCGGGGGAGGCTTCCTGCAAGATGGGCGTCTCTCCCTCTTCTGTTGGAAATTACCGTGCTCGCGCCTATCGGAAGCTCGGCGTTAAGAACTCTCGGGAACTGGTCGATCGATTTGGCGCGACGCGGCCGGTCGGGGATTTTTCGGTCGATGAACGGGCGCGCACGCGGCTTCAGGCTCTTGGACTGAGCGCCACTCAAGTGGATGTTGCTGCTTGTATCCTGTCCGGCATGACGTCGCGCCAGATTGCCGAGAAGCTCAGCATCGCTGAGGGAACGGTTAACTCGAGTCGCTCGAGAATGTATGCAACGCTGGGCATTCACACGAAAAGCGAGCTGGCCGAGCTTGCTTATCAAGGCGATGCTATGCAGACGAGTTCGTCGGTGTCTGTACCCGCCGCGCCAAGAAGAATCATATTTGCTGTTGCGCTTGTCCTTTGCTGCCTCTCGTTGCTCTTTGGGGGATGGCGTCTTGCGCATACGCGCATCATCAACGGCGTCGGTTTCTCCGTAAACCTGGCCGGACGGTCGTACGGCGCCTATTCCGATGCGCGAATTCCCGATGGCGTGACCGGCAAGTCCATCCTCGACTATTGTCCTGACTTGATTGAAGTGACTGCCTTGAATGGCAAGGTCGGTTATGCAAGCGCTGGGGAGGTGATTTTTGGCGGCAACGGACCTGTTCCCGTATACGACACAACTGGCCTGCAAATCATTGGATCCACGTAAAGAAAGGCAAGGTCATCATGGATCTTTACGTTGCTGCGGTCACGGTGGCCTCGATGCTCTATGAGGCGCTCAAGTTCGTTTTCCTTGTTCTGGCGATTTGCGCGCTGGTTAAGTATCTCCGGGTTAAATAATTGGTGACGCCGGGTCTTGTACTTCTCTAGACGTACAAGACCCGGCATTATTTCTTGCCGGGGCGGATATTCGTCAAGTTCTGTACGTGGTGAGAGGTACATGACAGGCCTGCCGGGACCTTCTTGGCGGCAAAATGACCCGTTCTGTACGTATATGGACGTACAGAACAGGCCCGGAAAAGACTCCTCAGTCGGAGATGGAGCGGTTCTGTACGTGTGGAGACGTGCAGAACACTGCTAGAGGTGGATTTGGACGGCGCCGGTGGGTACTGGGACGCCGAATAGGAGCGAGTTCATACCCCATCCAAACCGAGTCATGCCGAGCAGCCTGTCGAGAAGTACCTTCGCGGCTGATGTCGGCGCGCGCCCGTCCGCCTGGTGCGGCACCTTCCCCTCAAGAAGCGAGATGACTTTGACCAGCTCTCGATACGATGTGATTCCCGATCCGTCGACGGTAAAGATTGACCAGCCCATGCGCCGCAGGGCCTCAGCGCGCCGCCGGTCCTTCTCGGCGTCTTGGTGAAATGCCGCCCCGTTGTATTCGAGGCCTACGAGCTGGTCAGGCCAAGCGACGTCTATACGGCATCGGCTGAGGCCGGCCAAGCGCGCGGCCGCCTCATCGAGGGAAACCTCGTAGTTAAGATGCGGCGCCACAAAAGAGAAGCCTCCAAGGCGCGCAGGGAACGACAGCATACAGGCGAGGACCGTCTCCATGGGCGAACGAGCTCCGTCTATGACCAGTTTTAGCGCGCTTTGCGCTGACGACAACCCGTAGAAGCCCTTCAGCTGAGACAAGACCTCGGCGATTCGCGCGGTGCTCGTCAGTGCCGGACGGTCATAAAAGCCCGAGACGGAGGCCGAGAAGTGCGCGTAGTCGCCACACAGCTCAAAGCCCACGAGCGCCGTCTCTGTCTCTCCAAGATGGCGTGCCACCTGGGCAAACGTGAACTCAGGGGTGCTTACGTAGACATTGGGGGCGATTGCGCGAGCCGCAGCGGCCGGTAAGGACGAAAGGGCGCAGGTGTGTGCTTTGACGTCGGCGGCCGAGCTTCTCCGCACGTCTTTGCTGCCTAGGACGTGCAGCGGCACGCCGGCGATCCCGTAATCCTTCGCGTCGAAGGCTGCCAAGTCGACGGCGGTGGTGGAATAGCGTGCGACGGGGAGCGCCGCGCGGACCTCGGTCGACGGATCTACCTGGGGAGGAACGGCCCGCCAGTATTCAAGGGCAGAGTCGTGGCTTATAAGCACAGGCATAGGTTCTCCCCTCCGAAGGACGGCGCGCGTGGAGAGAACTCTACGGAGAAGGACGGCCTGAACTCTAGCCGGGTCGGTGGATGGCGGTTGTCGCCCGGTTAAACGGATTGTGTACATGGCTGGGCGTACATAACAGGGCTTATCTCGGCTAATTAGACGGCAATCGGCCCGTCCTGTACGCGTTGTGGCGTACAGGACGGGCCGAATCTTCAGTGCTCAGTGCTCAGTGCTCAGTGCGTGACGGGGCGGCTGGGCCAGGCTAGCTCGCGGCCGCGGTGAGCTCCTCCTGAGTGCCGTACCAGTAGGACGTGCCCGGCAAAAACTCGCTGTAGTCGCACGGGTCGCAGTACCACTTCACGTTGTACCACTCGCTGTGCATCGGCTTTTTGCAGCGCGGGCAGGGGTGGTAGGTGATTACCTTCGTTATGTAGTTGTAGTATCCGCAGAGCGCGTGGGTGTTGGTGTGGAGCGCGTGCTCCTCGCCGCCTCCGGCATCCACAACCGCCCCTCCGCCGACGGCAGAAAGCTCGGCTTCGTCGAGCTCGCGGGCGGGGGATTGGGCAGTGAGTTCGTCGTTGCTCCGAGCAGTCATGACGGCTCCTTTGATTGGGGTGTCTATTGCGCCATTTTAACATCACGTGGCGGCGCCAAAAAGAACCGCGAGGCCTTGGGTTGTATGGGAGTATCCCCTGGTGACCGGCGCCGGTAAGCAGGCTTGCGGGCGAATGGCCCGGAGCAGCTCTGGTGGGGCTAAAATAGCTTTTGTGCGGCGAGGGGCCGCATGCTGCGCATTGACGTTGTTTTCCCAGTTGAGAGGGGTAATTCATGGGCAAGTACGAGGGAACCCAGACCGAGAAGAACCTGCAGGCCGCCTTTGCCGGCGAGTCTCAGGCCACCAACAAGTACACCTATTTCGCCTCCGTGGCAAAGAAGGAGGGCTTCGAGCAGATCGCCGAGATCTTCCGCAAGACGAGCGCCAACGAGCAGTACCACGCCAAGATGTGGCTGCGCGAGCTTGAGGGCATCGGCGACACCGCCCAGAACCTCGGCGCCGCCGCCGACGGCGAGAACTATGAGTGGACCGACATGTACGACGAGTTCGCCAAGACTGCCGAGGAGGAGGGCTTCCCCGAGCTCGCCGAGAAGTTCCGTCAGGTCGGCGCCATCGAGAAGCACCACGAGGAGCGCTACCGCGCCCTGCTCAAGAACGTCGAGACGGCCGCCGTCTTTGAGAAGAGCGAGGTCAAGGTGTGGGAGTGCCGCAACTGCGGCCACATCGTCGTGGGCACCAAGGCCCCCGAGGTCTGCCCTGTCTGCAGCCACCCGCAGGCCTACTTCGAGATCACGGCCGAGAACTTCTAAGTCGCGTTTATAGTCGCGCTTAGCGCCCACAGAGAAGCCCTCCCGACGTCGGCCGGGAGGGCTTCTCTGTGGCTGGGTTTGTTCGGGCGCGGGCCTCGCGCCTACTTGGCGCCCTCGGTGAGAACGCGCTCGACGACGTCGGCCGCTTGCTGGGCCGTGACCTCGAAATCGGCGAGGAAGTCGCCCTTGAGCTCGCGCAGCACGTAGTCAGCTACCTGCATCTTTCCGGGCGGGCGGCCGATGCCGAACTGGATGCGCGCGAAGTTGCGGCTGCCTAGCTTGTCGGCGATGGAGCGCAGGCCGTTGTGGGCGTTCAGGCCGCCGCCGAGCTTGACCTTGACCTGTCCAGCCGGCAGGTCTACCTCGTCGTGCACCACGAGGATCTGCTCCGGCTGCACGCGATGGGCGCGCGCCAGCTTGGACAGGGGGCCGCCCGACGTGTTCATATAGCTCATCGGCTTGGCGAGAAGCACCTCGCGCTTCTCGCCGTCCGAGTCGCGCCAGGTCAGCGTGGCCGTCTGTGCGCCCGCCTCGCTCTTCCAGTAACGGACGCCGTGCCGGGCGGCGAGCAGGTCGATGGTCGCGAAGCCGGCGTTGTGACGCGTGCGCGCGTAGTCGTCGTCGGGGTTCCCGAGCCCGCACACGATCATTATGGTGGCTGCTTTTGCCACGTAAGCTCCTCTCAGCAAAAGCGGGGCCGCCTCGGTGAGGTGGCCCCGCGAGCGATTCAAAGGGACTGCGCTATTTTTGGTCGCCCTATATCGACTACAGGTTGAGGTTGCCGCCGAAGATGTCGGAGACCGGCTTGTTGGTGTAGACGCTGTAGATGGCCTCGGCGAGCTCGTTGGCGATGGAGATCGTCTTGATCTTGGAGCCGGGCTGGTCGGCGACGGCGCAGGGGATGACGTCGGTGACGATGCACTCCTCGATCGGGGCCTCCTCAAGGCGCTCGATGGCCGGCGCGGTAAAGATGCCGTGGGTCGCGCAGACGTAGATGTCGCCGGCGCCCATCTCCTTGAGCTTCTTGACGGAGCCGCAGAGGGTGCCCGCGGTGTCGATCATGTCGTCGTTGACGATGCAGGTCTTGCCCTCGATGTTGCCGATGATGCCCATGACCTCTGCCGCGTTGTGCTTCGGGCGGCTCTTGTGGGCGATGGCGACCTCGCAGCCCAGGTAGTCGGAGAGCTTCTTGGCGGCCTTGGCGCGGCCCATGTCCGGCGAGACGACGACGGTGTTGGACCAGTCGAAGTCCTTGTTCTTCTTGAAGTAGTCGCCGAGCAGGTAAAGGCCGGTAAGGTGGGTCACGGGGATGTTGAAGAAGCCCTGGATCTGGCCCTGGTGCAGGTCGACGGTGATGACCTGGTCGACGCCGGCGGCCTCGAGGAGGTTGGCGACGAGGCGAGCGGTGATCGGCTCGCGCGGGGCGGCCTTGCGGTCCTGGCGGGCGTAGCCGTAGTGGGGGATGACGGCGGTGAACTTGCGGCAAGAGGCGCGCTTGGCGGCGTCGGCCACGATCAGCGTCTCCATGATGAGGTCGTTGACGTTGGCGCCGGCCATGGTCTGGATGAAGAAGACGTCGTCGCCGCGCACGGACTCGGTGAAGCGCGCATAGGTCTCGCCGTTGGCGAACTTCTCGGTGGTGAGGCCCTGGAGCTCGAGGTGCAGGATACCCGCGATTCTCTTGGAGAGCTCCGGGTTGCCGCTGCCCGTGTAGAGCTTGATCTCTGAGTAGATCGGGGCGGGGTTGGACAGGTTCTCGTACATTTAGGCTTCCTTCCTCAGTCGCTCGAGCCTCTTGCTGGCAAAGCCTTCCTTCATGAACTGCTGGCTGCGCTCGACCGCGAGCGCGTCGGCAGGCACATCCTGTGTGATGCAAGAGCTCGCGCCCGTGATGGCGCCCGCCCCGATGTTCACCGGCGCGACCATCATGGTGTCGGAGCCGATGAAAGCGCCGTCTCCGATGGTGGTGCGGCTCTTGTGAACGCCGTCATAGTTGCAGGTGATGGAGCCGCCGCCGATGTTCACGCCGGCGCCCATCTCGCAGTCCCCGATATAGCTGAGGTGGGGGACCTTGGAGCCCTTGCCCACGACGGTGTTCTTAAGCTCGACGTGGGTGCCGATGTGGGCGCCCTCGAGCACGTGGGCACCGCCGCGCAGGTAGGCGCGCGGGCCGCAGGTCGCGTCGTCGTCGATGATCACATCCACGCCGACGACCTCCTCGAGCAGCACGTTGTTGCCCACGGTGGTGTTGGTGAGGCGGGTGTTGGGGCCCACGACGCAGCTTTCGCCGACGGTGGTCGCGCCCCAGAGCATGGTCATGGGAAGAAGCTCGGTGTCGCGACCGACGGTCACGTCCGGGCCGACCCACACGGTCTTGGGGTCGAGCATGGTCACCCCCGAGGCCATGAGGTTGCGGTTGATCTTCTCCTGCGCGAGGGCGGTGAGCTCGGCGAGCTGCACACGGGAGTTCACGCCGAGGCCCTCGACGTAATCGGCGCAGTGGGTGATGGTCGTGCTGTGGCCGTGGCTGCGCAGGATCTCGACCATATCGGGCAGGTAGTACTCATGCTGCGCGTTCTCGCAGCCGATCTCGCCCACATGGGCGGAGAGAAGCGCGCCGTCGAAGGCGTAGCAGCCGGCGTTGCACTCCAGCAGGTTCGCGTCCTGCTCGGGCGTGCAGTCCTTCTGCTCGATGATGCGCGTGACGCTGCCGTCGGCGGCGAGCTCGACGCGGCCGTAGCCGAAGGGGTCGGGCGGGGTGCAGGTGAGGATGGCGCAGGCGTGCTCGCCGCCGGAGACGGTGTCCGCGAAGGCGCGGATGGTCTCGGGCTCGATGAGCGGAAGGTCGCCGTTGAGGATGACGACTGGGCCCTCGTTTACGTGCGCGGCCTCGATGGCGACGCGGGTGGCATGGCCCGTACCCAGGCGCTCGGTCTGCTCGACGCACTCGACGTCCGGCTCGGACGCGAGGTGCGCGCGGACCTCCTCGGCCCCGTTGCCGACGACCACGACGATGCGGTCGGCCCCGGCATTGCGCGCGGCGCGCGTAACCCACGAGACGAGCGGGCGATCGAGAAGCTTGTGCATTACCTTGGGGTGACGGGACTTCATACGCGTTCCCTCGCCGGCGGCGAGGATGATCGCGGTCATGGGCATGGATGTTCCTCCAAAGCGACTACGTTGCTTGTCCCAAAATATACCGTTCAAAATGATAACGCAGCCGTCCGCCGACATAAGGGGCACGAGCGTGGATTGTACGGCCTGCGTAAAAACCGCAGATGGCGGGTTGGGGAGGGTGCGGCGGCCGGGCCTGAGGGGCCGCCGGGCCGCCGCGGCCGCGTCGTCGACGCGCGGGCGGGCGCTTCTTGGTACAATGGCGTGCGCACAGGGGTATCGTCCAATGGTTAGGACAGCGGTTTTTGGTGCCGTCAATGAGGGTTCGAATCCTTCTACCCCTGCCACCTTGGTGAGAAAGGCCCGACGAGCTGCGTGCTCGCCGGGCCTTCTTTGTGTTGCGCTCGCGAGGTTCTTGCGTCGCGGCACTGTTTTGGCTTCGCGCGTAACGGCTCGCCTCTACAGCTCCAGGCCGTCGAAGGCGGCGCAGAACGCGTCGAGGAGAATCACGGCGTAGGTCTGGGCGTCGCCGACGGTGAAGCTGCCGTTTGGGTCGGCGCCCACGGGCAGCTCGATGCGCGTGCGCGGGGGGTCGGCGCGGGAGACTTGCAGCGCGGTGCGCAGGCGCAGGGGCAGCGTTTCCACGTCGTCGAGGGCGATGCTGCCCACGGAGGGCGTGGCATGCGGGTCGTGCGGTGTGGCCGAGAGGGTCACGAGCGCGCGGACAGCCTCGCTCGCCTCGTCGGCGGTGTTTATGAGCTCGATGCCGCAGCTGTCGTTGGTGGCTTGAGCGAGGTTGAGGACGCGGCCGGCCACGTTGCGGGCGATGGGGTCGTCGGCCATGAGTCCGATGCCGATGCCGTCTAGCACGCTCGCCGCGCGCGCGAAGCCCATGGAACCGGCGGGGTGCGGGCCCGCTGCGGGCTTGCCGCCCCAAACGTGCTTGAGGCGCTCGATGGCGTCGAAGGTGTCCTGGAACGCCATACCGTCGGCGAGCGCGCCCACGGACTCCTGGAAGAGCTTGACGGCGGCCTCGGTGTGCACGCCGAAGCAGCCGTCCGGTTCGCCGCAGCTGAAGCCGAGGACGTTCAGGCGCTCCTGGAGCTGATGCACGTCGCGGCCGTGGAAGTTGGGGAGACGCAGGTAGAGCGTGCGGTCGCCGAGCTGATAGCACTCGTCGACGAGCGTCGACCAAGTGGCGGCGTCCACCATCTCGCCGAGCGAGAGCTCGTGGTCGAGGCGGAAACGGGCAACGGCGGTCGCGGTCGAGCGGCCGAACTTCTTGCCGTTGAGCTCGGCCGCGTCGATGCGGTAACCGAGGGATGCCAGGCGCTCCTGGATGTCCTCGACCGCGGCGCCTTGCGCGCCTTCTTGAATGGGTTCCATCAAAGTCTCTCCTATTGCCGCGTGGTAAGCGCTGGTTGGATTGGCGCGGAGCCGGGTTAGCCTGCGCGCTCCACGAAGAAATCTGCCATAGAAACGAGCGTCTCGCGAGCTTCCTCGGCGAGCTCGACGCCGATGAGGCGGGACTTGGCCTTGGCTACGAGCTCGCGCGCATAGGCGCGGACCCGGTCGATCGCGCCGGCCGCGTCGATGAGCTCGACCGCGCGGGCCAGGCGCGCCGGGTCGGAGGTACCTTCCTGCAGGATGCCTACGAGCTCGTCCTTTTCAGCGCCGGCGAGGTGCCCGAGCGCCCAGACCACGAGCATCGTGCGCTTGCCCTCGGTGATGTCGCTGCGGAAGTCCTTGCCCTGCGCCTCGGCATCGCCGACGAGGTTGAGCAGGTCGTCCTGCAGCTGGAAGGCGAGGCCCGCGGCCATGCCGAAGGCGTCGAGGGCGGCCACCTGCTCATCGGTGCCGCCGCCCACGATGGCGCCCGCGGCCAGCGGGATCGCGGCGGAGTAGTAGGCCGTCTTGTGGGAGGCCATGTAAAGATAGTCGTCCACGGTGACGTCCCAGCGTCCGTCGCGAACCCAGCCCAGGTCAAGGGCCTGCCCCTCGATGGTTCGCTCCTCCATCTGGAAGAGGCGCTCCATGACGGCCACGCGCGTGGCGGCCGGAAGCGCCCCGTCGCGCAGGACGCCGCCGAGGACGACCGCGAGGCCGAGGTCGCCGATGTTGATGGCGATGCCGGTACCCTCGGTCACGTACGTGCAGGGCTCGCCGCGGCGAAGCTCCGACTTGTCGGCGATGTCGTCGTGGATGAGCGCCGCGGACTGGAAGTTCTCGATGGCCGCCGCCGAGCTCATGGCGAGCTCAGGGTCGCCGCCGACGGCCTCGCACCCGAGCAGGCACAGGGCCGGCCGGGTGCGCTTTCCGCCGGACGCCGAGAAGCGCGCGAACGGGCCGTACAGGTAACGGTCGAGGTCGGCGCGGGTGGCGTCGGCGGTGCCGGGCACGCAGGCGGGCGCCGTGCGGGCGAGGTAGTCCTCGATCTTCGGGCGAACGCGGCCCAGGTAGGCGGCAAAGCGGGCGCCCGGGGCGGGCTCGGCGCTTGTCTTGTCGGCGATGTTCTCGGCGGCGGTCATTTTTGCGTCCCTTAGTCCTCTGCGTAGCCGTTGGGGTTCTTGGACTGCCAGTTCCAGGAGTCGCGGCACATGTCGTCGACGTCGAACTTGGCTTCCCAGCCCATCTCCTCCTTGGCCTTGGAGCAGTCTGCGTAGTTGGCGGTCACGTCGCCGGGGCGGCGCGGGTCGATGACGTAGGGGACGTCCTTGCCGCACGCCTTGCCGAAGGCGGTGATGATCTCCAGCACCGAGGTGCCCTTGCCGGTGCCCAAGTTGAAGACCTCGACGCCCTCGCGGCCGTTCATCCAGGCGAGCGCGGCGGCGTGACCGGCGGCCAGGTCGCAGACGTGGATGTAGTCGCGCACGCCGGTGCCGTCGGGAGTGTCGTAATCGTTGCCGAAGACATGGACCTCGGAGCGCTTGCCGATGGCGGTCTGCGCGACGTAGGGCAGCAGGTTGTTGGGGATGCCCTTGGGGTCCTCGCCCATGAGGCCCGAGGGGTGCGCGCCGATGGGGTTGAAGTAGCGCAGCAGCACGACGTTCCACTCGGCGTCGGCGGTGTGAAGGTCGGTGAGTATCTGCTCGATCATCCACTTGGTCCAGCCGTAGGGGTTGGTGGCCGGCTTCTTGGGGCTGGCCTCGGTCAGCGGCAGGGAGTCCGGGTCGCCGTAGACGGTCGCGGAGCTGCTGAAGATGATGGACTTGCAGCCGTGCTCGCGCATGACGTCCACGAGAGTCAGCGTGTTGCCGATGTTGTTGGAGTAGTACTCGACCGGCTTGGAGACGGACTCGCCGACGGCCTTGAAGCCAGCGAAGTGGATCACGCGGTCGATGTCGTTCTCCTCGAAGATGCACTCGAGGGCAGCGCGGTCGTTGACGTCCGCGCGGTAGAACGTGAGGTTCTCGGCGGCGTCGTCGCCCACGATGGTGTCGATGCGGTCGAGGACCTTCTCGGAGGCGTTGGAGAGGTCATCGACGATGACGACCTGGTAGCCGGCCTGGAGGAGCTCGACGACGGTGTGGGATCCGATGAAGCCGGCGCCGCCGGTAACGAGGACGCAGGTGTCTTTGGGGTCTTTTTTCTCGCTCATGCGCAATCCTTTCGGTTGGGTCGGGCGCAAATAAGCCAACCACCAGTATACGTCGCGCGCGCACGGGCCGAGCGCAGGGGCTTTCTGCGGGTGCCGCAGGGTGCGCCGGGCCGCCGTTGAGCCAAAAATCGCCTCCGTGTGGGATTTAATTCGGGCTGTTCGGCTATTCCAAAAACTAGCGAACCATCTACCTGCGGAAACACAAACGCTAAACCCTTGGCTACTTGCCAAATCCGAATTAAATCCCACACGGAGGCGATTCCTGATTGGGACGCCGTCCCCCTGTGCCCATTGAGCGGCCCGGTCGCTTTGCAGGAGCTTCCTGGTATCGACTATGTCTATCAGCCGCCTTCGTGAGCCGCGCGGGGCCGCCATGGTGTCTGAGAAGAACATATCGCCGGGGGATAGACTCGCGACGCGCGATTACCTTATCGGGACACGATGCTCGGTGGAGCGGGGCTTTAGCGCGCCTTGGCACCGGGTCCCTGACGGGCAGGTTGCTACGCTGCGCCATAAAATCGCGGGTCTTGCGCAGGCAATCGTGCGTTCTCAAGAGTTTATGATCTTCCTCCTGCGGTTTCTCCCCTGAGGCCGCCGCCTACCCGGCGTCGCGGTACGCAAGCCGATAAAACGACCCCATTCGAGGCCTGCGTTAATACACTGGTGAATTGGAGCAAAGCTAGCCGCCGCATGCGGCCCAACAGATAGGAGCACCAAATGGCTGAGGACGCCAAGCAGTACGCGCTCGACATGCACAAGCAGTGGAAGGGCAAGATCGAGGTCGTGGGCCGCGCCCCGATCACGACGCCCGAGGAGCTCGCCGTCGCCTACACCCCCGGCGTCGCGGAGCCTTGCCTGAAGATCCAGGAGAACGTCGACGACTCCTACACCTATACCCGCCGCGGCAACCTCGTGGCCGTCGTCACCGACGGCTCCGCCGTCCTCGGCCTGGGCAACATCGGCCCCGAGGCCGGCATGCCGGTCATGGAGGGCAAGTGCGCCCTGTTCAAGACCTTTGCCGACGTCGACGCCTTCCCGCTGTGCATCCGATCCAACGACGTCGACGAGATCGTGCGCACCGTCGAGCTGCTGGCCGGCTCCTTCGGCGGCGTCAACCTTGAGGACATCTCCGCCCCGCGCTGCTTCGAGATCGAGCGCCGCCTCAAGGAGGTCTGCGACATCCCCGTCTTCCACGACGACCAGCACGGCACCGCGGTCGTGACCTGCGCGGCGCTTATCAACGCGTGTCGTTTGACCGGCCGCGAGCTCGCCGACATCAAGGTGGTCTTCTCCGGCGCCGGCGCCGCGGGCATCTCTATCGCGCGCCTTATGAAGCGCATGGGCGTCAAGGACATCATCATTTGCGACCGCAAGGGCGCCATCTATGAGGGTCGCGACGGCCTGAATCCCGTTAAGGAAGAGGTCGCGACCTGGACGAACCAGAACAAGGTGGCCGGCGCCCTTGCCGAGGCCGTCAAGGGCGCCGACGTCTTCGTGGGCGTCTCGGCCCCCGGCGCGCTCACGCGGGACATGGTCCGCACGATGGCCACCGACTCCATCATTTTTGCCTGCGCGAACCCCGTGCCCGAGATCATGCCCGACGAGGCCCTGGCCGCCGGCGCCGCCGTCGCCGCGACCGGCCGCTCCGACTTCCCGAACCAGATCAACAACGTGCTCGCCTTCCCGGGCATCTTCCGCGGCGCCCTCGACGTGCGCGCCTCCGACATCAACGACGACATGATGGAGGCCGCGGCCTACGCCATCGCCGGCCTGGTGGACGACGAGAAGCGCTGCGCCGAGTACGTCATTCCCGGCGCCTTCGACAAGCGCGTCGCCCCCGCCGTCGCCGAGGCCGTCGCCGAGGCCGCCCGCAAGTCCGGCGTCGCCCGCCTCTAGGGGAGCAACCTCCAAGGGCGAGCCGCCTTCAGCGACGGGCGGCTCACGATCCAGTGCTCGAGCCAAGAAGGGCGCCGACCTGCCTGACCGCAGGCCGGCGCCCTTGTTTATACGGTCGCGGCGGAAAGCGGGGCCTGAGTCCGCCCGAGCCCGAGCCACAGCTTGGGCAGCCGCCAGTCGCGCTTGGGCCTGGAGAGAAGCTCGCTCAAGGTCAGGCTCTCCTGCGGGATGCGCCTGTTCGCGGCGAGCACCTGCGCCGCATAGCTGAGCTCGGGTTTGCTCAAGCAGCCCGCGATCACGTCGGTTCCGGCATTGCCGATGGAGGCCTGCGACGTCGGCTCGTTCGCGGAGGCGACAGGAAAGCGCTCCTGCGCGAGCTGGACCATCTTGCGATACGCGTCCCCGAACGGGCGGATGCGAACCCCGAATTCTCCCGCGGTCGTCATGATCCGCTGGAGCTCGGCCATGCCGGCGCGGTCAAGGTCTCCCCAGTAAAGAAACTCGACGTCCTTGGCCCCGAAGGATTCCTGCAGGTTGAGGAGATCGCCCATCTTCCCCTCGAGGGCGGCCCCCTGCGCGTAGACGACTCCGTGGATCCTCTGGCCCAGGATGCGCCTGCTGCCGTGCTCGAAGAGCTGAGCACGCACGGAGCGGTAGGGGTCGAGGTTCTCGCTGATGAGGATGCGCATGCGCTCATGCCTGCGGGGGACGAAGTGCTCCAGGTTGATCGAGGCGTCGATGCGGTAGCGCAGCAAGCGGTTGAGGCCCGTGCCCTTGAGCATCGCCTTGGCCTTCTCGTCGCCGGCAAGTGTCTTCTCGTTGCCAAAGATCCGGTAGGAGAGCTCGCGGCGAGAAACGCCGGTCGAGCCTATGGCGTCGTGCTCGCGCAGCTCGCGGTCCATGGTCTCGAGCGCCGGCAAGAAGCGTTCCATGGTTTCGGGGCGGTTGAGCAGCCATTTGTTCTGCCAGATGCGTTTGTCCATGGCGCTGACGCGCTCGCGCAGCTCCTGCTCCCGGGCTTTCGTGAGTGCCTTCCGCGCGCTTGTGGTGCTCGTCGCGGCGGCTGGGCGGGTCGCGCCCTCGGAAGTCTGCTCCGCCGCGAGTCTGTAGGTCTTGGGGCCGCTTCCGTCCTTTCCCGTGGGAACCAGTACCTCGGCGTCGACGAGGTCTTTCCACATGCGTCCGGGAATGCCCTGCTTATCGAGGACATTCGATATGGTCACGGCCGTGAGCGGCTTTCTTTTTGGGTTGAGCAGGCTGTGCGCGATTTCTTGCGCCTGGCCCCTCGAAACCTGCGGAAGCGCGAGGCGGACCTGATCATCCAAAGCGAGTTCCACCGTCATGTGCGGCCCCTTTCTCCTTCGATGGCCCTCTCGCGGGCCGTCGATTTGACCCAGCTTACAAGGAGCACCGGACATTAATTAAGGGGTCGCCCGTTTGTCTGCAACCGGCTTCGGCCGGCCTGCTCGGTAATGATGAGGGCGGAGTGGCTAGGCCTTCGTCGGTCGTATACTGTTCGCCGGAAAACTCGTGCCAAGAAAGGCGGCATCATGAAAACGATCCACGTAGCTGCGGCAATCATCAAAGACGGCAAGAAGTTCCTCGCGGCCCAGCGCGGTTACGGCGAGTTCAAGGATGGCTGGGAATTTCCCGGCGGCAAGCTCGAACCCGGTGAGACGGGCGCCGAGGCATGTGTTCGCGAGATCGGCGAGGAGCTCCATGTTGCCATCGGCAATCTAGAGCATCTTTGCACCGTCGAGCACGATTACGAGACGTTTCACCTGGTTATGGAGTGCTTCACCTGCGTAATCGCGTCCGGCGATATCAAAGATACGGAGCATGAGAACATGAAGTGGCTGGATGCGGCCCATATCTGGGATGTCGATTGGCTTCCCGCCGACATTAAGGTGGTCGAGGCGTTGGAGAAGACCTTCGCCTAGGCGCTCGTCGGCGTGGTCTCGACCTCGACCGCCTCGTCGCCCTCGCTATCCTCGATGCTGCTCACCAGGTATGAATACAAGCCGTGCTCGACCGGGTGGTCAAGTTCGTAGGTAATCTCGACCGCGTTCTTTCCGGCAATTTTTATCTGCTCGTACTCTTGCGTCGGGTGCATCTCGCCGAGGAAGTAAAACTCTTTGCCACCGTCCTTGTCATCCTTGTTTTTGCGCACGAACAGATACGTCTTCATTCCGTTGCCCGGCCAAGCACGGAGGCGTTGGATTTCGGGGGAGCCGAGATCACGCGGTTGCTTCGAGATGGCAATCAGCTTGCTCTCACTTACAAAGCGGTCCTCATACTTGATGCTTTCGGAGATATCCGGGTCTTTGTCGTAGTTAATAAAGACCGGATAGGTATTGGTGTCGCTGTCGTATTTATAGCCGCCGATGTTCTGTCCGTTGACGTTCTTCTTCCAACCGAGATAGCAGCAGACTTCCTCGTACGTGTATTTGGCGTTGAGGACGAAGTTCGTTTGCTTGTAAGCGTTGCTGTAGGCGGCCTGGTTGCGGCTGGCGCCGAAATCGAGGGCCTCGAGAACCTGACGCTTGAATTCAGTATTGGCCAGGGCCGCTGCAAAGGCTTCTGTCAGTCTGTAATTCACCCCGTCGCGCTCTAGCAATGCGACGTTTTTACCTGTGCCGGCGAAGCCGCCCGACAGCAGGTTAAGGGCGGACGCCATGGCGCCGCCGGTAAGGCGCCGCTCGTAGATCCGTTCGGCTGCAGTCTTAAATGACGCCGTATCGCAGGACTCTTGCTCGATAAGCAGCCGCAGGATGGCAAGGTCCTCGAGTCTCTTCCCGTTTGCGAGCTTGCGAGAGATGAACTCGAGGGCGTCCGTTTGCTCAGCGGTGAAACGCGTCTTGTATTCAGGCTCGTATTTGGAAAGAAACGCGTGGTATGAGCCGAATTTCTTGAAGATGCGTAGAGGATCGATGGCTCCGTTGCGGTCAAAGTCCTCGAGCGACGGGATACGCCCGAGCATATTGCGCAGGGATGCGTACTCATCGCGGATAAGCTTCGCTGCGCTGAAGTTGCCTCCGTCGATGGCGCGGTAGATGCGTGATTTCGAGACCTCATCGAAGCTGACGGTCGAACAGCCGGGTATAACGGCGCTGCCTTCTTTAACGATGGCGCGAAGGTTGTCTTTGTTATACGTGCGGTCACCGGAAAGTGCGATAGGCACAAAGAAGTTCTGCTGGTAGTTGCCAATAAAGTCAAGGACAAGGGCATATTCCTTACCCTCCGCCTTGCGAAGGCCGCGCCCTAGCTGCTGCACGAAAACAATGGCTGATTCGGTGCGGCGCAGCATGATGATCTGGTTGAGCGACGGGATGTCTACACCCTCATTGAAGATGTCTACCGAGAAGATGTATTCGATCTCGCCGGCTTCAAGGCGGGCGATGGCGGCGTCTCGCTCGGCGTCGTTATTGCTGCCGGAGAGGGCGCAGGTGCGATACCCAAGCTCGTTGAAGCGTCGCGACAGCTCACGGGCTTCGTCGTTGCGGTTGCAGAAAATGAGGCCGCGCCGGTGGCTTTTCGTTACGGTGTATTCCTCGATTTTCTCGGAGATATGACGGACTCGTTCGTCAGACGTAAGGCGCGAGAAGAGGTTGAGGTCATCGATGGACTGGTCGTCAATGTCTAGGTCGGCGATGCCGAAGTAGTGGAACGGCGCGAGCATGTCGTCGCGCAGGGCGTCCTGCAGCGTGATCTGGAAAGCGATTACATGGTTGAAGAGCGCGAACACGTCGTAACCGTCGGTACGGGTTGGGGTCGCGGTCATTCCGAGGTAGAACGAGGGGCGGAAGTGCTCCATGATCTTTTGGTAGCTTGACGACCCCGTGCGGTGTGCCTCATCGATGATGATGTAGTCGAACTCGGTTGGATCGAATTCGTTGAGATGCCGAGAGATAGTTGAGCACATGGCAAAAACGCAGGTAGGGTGAGGCGTCGCCATTCCAGGGGAGTATATGCCGTAGGTGTAGGCGCTGCCGAGCAGCTTTTTGTAGCTTCTCATCGAGGCCGTCAGAATGCGCTGCCGATGTACGAGGAATAGCACGCGTTGTGGTTTGGCCGCCGCGACATCGAATGCCGAGAGATAGGTCTTTCCGGTGCCTGTTGCCGAGACGAGCAGTGCGCGCGTTTCTTTAAGATCGTGAAGCTTCGCGAGGGCGGTAAGCGCGCGTTCCTGCATTTTATTCGGGGTTATGCGGGTGGCTCGCGGCTCGCTGTTGGGTTCGGCGAGCGCGGCATCGCGAAACGCCGGAAGGCGGGGCGAGCGCGGCCCGCCATGGGGAATGGCCGCCTCGTAGCGCTCGACCCACTCGGGAGTAAGACGCGCGGTCAGCTCGCTTGACCACAAACGGCCGAACTCGGCCTTGATGGAGCGGAGGACTCCGCCCTCGCCGAACGAGCGGAACAAGACGTTCCATTCTTTATTGCAAGTGATGGCTGTTGCGGTGAGGTTTGAACTGCCGACGATGACCGTGCTTACGCCATCGCGATCGAAGACGTAGCCCTTTGCATGGAGGCTGCCTTAATACACGCGAACCTCGATGTTGTCGTACTCAAGCAGCTTTCGGAAGACGTCAGGTGAATTGAAATTGAGATAGGTTGAGGTGAGAAAACGGCCTTTGACGTGCTTTCTCTTGAGCTCGGCAAGAACGTCGACGAGTGTCTGCAAGCCGCCGTCGGCAACGAAGGCCACACAGAAATCAAATGAATCGCAGGCTGCGAGCTGTTCTTTGAGAACCGAGAGAAGGTTGTTGCCCGAGGTCTTGTTGTTTGTGATGGCGTAGGGCTTAAAGCCGTCGTTGGCCGGTTCATGCGAATTGATGAAGCCTTGGCGAAGCCCCTGCTCGAGCGCATTCTCCTTGAAGTCGTCCATCGGTCCTCCAGCCATGCCGTACATGTGGTCCCCAGGATAGCAGGCGCGCCGGACAACAATTGCCGACCGGTCGGGTCGGGGCCACCGAAGGGTGGTCTGGCTGTGGGTCACGTTGCGCAATCGGGCCTGATGGCAGCAGCGGCGACGGACGCGTTGTGCAAAACGGGGTGATGGCAGCTAAGGGGCCGGCGAAGTTGCGGAAAACGGGGTAATGGCAGCGTTCCGCGTCGATCTTCTTGCCATCACCCCGATTTAGACAACATTTTGCCGCTCGGGCCTGCCATCACCCCGGATTCCACAACGGTCGGGGAGAAGGGATTGCCATCACCTCGTTTTCCACAGTGCAACCGCCGCCGTGCCCGCGCCCGAGCCGCCTCAGCCGTCCTCGCGGCTATCCGTGCGCTGCCACGTCCGCCCCGTCCGGCCGGTTGACCACCACGATGCCCGCGCTCACGAGCACCAGCGCGCACACGGCGAGCGCCGGGCTCAGCACGTCCTTCTCGCCAAGCAGCACGGCCGAGAGGATTGTGCCGAAGACGGGGTTCATGAAGCCGAAGACCGCGACGCGCGACGCCGGGTTCGTGGCGAGCGCGGCCGACCACAGTGAGTAGGCCGCGGCGCTAATAAAGCCCAGGTAGATGAGGAGTACCCAGGCCGCAAACGGGCTTGTTCCCGCCGCCGGCGCCACGTGCCCGCCCATTGCCGTGCCCACGGCGAGCATCACGGCGC
Source organism: bacterium (assembly GCA_963605405.1). Classification (GTDB taxonomy): domain Bacteria; phylum Actinomycetota; class Coriobacteriia; order Coriobacteriales; family Atopobiaceae; genus Paratractidigestivibacter. Next base: position 27,195 of record CAVCUP010000005.1, on the reverse strand, counting down.
CGCCGATGATGAACTGCCAGCCCGAGAGCAGCACCGGGTCGTGGTCGGCGGAGAAGCGCTTGCAGAGGTTGCTCGACATCGCCGCCGCGAAGGTCGAGAGGAACACGAGCCCCTCGCCGTCGAGCCGCAGCCCGAGCGAGGCGCCCGCGATGTCGCCGAGCTTGACCGCGAGGACGCCGGCGAACCCCAGCATGCAGCCGAGCGCCTTCTTGCCGGTCATCGCCTCGGTGCGGAACGCGAACGCCGCCAGCAGCACAATGAGAAACGAGTTGCTCGCTTCGATGATGGAGCTCGTCACGCCCGCGCAGCGAGAAAGGCCCACGTAGAAGAAGAGATACTGCAGGATCGTCTGGAACACCGAGAGCGCGGCCGCCGGTGCCCAGTCGCGGCGCTCGGGCACGAACGGGCGCCGTTTCGCGATGCTCATGCCGACGGCCACGAGCGTCCCCGAGATGAGGAAGCGCTCGCCTGCGAACGCGATGATGGTCGCGACGTCGCCCGAGTCGATGCCAAAGAGCGCGTAGCCGATCTTTACGCACGGGAACGCCGAGCCCCACAGCAGGCAGGCGCCGAGGCACGCGAGTACGAGGCCCGGCGTGGCGGAAAGAAACGGCTTCTTTTGGGGCCGCGGGTCCGTCGCCTCGAGGCTGGTCTGGATGCTGGTTTTGGTCTGGCTCTGGGCGTGGCTCACGTTCGGTCCTCTTTGCTGCGTCGGCGGTTTTCCGGCGTCAATCTTAGCGCCCGTGCGCTCTTGTTGCGTCGTAGGGAGGCGACCCTAGGCTGCAGGCCCCGCCCCGGCTGCATCGGCTTGGGGCGGTGCCGTCTCGGCAAAGAAACGCCCCTCTCGGCGACGGGCCAAGAGGGGCGTTGCGGTCGTGCGGCTTGCGGCGGCGCGGTTCGTCGCCGGCGTTACTCGGTGAAGTACGCGACGCCGCCCTCGATAAGCGGCTGGAACTTGTTGCCGGGGACGTTCTTGTACAGACCCTCGCCCGAGCGCTCGGTGTGGCCCATCTTGCCCAGGACTCGGCCGTCCGGGCTCGTGATGCCCTCGACGGCGAGGATGGAGCCGTTGGGGTTCACGTCGAGGCTCATGCCGGGCTGACCGGCCTCGTCGACGTACTGCGTGGCTACCTGGCCCTTGGCGGCGAGCTCGGCCACGAGCTCGGGCGACGCGACAAAGCGGCCCTCACCGTGCGAGATCGCGATGTTGTGGACCTCGCCGACCTCGCACTTGGACAGCCACGGCGAGAGGTCGCTCGCCACGCGGGTGCGGACGAGGCGGCTCTGGTGGCGGCCGATGGTGTTGAAGGTCAGCGTCGGAGCGTCGGGCGTGGCGTCCACGATGTCGCCGTACGGCACGAGGCCGAGCTTGATGAGCGCCTGGAAGCCGTTGCAGATGCCCAGCATGAGGCCGTCGCGGGACTGCAGCAGCTCGCGGACCGCCTCGGTGACCTCGGGCGCGCGGAAGAACGCGGTGATGAACTTGGCGGAGCCGTCGGGCTCGTCGCCGCCGGAGAAACCGCCCGGGATCATGACGATTTGGCTCTCGCGGATGCGGCGCGCGAGCTCGTGGGTGCTCTCGGCGACGGCCTCGGGCGTGAGGTTGTTGATGACCAGCACCGAGGGGTCGGCGCCGGCGCGGCGGAACGCGCGGGCGGTGTCGTACTCGCAGTTCGTGCCCGGGAAGACGGGGATCACGACGCGCGGGCGGGCGACCTTAACGGCCGGCGCGGGGCGAGAGACGCCCTGCTCGGCAATGCGGAAGTCGATGGCGTCGACCTTCTCGCCCTCGCTGCGGTACGGGAAGACGGACTCGATGGCGCCCTCCCAGGCCTCCTGCAGCTCGGCCAGGTCAATGGTCTCGCCGCCAGTGACGAGCTCGTAGGCCTCGGTGGTGGTGCCCAGGACGTAGCCGGTCACGCCGTCGTGCAGCGCCGGGACCTCGGCGTCGTCGGCGAGCTCCACGATAAAGCTGCCGTACGCCGGGCAGAAGAGCGCCTCGGCCTCAAACGCCGGGTCGCAAGAAAGGCCGAGCTGGTTGCCGACGCACATCTTGAAGAGCGCCTCGGCCGCGCAGCCGTAGCCCAGCGTGGACACGGCGAGCGCGCTGCCGTTGCCAATAAGCTCCTCGACGATGTCGTAGAGCGCGAGCTCGGAGGTGGCCAGCGGCGTGAGGCCGTCGCCGTCGTAGTTGGGGGAGAGCACGACGACCTTGTGGCCCGCGCCCTTGAACTCGGGGGAGGTCACGCGGTCGACCTTGCCGAGGCCCGTCGCAAACGAGACGAGCGTGGGCGGCACGTCGAGGTCCTCGAAGCTGCCGGACATGGAGTCCTTGCCGCCGATGGAACCGATGCCGAGGTCGACCTGCGCCATGAGGGCGCCGAGGACGGCGGCCATGGGCTTGCCCCAGCGCTCGGGCTCGTCGCGGAGCTTCTCGAAGTACTCCTGGAACGTGAGATAGAAGCCCTTGTGCTCGAAGCCGGCGGCCACGAGGCGGCTCACCGACTCGACGACGGAGAGATACGCGCCGGTGAACTGGTCGGCCTCCATGAGGTAGGGGTTGAAGCCCCACGCCATGCCGGAGCAGGTGGTCGTCTCGCCGTCCACGGGGAGCTTGGCGGCCATGGCCATGGCGGGCGTGAGCTGGGTCTTTCCGCCGAAGGGCATGAGGACGGTAGCGGCGCCGATGGTGGAGTCGAAGCGCTCGGAGAGGCCCTTGTTGGACGCGACGTTGAGGTCGGTGACCAGGCTGTGGAGCTTCTCGGCGAGGGTGTCGCCGGCCCAGTCGCGCTCGTACTCGGACGGCATGGCCACGTGGACCTCCTGATCCTTGGGCGCGCCGTTGGAGGCGAGGAACTCGCGGCTCACGTCGACGATCGTCTTGCCGTTCCAGTCCATGGTCAGGCGCGGGTCGGCGGTCACGGTCGCGACCGGGGTGGCCTCGAGGTTCTCCTCGCGGGCGTAGCCGAGGAACTCCTCGACGTCTTCGGGCGCCAGGGCCACGGCCATGCGCTCCTGGGACTCGGAGATGGCGAGCTCGGTGCCGTCGAGGCCCTCGTACTTCTTGGGGACGGCGTTGAGGTCGACGTGCAGGCCGTCGGCCAGCTCGCCGATGGCGACCGAGACTCCGCCGGCGCCGAAGTCGTTGCAGCGCTTGATCAGGCGGCAGGCGTCCTCGCGGCGGAAGAGGCGCTGGAGCTTGCGCTCCACGGGCGCGTTGCCCTTCTGGACCTCGGCGCCGTCCTTCTCGATGGACTCGACGTTGTGGGCCTTGGAGGAGCCGGTGGCGCCGCCGATGCCGTCGCGGCCGGTGCGCCCGCCGAGAAGCACGATGATGTCGCCGGGGGCCGGGCACTCGCGGCGCACGTGGGAGGCGGGGGTTGCCGCCACGACGGCGCCGATCTCCATGCGCTTGGCCACGTAGCCGGGGTGGTAGAGCTCGGAGACCTGGCCGGTGGCGAGGCCGATCTGGTTGCCGTAGCTGGAGTAGCCTGCCGCGGCGGTGGTCACGAGCTTGCGCTGGGGGAGCTTGCCCTCGAGGGTCTCGGAGACGGGAACGGTTGGGTCCGCGGCGCCGGTGACGCGCATGGCCTGGTAGACGTAGCTGCGGCCGGAGAGCGGGTCGCGGATGGCGCCGCCGATGCAGGTGGCCGCGCCGCCGAAGGGCTCGATCTCGGTCGGGTGGTTGTGGGTCTCGTTCTTAAAGAGGTAGAGCCAGTCCTGCTCCTCGCCGTCGACGTCGACCTTGCACTTGACGGTGCAGGCGTTGATCTCCTCGGACTCGTCAAGGTTCTTGAGGATGCCCTTGGCCTTGAGGTACTTGGCGCCGATGGTGCCCATGTCCATAAGGCAGATGGGCTTCTCGTCGCGGCCGAGCTCGTGGCGCATGGACTGGTAGCGGGTAAAGGCGTCCTTGACGCGCGGGTCGCCCGAGAGGATGTGGTGCAGGCGCGTGCCGAAGGTGGTGTGGCGGCAGTGGTCGGACCAGTAGGTGTCGATCATCTTGATCTCGGTGATGGTCGGCACGCGGCCCTCGCCGGCGAAGTACTCCTGGCAGAACTTGATGTCGGCGAGGTCCATGGCCAGGCCGCGCTCGGCGATAAAGGCCTTGAGCTGGTCTTCGCTGAGCGTGAGGAAGTCCTCGAGGACCTCGACCGGCTCGGGCTCGGGGACCATGGCGGTGAGCGTCTCGCGCGCCTCGAGGCTGGCCTCGCGGGCCTCGACCGGGTTGATCACGTAGTGCTTGACGGCGTTGACGTCGGCCTCAGAGAGCTCGCCCTCGAGCACGTAGACCTTGGCGGAGCGAACCGTCGGGCGCTCGCCCTGGGAGATGAGCTGGATGCACTCGGCCGCTGAGTCGGCGCGCTGGTCGAACTGGCCGGGCAGGAACTCCACCGCGAAGACGGTCGCGCCGTCGGCCGCGGCGGGCATCTGCGCGCTCGCGGTGTCGGTCTGCGGCTCCGAGAAAACGGTCGGCACGCAGGAGGCAAAGAGCTCCTCGTCGATTCCCTCGACGTCGTAACGGTTGATGATGCGCAGGTTGGCGATGCCGTCGATGCCGAGCAGCTGGCGCAGCTCGCGCTCAAGGGACTTGGCTTCGCCGTCGAATCCGGGCTTCTTCTCGACGTAGACGCGAGAGACCATAGAGGGACCTCCTGGACGAGGATGGCTGTAACCTGTCCATTCTACGGCAAATAAGCTACCGTTCACCGATAAGCCGCAGCTCAAAGGCCATACTTTTTGTTTGGGCCCCTGCCTTGCGGCCCGGCCTCGGGGCTGCCCTGGGTCCGGCCTCGGGTCTGCCCTTAGGCCCGGCCGATGCACAGATCGCGCCACTGCTTGACGCGCCCGATATGCAGATGGGGGCCGTGTTCCTGCAGGTAATGCACGGCGGTTGTCTTTCCTACGGCCATGCACCCTTGAAGCGAGAGGATCATGCGGTCTCCTTTCTGTCGGGGCGGTGCTGCAAAAACAGCCCCGGCGGCTCGCGCGGGGCCGTCGGGGCTGAAGAAGTTGCGGGACGCGCCCGGTTCGGGCGTCGTGCTTTGGTTAGTTGGCCATCACGCCGTCGGTCCAGGCGGCAACGTCCTCGATGCGCAGGACGTTGGCGACCTCGGCCACACAGTCGGCGCCGGCGAGCTCGGCCGCGGCGGCCTGCATGTTCTTCTCGACGGCCTTGTGGGTGAGGAAGATGACGGAGCAGGCCGCGCCGTCGGTCGCCGCGTCCTCGACCTGGTTGATCAGGCTGATGGAGATGTCGTTCTTGGCAAAGACGCCCACGACCTCGGCGAGCGCGCCCACGCGGTCGGCGACCTTGAGGCGCACATAGTACTTGGTCTCGAGCTCGTCCATCGGGCGCTGCGGCAGGGTCTGCTTGAAGGGCTCGGCCTCGGGCAGGGGCTCGGCGCCCTTGGAGATGGGATCGGCGAGAGTGAGGATGTCGCCCACGACGGCGCTCGCGGTGGGGAAGGAGCCCGCGCCCGCGCCGTAGAACATGGTCTCGCCCACGGCGTCGCCCACGACGTAGACGGCGTTCATGGCGCCGGAGACCTTGGCGAGCTGGTGATCGAGCGGAATGAGCGTGGGGTGCACGCGCGCGTCGACGCCGGCGGGGGTGTTGCGGGCAATGCCGAGCAGCTTGATGGTGTAGCCGAGCTCGTGGGCCTGGGCGATGTCCTCGGCAGCGATGGTGCGGATGCCCTGCTGGAAGACGTCGTCGGTGGTCACGCGGGTGCCGAAGCCGATGGAGGCGAGGATGGCCGTCTTGCTCGCGGCGTCGAAGCCGTCGACGTCGGCGGAGGGATTGGCCTCGGCGTAGCCCTTGGCCTGGGCGTCGGCGAGAACGTCGGCGTAGTCGGCGCCCTCGGCCTCCATGCGCGAGAGAATGTAGTTGGTGGTGCCGTTGAGGATGCCGGCGATGGTGAGGATCTTGTTGCCCACGAGGTCACGCTCGAGCGTGCTCACGATGGGGATGCCGCCGCCGCAGCTGGCCTCGCACTTGAGCTGGACGCCGTTCTCGCGGGCTTGGGCCGCGAGGGCCTCGACGTGGCGGCCGAGCAGGGCCTTGTTTGCGGTGACGACGTGCTTACCGGCGGCGAAGGCGGCCTCGTAGATCTCGGTGGCGGGGTGCTCGCCGCCGATGAGCTCGACCACGACGTCGACGGCCGGGTCGCTCACCACGTCGTGCCAGTTGGTGGTGAAGGCCTCGTCGGCGATGCCGCAGGCGCGGGCGGCCTCGGGCTCGAGCGCGCAGGCACGGGCGATGCCTAGGTCAATTCCGTAGCTGGCGACGTACTCGTCGTGGTGGGCGTTGATGAGGCGCGCGACGCCCCCGCCCACCGTTCCGAGGCCGATGATGCCGACGTTCACCTTGCGCATGGGGTCTCCTTTATACGGTGCTGGTCGCAAGTGCATAAGCGTAAGTGCGCCGATTGTATCCGACGAGTGTGGCGTGGGTGTTACGAGCTGCCCCTGCGGCGAGTTTGGCGGGGTGCGGGAGCGCTTGGGAGCCGTTCTATGCGTCGGGCGGGCGCCGAAACGGGCCAAATGGGGCCCGCGGTGGCTTTAAATGAGGCCTGGGCGGGGGTCTCGCGGGGCTGATTTCCGCTCTGGCGCTAGGCCAAATAGACGACCGCGACGATAAAAACCACGGTGATGGCGGCGGCTATGGCGTCGCGGCTGCAAATGCGCCGCTCGTGCAGGTGGGTTCGCCCCTCGCCGCCCTCGTAGCAGCGGGCATCGAGGGCGCGCGCGACCCCCTCGGCGTGGCGCAGGCCGCTCGCCAAAAGCGCGACTACGACCGGCACGATGGCGCGCACGCGCCGGCCGACCCCGCCCTCGTCGAGCGCACCGCCGCGCATGGCCTGCGCATCAAGGATGGCGGATGTCTCGTCGGCGATGGTGGGCACAAAGCGCAGCATGAGGCTGAAGACCATCGCGATCTCGTGGGCGGGCAGGCCGAACCGCGCAAGCGGCGCCAACATGGCGTCGAAGGCGTCGGATAGCTCGGTCGGCGTCGTGGTCAGCAGAATAAGCGAGCCGATGGCCAGGGCCAGGGCAAAGCGCGCGGTGTGCAGGATCGCCGCCCAAACGCCGCCGTCGGTAATGCGCAGCGGCCCCGCGACCAGGACCGTGCTTCCCGCCTGCACAAATATAAGGTTGAAGAGCGAGAGCGTTCCGAGGAAGAAAACCAGCGGCTTTATCTGCGCCGCAATGCGCCCCAGGGGCACGCGGCTCGCGGCAACCGTCGCCACGGCAAAAACCGCGCCGGCCGCGAGCTGCGCTGGATTTCTCGCACAGAAGAGCGCGATCATCGAGGCGAATGCGCAGCAGAACTTGACGCGCGCGTCGAGGGTGTGGACGGGGGAGTCGGTTTCGTAGTACTGACCGACCGTGAGCTTAAATGCCATGGGCGGCCGTCCCTTCTGTCTGGTTGAGCGCGCGGGCGAGGTCATCGGTGGTCAGCGGGTCGCCCAGCGGCGCGTGACCGGCGGCCTCGAGCGCCCATGCGTGCGCCAGCGCCCTTGGGACACCCAGCCCGCGGGCTTTGAGCTGCGGTTCGTTTGCTTTAGAGAAGACCTCGGCAGGCGTTCCGTTAGCGATGACGCGCGACTGATCGAGCACGATGACGCGGTCGGCGCGCGCCGCGTCCTCCATAGAGTGCGTGACCTGAACGAGGGTCGCCCCGCTTGCCCGCAGCTCGGCAAGAAGCGCCCGCAAGCGCGCTCGCCCGCGCGGATCGAGCCCCGCCGTCGGCTCGTCAAGCACGAGTAGCTCCGGCTTCATGGCGAGGACTCCCGCGATTGCCGCGAGGCGCTTTTGGCCGCCGGAGAGCTCGAAGGGGGAGTGGTCGCGCTTCTTGCCGAGGCCGACGAGGTCGAGGGCGTAGTCGACGCGCCGCGCCACCTCTTCGGAAGAAAGACCCTGGTTGCGGGGCCCGAACGCGACGTCTTCTGCCACGGTGGGCGCAAAGAGCTGCCGCTCGGGGTGCTGCATGACGTAGCCGATGGAGGCGCGGGCCGCTCGGCGGCCGCGCTTGTTTGCCGTGTTCGCGCCGTTGACTGTCACGGCGCCGGCGTCGGGGGCCTCGAGTCCGCAGAGCAGGCGCATCAAGGTCGATTTGCCCGATCCGGTCTGGCCGACAATGGCGACGGACTCGCCGAGGCGGATATCAAAAGAGACGTTGTCCAGGGCCTTCTTGCCGCGGGCGTAGGAATAATCGACCCCGCGGACCTCGCAGACCGTCTCATTGGATTCGGCGGGGCGGGCGGCGGCTGCGTTGACCTCGCCGTCCGATGTCACAGGGGCCTCGACGCCTGTCGCGCCGCCGTTCCTCGCGCCGCCGCCCAGCACCCGCCGAGCCTCCGCCAGCCGCAGCTCGAACGGCAGCTCGAGCCCTAGCTCGCCGATTACCCGCGCGTTCTTCTCGCTAAACACCTCGCCCGGCGTCCCGTCGAGCGCGACTCGCCCGCGGTCAATCACGATGACGCGGTCGGCCGCGAGCGCCTCGTCCATAAAGTGGGTCACGTGCACGAGCGTGGTGCCCGCCGCGGCGAGCTGCCCCATCACCTGCATGATAGCCTCACGCCCGCGCACGTCGAGCAGCGAGGAAGGCTCGTCCAGCACGAGTACCTGCGGCTCCATGGCCAGCGCGCCCGCGATGCACACGCGCTGGCGCTGCCCGCCGCTCATGCGCGAGGGGTCGCTGGCGGCGTACTCCGTGAGGGCCATGCGCTGCAGCTCGCGGTCCACGCGCGCCGCGATCTCCTCGCACGGCAGCCCCAGGTTCTCCGGGCCGAACGCAACGTCGTCGGCCACGATGCTCGTCACGATCTGGTCGTCCGGGTTCTGGAACACGAGCCCGAGCCCGCGCCGCGCGCGTCGGTACGCCTCGAGGTCGGGGGAGCCGCCCGCGCACACATGCTCGCCTACGAGCTCGACCGACCCCTCGTCCGGGGCGAGAAGCCCGCAGACCACGCTCGCGAGGGTCGACTTTCCCGAGCCGTTGGCCCCCAGCACGCACACGCGCTGCCCGCGCGGAATCTCGAGGCTCACGCCGTCGAGTGCGCACGCGTCCCCGTAGCGCAGCGTTACGGAAGAGAGACGCACCTCGGCGCCCCTCTTCATCAAATTATTTGTTGTCTCGGTTGCCAACTCCGGTGCCTTACTCGCCCAGGACCGTAGAGACCGGCTTCTGCACCAGCGCGGTCACGATGCAGTTGAGCGCGATCTTGAGCACGTTGAACGGCAGAAGGATCGGCACGATCATGCCGACGACGGTGGCCACGTCGACCGTGGTGTAGAGCGGCGTCACGATGATGTTCATGACCACGCACGCGGCGAGCGTGACGACGGCGCCCACGCCCATGCCGAGCGCCAGGCCGCGCGCGCCGGAGACCTTGCGCGCGATGAGCGAGCACGGCACGACGAGCGACACGTTGGCCACGACGGCCATGAGCATGCCCCACGGGTCGAACGAGAAAATGAGGTGGAGGAACCACGACATCACGACCACGGTGGTGCCCGTGACCGGCCCGAACGCGATGCCGGCAACCAGCGCGAACACGCAGGACGGGTCGTACTTGAGCCACGCCGCGGGCGGGAAGATGGGGATCTCGATGAAGCTGGCAATAAGCGACAGCGCGCAGAAGAGCGCCGTCACCGCGATGCGGCGGGTGGACCAGCCGGACCCTGCGGTGGTGGAGTGTGTGTCGTGCATAGCAGACGTGGAAGCAGCCATAACGGCCTCCGTTTCTTCCATCCGGACTTTAACCGTTGGTCCTGGAATCTCACCAGGTCAACCGCGTATTCGCGGGTCGCGGACTTCGGTTGCCCGTGCCTCGGCGCGCACGCCGCGGGACCGTTACCGCCAGTGGGGAATCTCACCCCGCCCTGAAACTGACAAGTCGGGACTATATCACTTACGTAAGGGCTTTGAGCCTAAACGGAGAAAAACGTGTTAGCCCTGTTATACTCACGCAAGCGAATCCGCGAGCCCCTGATGGTCGACCGAAAGGAAATGATGTCCGACAGTGACAGTCCCCTCGAGTGGAAGCTTCGTGCCGTCGTCGGCGAGGACAACCTCCTGCTCAACGAGCCGATGAGCGAGCACACGACCTTCGAGGTAGGCGGCCCCGCCGACTTCTACGTGATTCCCGAGGACTTCGACGAGGTGCGCGACGTGATCGCGGCCTGCAAGGACGCGGGCGTCGATTATTTCGTGTTGGGATGCGGTTCCGACCTCCTCGTTTCGGACGAGGGCTACCGCGGCGTGGTCGTTGCCGTGGCGGACGGCCTTATGGGCGTCTCCGTCGAGGGGCGCGAGATGTGCTGTCAGGCGGGCGTCGGCCTGCGCGAGGCCTCCGAGATGGCCTGCGAGCTGGGGCTTTCCGGCCTTGAGTTCGCCTGTGGCATCCCGGGCTCGGTCGGCGGCGCGTGCTTCATGAACGCGGGCGCGTACGGAGGCTGCGTGGCGGACGTGCTCAAGGAGGTCCGAGTGCTTCTTCCCGACGGGTCGGTCGATGACGTGTCCGTGGAGGACCTCTTGCTCGGTTACCGCAAGAGCCGCATCGCTGACGAGGGCTGGGTGGTTCTCTCCGCCACATTCGACCTGGATCGCGGCGACCCCGAGAAGATTCGCGCCACGATGGACGACCTCACCCGCCAGCGCGAGGAGAAGCAGCCGCTCGACATGCCGTCGGCCGGCTCGACCTTCAAGCGGCCCGAGGGTCACTTCGCGGGCAAGCTCATTACCGACGCGGGCCTTAAGGGGTACCGTTCCGGCGGCGCTGCCGTCAGCAAGAAACACGCCGGCTTCGTTGTCAACGTGGACAACGCTACCGCGGCCGACGTCCACGCCGTGATTGAGCACGTCCAGGACGAGGTCGAGCGTCAGTTCGGCGTCCGTCTGGAGCCTGAGGTCCGGTTCTTGGGGTAAAACTGCAGCCGTCAGGCCCCTCCGTTTACAAAAGCCCAGTTGCCGTCGATTCCAAAGCGGCGTCGGCGGCAGTTTTCTATGGGAGCACGCTGTGCCCGGTGAGAAAGTCGTAGAGCTCGTGCTGTCTGGCGCGGGTTTCCGCCGAAGGCGGTCGCCACGGGAGGCCAAGGCGCTCAATCGCCATCCACATGAAGTCCTCGAACCTTTCGAAGCTTCTGACCTGGCTCTTTGTTGCGGATATTGTCTTGACTCCCATGGCCTCCAGGATGTTTCGCCTTGTCTGGGTGTAGTCAAGTTGCTCTGCGCCGGAATGGAACGCCGCGCTATCGTACTCGATGTCTCCCCTGACGCTCGGAAAGTAGAGGTCGCAGCGGAGCCTCCTAGACGCGAGAGTTCCCCTCAGATGCTGGGGGACCGTGAGGTCTTCGTTGGCGCGCGCGTCGGGATAGCCCCACCCGCCCAGGCGCGTCGGCAGCGTGAAGGCGAGGCCGATCAGTATCTCCATTGGTGAGGCCGTGTTCGGCAGGACGTGCCTAAGGGCTGTCCGCGCTTTTGCGACGCCGGGTGCTCGGGAGGAGCACGCAAGGTAGTCCTCGAGCCGCTCCATTGTTGAGGCCGGCGAGCAGAGCTCGCCGAAGGCCCCGGCCTCCGACATCGAGAAGCCCGCGCACAGGTAGGTGCCGATTTGAATAAGCTCCAGTACGGTGCGTGAAGCCGCTAACTGCAGAAATGTAAACTCTGGGGAGCATATGAGACAAGAGTCGTCGTACTCATAGAGGCTGCCGGACGGTATGGGGCGCGTCCAACGATGCGTCACAAGCGCCAATTGGTTCCTCGTTGACGCGTGGTCGCCGACGAGCACGTGCAGCTTATCGTGGTTTGAGTACGCAAACGGGAGCTCGGCCTGCTTGACATCGCGCATGTTCCCCGAGGCGAAAGCGAGGCTTCGACTCCAGTTGGGTTCGATGGACCGTAGCCCCTGACCGCTCGTGAGCCAGTAGCGCAGGGACGATTCATGGCTTAAGACGACGGGCATCGCGCGCCTCCTTCATTGGGTGTGCGCGAAGGTATCACGAGTTGGGGCCTCGATGTCTTCCCGAAGTCTGGCGAATGTCTTACGGGCATCTGCGCGGCAGGTAGAAGGGCCTGTTTTGCGATTGTCTCGCTCGCGGCTCCCGGGCGATTCGGTGAAAGGGGGCCAGGAAGGCCGTGGGCGGCGGTCAGCGCGCGGGCCTCGTCGGTTGGTTGTTGGTCGGATGCGGCTTCTCGTCGAACGGCGGGGCGGATATCAAAACAACGGGTGAAAAACCGCAGGCAGGGGACTCGCGCAGAAAACGCCCCTCCGATGCACGCCCGGAAATCGCGTCCCACTCGCCCGCCTGCCCGGCGCGGTTCGAGCACAGCCACAAGAAAGCGCCCGCGGAAGACCGCTCGAGTCTCCGCGGGCGCCGGCTCACGCGAGATGCGCGTCCTCGTCGCGCTAGTTCTTCAGCGAGTTCATCGGGGCGGGGAAGCGGCCGCCGCGGTGCGCGAGGACGGTGCCGGCGTGCTTGTTCACGGGCATGACCGGCGCGGAGCCAAAGAGGCCGCCGAACTCGAGCATGTCGCCCTCGGACTTGCCGATGGCCGGGATCAGGCGCACGGCCGTGGTCTTGGTGTTGATCACGCCGATGGCCATCTCGTCGGCGATGATGCCGGCGATGGCCTCAACCGAGGTGTCGCCCGGCACGGCGATCATGTCGAGGCCCACGGAGCACACGCAGGTCATGGCCTCGAGCTTCTCGATGGTGAGCGCGCCGTCGATGGCCGCCCGGATCATGCCGGCGTCTTCGGACACGGGAATGAACGCGCCGGAAAGGCCGCCCACGGAGGACGACGCCATGACGCCGCCCTTCTTGACGCAGTCGTTGAGAAGCGCGAGCGCCGCCGTGGTGCCGGGGCCGCCGCACTCGCCGACGCCGATGATCTCCAGGATCTTTGCCACGGAGTCGCCCGCGGCCGGGGTCGGCGCGAGCGAGAGGTCCACGATGCCCTTCTCGACGCCCAGGCGGCGGCTCGCCTCGCGGCTCATGAGCTCGCCGGCGCGCGTAATCTTGAACGCGGTCTTCTTGATCTGCTCGGCGACCTCCATGAGGTTCGCGGAATCGGGCAGCTCGGAGAGGGCGGCGGCCATCACGCCCGGGCCGGAGACGCCCACGTTGATCACGGCGTCGGCCTCGCCCGAGCCGTGAACGGCGCCCGCCATGAACGGCGAGTCCTCAACCATGTTCGCAAACACGACGAACTTGGCCGCGCCGTAGCAGTCGATGTCGACCGTGCGGCGCGCGCACTCCAGGATGGTCTCGGCGGAAAGAAGCACGGCGTCCATGTTGATGCCCGCGCGCGTGGAGGCGATGTTCAGCGACGAGCACACGCGCTCGGTCGTGGCCAGCGCCTCGGGGATCGAGTTGATGAGCTTGCGGTCGGTGGCGCCCATGCCCTTCTGCACGAGGGCCGAGAAGCCGCCCATGAAGTCGATGCCCAGGGTCTCGGCCGCGCGGTCCATGGCGTGCGCGAGGGGAGAGAGGTCCTCGTCCTTGCAGCCGGCGGCGATCTGGGCCACCGGGGTCACGCTCACGCGCTTGTTCGCGATGGGGATGCCGTACTCGTCCTGCAGGTCGTCGGCCGTCTTCACGAGGTTCTCGGCCGTGGTGGTGATCTTGTCGTAGACCTTGTCGCACATGCGGCCCATGTCCTCGTCGGCGCAGCCGGCGAGGCTGATGCCCATGGTGATGGTGCGGAGGTCGAGGTTCTGCTCGGAGACCATCGAGAGGGTCTCGGCTACTTCCTGCGGAGTGATGTCCACGTGCGCCCCTTTGCGGTCGTTCGTTGGCGTGCAACCAGTAACGCCACAAGTATAAGGTGCCCGCACGCGCGCGTTCACGCCGGTAACGAGGGCGTGACACGGAGCGGCCGAGGGGATAGGACCACATGTAAACACCTGTGTTTATATCTACCGCTCAAATAATTCGCATTCATCGTTCGGAAACATAATCGAGCTCCAAATCGTCCCTAAACGTGCTTTGAACTAAACAGACCTAAACAAAAAACCGTACTGACCAGCGAAAAACGTATAAACAAGGATGTAAACAAACCACTCGCGATGAATTCCCTACCGCTTGCGGCACACGATTACCGCAAGGGCTTTGTAAGGCGTTAGAAATAAATCAACGAATCGCGAGCAAGAAGCTCCGACACCAGGTTTCACAAAAGGTAATAGGCATCAAAGCAAATAAGCATCTCTAGCAGGTGTTTATTGATAGCGAATTACGCTCGCCAAAGGGGCGGGCGAAGGGGAAGCACTAACGAAGGGAAGGATTTAACATGGGCAACGTTACGAGGAGGAACTTCCTCAAGTACGCAGGTCTCGCAGGCGGCGTCGCCGGCATGGCGGGCCTGGCCGGCTGCTCCGGCTCCGGCTCCAGCTCCGACGGCGGCTCCAGCGCCTCCGGCGACGGCGTGAAGATCGGCGTCTCCATCTGGTCGTCCACCGACGCCCTCGGCAAGCTCTCCGTCGAGATCATCAAGAAGGCCGCCGGCATTCTCGGCGTCGAGGTCATCACCAAGGACCAGGGCCACGTCTCCGAGCAGGTCACCGCTTCCATCGAGGAGCTCTGCGCCGCCGGCTGCAACGGCATCGTCGTCTGCAACTCCGCCGACTCCGAGATGACCTCCGCCATCAACACCTGCAACGACAACGAGGTCTACCTGGCTCAGTTCTACCGCATGATCTCCAAGGACAACTCTCCCGACGTCTACTCCGTCGCCGAGAACTCCCAGTACTACGTCGGCGCCGTCCACGAGGACGAGGTCGGCAACGGCGAGAAGCTCATCGAGCTCCTGACCGCCGACAACGCCGACGCCTACGAGGGCATCCAGAAGGGCGCCCGTAACATCAAGCTCGAGGCCTGGACCGTCGGCGACGCCACCTTCCAGGAGCGCTGGAAGGGCTACCAGTCCGGCGTCGAGAAGTGGAACGCCGCCAACCCGAGCGACCAGGCAACCCTCTCCGACCCGCAGTATGCCAACACCTCCTCCACCGAGGGCGCCAACGTCACCCAGCAGTTCTACAACGCCGACGCGAGCATGGACGCCCTGATCGTCGCCGGCGGCGGCGGCGACCCGCTGGTCGGCTCCGTGGGCCAGCTCAAGAACATGGGCCTCACCGGCAAGATTCGCGTCGCCTCCACCGACTTCCTGGACGACCTTAAGGAGCAGCTCGAGACCGGCGGCATGTACTGCGAGTCCGGCGGCCACTTCTGCGACCCGCTCTACGCCTTCCTCATGGTCTACAACGCCTGCAAGGGCGCCGAGTCCTACCTGCCCAAGGCCGGCGACTTCGGCAAGGAGATCAAGTTCCCCTACGTCTTCGTTTCCTCCGTCAAGGAGTACGAGGACTACGAGAAGTACTTCGTCGACGACGCCCCCTACACGGACGACGAGATGAAGGAGCTCGCCGAGAAGGACTTCGACGCGCTCAACACCGCTGCCACCAGCCTCTCGATCGAGGACGTCAAGACGCGTCACGCGTAAGCGCAGCAGGCTAGTTTTGCTCCGTTAGCTGGGGGCGGGCCTGGGGTCCCTGGGCCCGCCCCCAGCATTTATGAACGGACCTGCGGGTCACCAAGGGAAGGAACGGTGAATGGAACTTCTTAAGAAGGCGAGGCAGAGCCAGTGGTACGGCGTCGGCCTGCTCCTCGTTATCACGGCTGTGTGCTGGGTGGTGTTCAAGGTGCTGTGCCAGGCGTCCTTCGGGTCCCCTGACCAGATGCTCACCTATCTCCAGACGGGCCTTATCTACGCCGTCGGAGGCTGCGGCCTTTACTTTATCGTCACGATGGGCCTGTGGGACTTCTCCGTGGGCTCCGTGCTCGTGCTCTCCGAGCTCATCGCCATCGGCTGCTCTCAGCAGTTCGGTATCGTCGGCGTCGTCGTCGGCCCGATTCTGTGCGGCGCGGTCCTCGGGGCCTGCAACGGCCTCGCGTACACGAAGCTGCGCATCCCGTCGCTGATCGTCACCGTGGGCCTCTCGCTTCTGTACGAGTCCTTCTCGGTCTTCGCCTCAAACTGGGCGGGCACCCGCCTCGCCGACGAGTACAAGCTCTTCGGCTCCTATCCCTGGAACCTGGTCCTGGCGCTCATCGCCTTCTTCGTCTGCACGTTCCTGCTCAAGTACACCAAGCTCGGCACCTACGCCAACGCCATCGGCGCCAACGAGCTCACGGCAAAGAACATGGGCGTTCAGATCGACAAGTACAAGTTCATCGCCTTCGTGCTCTGCTCAACCTTCGTGGGCATCATGGCTGTCCTCTACATCGGCTACGGCACCTCGCAGACCCCGATGACCGGCATGCAGTCCCAGTCGCTCAACTTCAAGCCGCTCATGGGCGCGTTCTTCGGCCTGGCCTTCAAGAAGTACGGCCACCCCGTCGCCGCCATCGTCCTCGGCGAGTTCCTCATCGCCATGATGTTCGCCGGCTTCACCGCGCTCGGCATGCCCATCACGATCAACAACATCGTCTCGGGCGCCACGCTGCTTCTCATCGTCCTGGTCACCACTAAGCGCGTCAAGGGCGCCGTAGTCAAGTAAAGGAGGGATACCACCATGTCTGAACAGAAGCTTTTGCTCCACGGCGAAAAGATCGACAAGAAGTTCGGTCCCACGCACGCCGTCAAGGAGGTCTCCCTCGACTTCTATGAGGGCGAGATCCACGCGCTTATCGGCGAGAACGGCTCCGGCAAGTCAACCTTCACGAACATGCTCACGGGCATCCTGCCCATCGGCGGCGGCACCTTCACCCTCCGCGGCAAGGAGGTCGCGCCCAAGAACCAGGTCGACGCGAACCACCACGGCATCGCCATCGTCGTCCAGGAGACGGGCACCCTGCCCGGCCTCACCGTGGCCGAGAACATGTTCCTCGGCGACGAGGACCAGTTCGTGCGCGGCGGCATCAAGAACACCGGCGCCATGAACAAGAAGGCCCAGGAGCTTCTCGACGCCTACGGGCTTGGCCACATCAAGGCCGACGTCGTGGTCGACAACTACGATTTCGAGGACCGCAAGCTCGTCGAGATCGTCCGCTCCACCTACTTCGACCCCGACATCCTGGTCGTCGACGAGACCACCACGGCGCTCGGCGAGGGCGGCCGCAAGAAGCTCTTCGAGGTCATGCGCGACGTCCGCGCCAAGGGCCACTGCGTCATCTTCATCTCGCACGACATGGCCGAGGTCATCGAGATGTCCGACCGCATCTCCATCCTGCGCGACGGCGACTACATCACCACGGTGAATAAGTCCGACGTCGACGAGGACAAGCTCAAGACCCTCATGGTCGGCCGCGAGATGGACGACCACTACTACCGCACCGACTACCCCGACTACAAGGCCGAGAAGGCCGGCCAGGTCGCCGTCAGCGTCCAGAACGTGAGCGTCCCCGGCGAGGTCGAGGACCTGACCTTCGACCTGCACTACGGCGAGATCCTCGGCTTCGGCGGCCTCTCCGAGTGCGGCATGCACGAGGTCGGCAAGGCCATCTTCGGCGCGTCCTACGACCGCACCGGCGAGGTCGTCCTCGCCGACGGCACCCACGTCAACGACATCAACACGGCGATTGACCACTCCATCGCCTACGCCTCCAAGGACCGCGACAACGAGTCGCTGCTCATCAACGACTCCATCGAGGACAACATCACCATCCCCTCGATGCGCGATATGGGCATGTTCCTCTCCGACAAGAAGCTCCGCGAGTTCGCCGACACCTACGCCGCCCAGATGCAGACCAAGATGGTCAACGTCAAGCAGCACGTCTCCGCGCTCTCCGGCGGCAACAAGCAGAAGGTCGTCCTGGCCCGTTGGCTCGGCAAGAAGTCCGACATCCTCGTGCTCGACTCGCCCACCCGCGGCATCGACATCAAGGTCAAGGCCGCCATCTACCAGCTGCTCGAGGACATGCGCGCCGAGGGCAAGGCCATTCTCATCATCTCCGAGGAGATCATGGAGCTCATCGGCATGTGCGACCGCATCTACATCATGAAGGACGGCAAGATCAACGCTGAGCTCCAGCGCAGCCCTGAGCTTACCGACCAGGACCTCATCGCCAAGATGGTCTAGGAGGGAAGACGAATGGCATCCAACAACACCGCGGTCGCCGACGCAAAGGCCGCACCCAAGAAGTCCTTTGACTTCGCTCAGGTCCAGACCTTCCTGCCCTTCGTGGCATTCGCGATCATCGTGGTCTTCTTCGCCGTCGCGACGGGCGGAAAGATCCTCACGCCGAAGAACCTCACGCTGATCCTCTCGGGCGGCTACATGCTCATGATCGGCGCATGCGGCATCTGGCTCATCATGACGATGGGCTGCCTGGACTTCTCCCAGGGCTCTATGCTCGGCATCTGCTGCGCCGTGTTCTGCTATCTCTCGCAGACGAACCTCGCGCTCGCGCTGGCCGGCTCCATCGCCACCGGCGCTGCCATCTCGCTCGTAAATGCGCTGCTGCACGTCAAGGGCCAGATCGCGTCCTTCGTCGTCACGAACTGCACCATGTTCCTGCTGCGCGGCGTCGTCCAGCTCATCACCACCCAGAACCCGGTCTACGCCGCCACCTACGTGCAGGGCAGCTTCAACGACATGGGCTTCCTCATGGGCATCACCATCGCCGTGCTCATTGTGACCTACGTCGTGACCCGCTTCACCTGCATCGGCCACAACCTCAAGGCCATCGGCGCCAACGAGAAGGCCGCCCGCTTCGCCGGCATCAAGGTCCAGAAGACCAAGATCCTCGTCTACGTGGTCGCCGGCTGCATCATCGGCCTGGCCGCCTTCGTCAACGCCATCAAGGTCGGCTCCGTCACCGCCTCCTCCGGCAACATGTTCGAGACCAAGCTCCTCATCGCCATGGTCCTCGGCGGCATGCCCATCAACGGCGGCGCCCGCGCCCGCTTCTCCAACATCGTGGTCGGCGTGCTTTCTTACCTCGTCCTCGAGAAGGGCCTCGTCATGCTCGGCCTCACCACCGAGATGCAGCAGCTCTTCCTCGGCATCGTCTTCGTCGGCCTCGTCGCGCTCTTCTCCGACCGCAGCTCCAACCAGGTCATCAAGTAGCAAGAAGCGCACGGCCCTCGCGCCCGGCGAATCCGACGCGCCCGGCGAGAACCGCCCGACGGCACCACCCGCCGCCTCGCGAGAGGCAGCGGCCCCACTTCCAGGCCCCGCCCCTACCCACCTCTTCCCTTGGGGGCGGGGCCGCCTTGTACGCAGTGCATCAAAGTTCGAAAGGAACGAACATGCTTGAGATCAAGAAGTACAAGTTCTATTTCTGCCCCTGCACCCAGGACCTCTACGGCGACGAGTGCCTCCAGCACGTCCACGAGCACGCCGAGGAGGTCGTGGCATACCTCAACGCCTCCGCCGAGGTGCCCTTCGAGGTCGAGCTCAAGCCGAACCTGCTCACCGCGTCGATGATCCAGCAGGTCTTCAACGAGGCCAACAACGACCCCGACTGCGCCGGCGTCATCACCTGGGCCCATACCTTCAGCCCCTCCAAGAACTACATCCTGGGCCTGCAGGACCTCCGCAAGCCGCTGTGCCAGTTCGCGACGCAGTACAACGAGGAGATCCCGTACGACACCATCGACATGGACTTCATGAACGAGAACCAGGCCGCCCATGGCGAGCGCGAGCTCGGGCACATCTTCGCCCGTATGCGCTGGGACCACAAGGTCGTCTTCGGGTTCTGGAAGGACCCGGTGGCGCTCGCCGAGCTCGGCCGCTGGCAGACCACTGCGGTGGGCCTGCAGGAGTCCCGCAACATCCGCTGCGCCCGCTTCTCCGACACCATGCGCAACGTTGCCGTTACCGACGGCGACAAGATCGAGGCCCAGGTCAAGTTCGGCTGGACCGTCGACGCGTGGCCCATCAACGAGGTCGTTCCCTACGTCGACGCCGTCACCCCGGCCGAGATCAAGGCCCTGACCGACGAGTACTACGACACCTACGAGCTCGTGCTCGACGGCCGCGACCCGGAGGAGTTCCGCCGTCACGTCGAGGTCCAGGCCGCCCAGGAGATCGGCATCGAGCGCTTCCTCGTGGAGCACGACTACAACTGCTTCTCTGACCACTTCGGCGACCTCGGCGGCATGAAGCAGCTCCCGTCCCTCTCCATCCAGCGCCTCATGCAGAAGGGCTACGGCTTCGGGCCCGAGGGCGACTGGAAGACCCCGTGCATGGTCCGCATGATGAAGGCCATGACCTCCGCGAACCCCAACCTCAAGGGCTCCGCGCTGCTTGAGGACTACACCTACAACCTGGTCCCGGGCAAGGACGGCATCCTCGAGTCCCACATGTCCGAGGTCGACCCCTCCATCGCCGAGGGCAAGATCGCCATTCGCGCCACGCCGCTGTCCATGGGCGACCGTGAGGACCCGGCCCGCCTCATCTTCACCGGCAAGACCGGCCCCGCCATCGCCACCTCCCTCGTCGACCTGGGTAACCGCTTCCGCCTGATTATCCAGGACGTCGACTGCAAGAAGGTCGAGAAGCCCATGCCGATGCTGCCGACCGGCACCCTCTTCTGGACCCCGCGCCCCAACCTCAAGGTGGGCACCGAGGCCTGGATCTACGCCGGCGGCGCGCACCACACCGCGTTCTCGTTCGACCTCACGGCCGACCAGATGATCGACTGGGCCGACGCGATGGGGATCGAGTCTGTGGTTATCGACGCCAACACCAACATCCGCGACTTCAAGCGCGACCTCAAGCTGGGGGAAGTGTTCTACAAGTAAGTTATTGCTTGTAGAGCTACGAGGGTCGAAGCGTTGACTGGCTTCCCCAGAGGCCCTATCTAGCCACGAACGCGGAGGCTCACGTACATCTAGTACGCAGCGCCTCCGCGTTCCTGTCTATCTCGGGCCTCTGGGAAACCCCGGCAGGGTGACTGGGGTTGGGACCTCTGGGAAACCCCGGCGGGATGACTGGGGTGCGGGCCTCTGGTAAACCCCACGAGGTTCTCAGAGAGTTCCTGGGACGGACTTCTTATTACATCAATCTCTTAAGGAGAAGCAACATGGATAAGCAACAGATCTTGGCCAATATCGAGGCGGGGCGGACTTCGCTCGGCATCGAGTACGGCTCCACGCGCATCAAGGCCGTTCTTAACGACTCGGCCAACGAGCCCGTGGCCATCGGCACCTTCGACTGGGAGAACTCCCTGGTAGATGGCTACTGGACCTACTCCGAGGACGAGATCTTTGCCGGGCTCAAGGCCTGCTATGCCTCGCTCAAGGCCGACGTCGCCGAGAAGTACGGCGTCACGCTGCGCAAGGTGGGCGCGCTCGGCATCTCGGCCATGATGCATGGCTACCTGCCCTTCGACGCCGCGGGCAACCTGCTCGTGCCGTTCCGCACCTGGCGCAACACCACCACGACCGAGGCCGCCCACGAGCTCTCGCGCCTCTTCGCCTTCCACACGCCCGAGCGCTGGAGCGTCTCCCATATTTACCAGGCCGTCCTTAACGGCGAGGAGCACGTGCCGAGCATCGACTTCTTTACCACCCTCGCGGGCTTCGTCCACTGGCGCCTCACCGGCGAGAAGGTCCTCTCCATCGGCGACGCGTCCGGCATGTTCCCCATCGACTCGGTGACCATGGACTACGACGCGGCAAAGATCGCGCAGTTCGACGAGCTCGTGGCCGGCAAGGGCGTGGCCTGGAAGGTCGAGGACCTGCTGCCGCGCGTGCTCGTCGCGGGCGACGTGGCGGGCCACCTCACCGAGGAGGGCGCGCGCCTGCTCGACCCCGAGGGCGACCTCGAGGCGGGCTGCCCGCTCTGCCCGCCGGAGGGCGACGCCGGCACCGGCATGATCGCCACGAACTCCATCGCCCAGCGCACGGGCAACGTGAGCGCCGGCACCTCGGTCTTCTCGATGATCGTGCTCGAGCACGCCCTCAAGGACGCGACCGCCGAGGAAATCGACCTCGTGACCACGCCGGTCGGCGACCCCGTGGCCATGGTCCACTGCAACAACTGCACCTCCGACATCAACGACTGGGTCGACCTTCTTGCCGACTTCGCGCAGGTCATGGGCACGCCGGTGGACAAGGGCGACATCTACACCAAGCTCTTCAACGCCGCGCTCGAAGGCGACAAGGACGCCGGCGGCCTCGTCTCCATCCCCTTCATCTCCGGCGAGACGGTCATGGGCGTCCAGACCGGCTTCCCGATGGTCGTTCGCAAGCAGAACGCGAACTTCTCCATCGCCAACTTCATGCGCATGCACATCATGGCCGCGTTCGGCGCCCTGGCCGCGGGCAACGAGGCTCTGCGCGCCGAGGACGTCAAGATCGACAAGCTCTACGGCCACGGCGGCATCTTCAAGACCCCGAAGGTCGCGCAGTCGCTTCTGGCCGCCGCGCTCGAGGCGCCCGTGACCGTCATGGCGACGGCGGGCGAGGGCGGCGCCTGGGGCCAGGCCGTCGCCGCGTCCTACATGGCCACCAAGGCGGAGGGCGAGACGCTCGCCGACTTCCTCAACGAGAAGGTCTTCGCCGGCATGGAGGGCGTGACCGTCGAGCCCGACGAGGCCGACGTCGAGGGTTACCGCGCGTTCCTCGACGCGTTCAAGAAAGTCAACGAAGCTGAGAAGGCCGCCGAGGTTCAGTTGAGTTAGAATCGTTCGCAACGGAGCGTTTCGGCGTGTTAAAACGTTCGAAACACTCAAAACCAGAGCTCCTAGAGAGGGGAGAGCTTCAAAATGATGCTTAAGGAACTGCGCGAGAAGGTCTATGAGGCCAACATGGACCTCCCGAAGCACGGGCTGGTCGTCTTTACCTGGGGCAACGCCTCCGAGTACGACCCCGAGTCGGGCCTCTTCGTCATCAAGCCGTCTGGCGTCGACTACGACGAGCTCTCGCCGGAGAACATGGTCGTCTGCGACCTCGACGGCAACCGCGTCGAGGGTGAGATGAATCCCTCCTCCGATACCCTTACCCACGCCTGGATCTACAAGAACTGGGCCGACAAGGGCGTCAAGGGCTGCGTCCACACGCACTCCGCCGCCGCCGTCTCCTGGGCGCAGGCCGGCCGCGACCTGCCCGCCTACGGCACCACGCACGCCGACTACTTCTACGGCCCCGTGCCCTGCATGCGCGGCCTGACCGAGGCCGAGATCGAGGAGGCCTACGAGCTCAACACCGGCAAGGTCATCGTAGCCGGCTTTGAGGAGCGCGGCATCGACCCCGTCGCCGTTCCCGCTGTCCTCGTGCGCAACCACGGGCCCTTCACCTGGGGCAAGGACGCCGCGCAGGCCGTCTACCACGCCGTAGTTCTCGACGAGTGCTGCAAGATGGCCCGCGACACCGAGATCCTCTCGGCCCACTGCGGCCCCGCCCCGCAGTACCTGCAGGACAAGCACTACCTGCGTAAGCACGGCCCCAACGCCTATTACGGCCAGGGCGGCGAGCACTAGGCCTGACGGCGTGCGGCTGCTGCGCGTTGCGTAAACCGTCGTGATGGCAGGGCGTGACGCTGTCGTGTTGCGAAAAAGCGCGTGATGGCAACGAATCGGCTCGTTTGGGCTCCATATGTTGCGAGAAACGGGGTGATGGCAGGGATTTCTTGCCATCACCCCTTTTTACGCAACGGGGGCGCCCGCTCAATTGCCGTCAGCCCGTTATTCGCAACGCAGGGGGCCGCGCTGCTGCCGTTGCCCGGGTTTTCGCGACATTGGCCAGGATTAAGCGTTTTACTTCTTGCCAAACATATATGCTAGAGAGAAATAAGTCACCGTTCAGGGAGAACAACATGCAGGTCAACGGTAGTGCATTCGGGCGGCTCGCCGATGGGGGAGAAGCAAAGCTCTTCACGATCTCGAACAAGGCCGGCATGGAGGTCGCCGTAACCAATGTGGGCGCGTGCCTCGTCTCCGCTAAGGTGCCGAGCGCGGCCGGCGAGCTCGTGGACGTGGTGCTGGGCTACGACGACGCGTCGGGCTACGTTGCGGGACGGCAGCTTATCGGCGCCGTAGTCGGGCGCGTGGTCAACCGCATCGCTGGCGCCTCCTTCGAGCTCGACGGCGCTTCTTACCAGCTGGGCAAGAACGACGGCGAGAACTGCAACCACAGCGGCCCGAACTACTGGTTTACGCGCGAGTGGGAGGTCGTGCGCGCCGAGCAGCTCGAGGACGGCGGCGCCGTTGAGTTCCGCCTGCTCTCGCCCGACGGCGACCAGGGCTTCCCCGGCGAGGTCGACATGCACGTGACCTATGAGCTCGACGGCGCGGGCGCCATCACCGTGACCTACGACGGCACGGCGTCTGCCCGCACGCCCATCAGCATGACGAACCACAGCTACTTCAACCTCAACGGCTCCGGTACCGTGCTTGATCACCGCCTGACCGTCGCGGCCGATTCCTACACCGAGACCGACGAGCACCTGATTCCCTCGGGCCGTGCCACCCCGCTCGACGGCACCGCGCTTGACCTGCGCGGCGGCAAGAAGCTCGGCGAGTGCGTGGGGAGCGACGAGCGTTCCGTCGCGAATGCCAAGGGGCTCGACCACAACTTCGTGCTGGTGGAGGCCGGGGACGGCAGGGATGGCTTCGTGGGCGCCCAACGCCACGTCGCGCGCCTCGAGGCCGATCGGACGGGCATCGTCCTCGACATCTCGACCGACCTGCCCGGTATGCAGGTCTATACCGGCAACTACCTGGAGGGGGAGGCCGGTCGCGGCGGGCGCGTCTACCACGATTACGACGCCGTCGCGCTCGAGACGAACTTCTATGCGGATGCCGTCCATCACCCGAGCTTCCCGCAGCCCATCTTCGGGCCCGAGCGCCCGTATCGCAGCGCCACGACGTACGCTTTCTCGGCGCGTTAGACGGTTGCCCTCGCCCGTGCCCTGGAATCGCGCCGCGCAGTAAGCCAGGCGGCCGGCGCGCCCTGGAATCGCGCCGCGCAGTAAGCGGGCTTCTCGTCGAGCCCTCAAACCTCGCCGCGCAGTAATCTTCCTGCCCTGTGCGCCCTCAAACCTCGCCGCGCAGTAACCGGGCATTACTGCGTGGCAAGAATCCAGGGCGCTTGACGTGGTTCGATTACTGCGTGGCGATGATTCGGGGCTTTTGCCACGTCCCGGTTACTGCGCGGTGAGAATCCAGGGCTCCGGAACCGCTCGGATTACTGCGCGGAACGATTCCGGGGCGCCGCAGCGAGGTGCATTACTTGATGGCACAATAACGGGACTCGATTCGCGGGGTCGCTTGCGGGCCCGGCACACGTTCGCACGGTATACGTACGCTCAGGTAGGGGAAACGCATGGCTAAGGTCACGCTCAAGGACATCGCGAGGGAGGTCGGACTCTCGCCTACGGCCGTCTCGCTCGTGCTTAACGACCGGCCGTGCAAGATATCGGCCGAGAGCCGTGCCCGCATCAAGGAGGTCGCGCGCAAGAAGCGCTATATCCCGAACCAGATCGCGCGCAGCCTCGTCACGCAGCACTCGCAGACCCTCGGCCTGATCGTGCCGAATATCGAGTCGCGGTTCTTCTCCTCGCTCGCGCACGACCTTGAGGTCGCGTGCCGCAAGCGCGGCTACCTGCTGCTCATCGCCAACTCGGACGACAGCACCCACAACGACGCGGACCTTATCCGACTCTTCGTCAACCGCGGCGTGGACGGCCTCTTTATCGTCGTCGCCGACGAGCTCCGCTACGCGCGCGGCCTCAAGTCGATTCTCGAGCAGCTCCCGGTGCCCTACGTCATGGTCGACCGCTCGATCGAGGGCCTCGACGGCGATTACGTTGGCTTCAACAACGAGCAGGGCGGCTACCTGGCTACTTCTTACCTGCTCGGCCGCGGCCACGAGCGTATCGCCGCGCTTATCAACAAGGAATCGAAGACCGGCCTCGAGCGCATGGCCGGCTACGAGCGAGCCCTGCGTGAGCACGGCATCGCGCCCGACCCCGAGCTCGAGCTCCACAGCGCGTACTACATCGCGGACGCCTTTGAGTCGTCCAAGAGCATCCTCAAGACGGACGCGACCGCGGTCTTTGCCAGCTCGGACAATATCGCTCTCGGCCTGCTCAAGCTCCTCTACGCCAATGACCTGCGCGTTCCTCGCGACTACTCGGTGGTGAGCTACGACAACTCGGCGGCCGACTCTCTCTTTGAGCCGGCGCTCACCTCCATCGAGCAGAACTCCGCCGAGCTGGCGGCCGGCGCGTTCGAGCTGATGTTCGCGCGCCTGGACGAGGACGCCGATGCAGACGCGGGTGACCGCGCCGCGAGCGTCAAGAAGGTCCTGCGCCCAAAGATCATCGTCAAGGACTCCGTGAGCTGGCTGTAGCGCGGGGCGCGCGCCGCCCCCGGCCCTAGCGTAGAGCGTCCGAGCCTCGAGCCTGCCGCGGCGAGGCGGCCGCGTCGTGAATCGGGCGTGATGCGGCTGGCTGTTTCGTAGGCGTGCCACGTCTTGGCTTAGGCGGAAAACGCCCGCGCCCTGAGCTTGCCGCAGCAAGGCCGTCGCGCCCCCCCCGGCGCAAAACAGACGTGTTCGCAGGCTGCGCCTCTCGGTGTCTGGTCGCAGCTAAACATTCAGCCCAAGCATTCGAACAGTTCAATCAATTCGTACAAAACAACCAAAAATAGTTCTGAGGTAAAACGAATTACCCTCTAATTCTCGTTAGATAAAGCGTTTTACCTGTTTAGTATCGTTTCTGGTCAAAGCAAACGCTCCGGAATGGCAATCAAGGACCCGCCGGGGCTTACGATCTAGGAGGATCAGCATGGCTCAACCCGTTATCGGCACCCCGTGGCAGAAGCTCGACCACGCCGTTCCCGAGGAGGAGCTCGAGGGCGTCGAGAAGTACTGGCGCGCCTCCAACTACCTCTCCGTCGGCCAGATCTACCTTCGCTCCAACCCTCTCATGAAGAAGGACTTCGTGGACGAGAAGACCGGCGAGGCCCGCGACTTCTCCCGCGTCGACGTTAAGCACCGCCTCGTGGGCCACTGGGGCACCACCCCGGGCGTGAACTTCCTCTTTGGCCACGTCAACCGCCTCATCGCCGACCACGGTCAGAACACCGTGTTCCTCATGGGCCCGGGCCACGGCGGACCGGCCGGCACCTCCCAGTCCCTGCTCGACGGCACCTACCGTGAGGTCCGTCCGGACATCACCGACGACGAGGCCGGCCTGCAGAAGTTCTTCCGCCAGTTCTCCTACCCCGGCGGCATCC
>CAVCUP010000004.1:0-143591 GCA_963605405.1 bacterium | reverse complement strand
GGCGAGGGCCTGCCGGGCGTCTTCCACGTCTCGGCCCGTACCGTCGCCTCCCACGCGCTGAACATCTTCGGCGACCACTCCGACGTCATGGCCTGCCGCCAGACCGGCTTCGCCATGCTCGCCGAGGGCAACGTCCAGGAGGTCATGGACCTTTCGCCCGTCGCCCACCTCGCCGCCATCTCCGGCAAGGTCCCCTTCGTCAACTTCTTTGACGGCTTCCGCACCTCTCACGAGATCCAGAAGGTCGCCGTTTGGGACTACGAGGACCTCAAGGACATGTGCGACATGGACGCCGTCCAGGCGTTCCGCGACCACGCCCTGAACCCGGAGCACCCGCACGCCCGCGGCTCCCACGAGAACGGCGACATCTTCTTCCAGCACCGTGAGGCCTGCAACACCGCCTACAACGAGCTGCCCGCCGTCGTCGAGTCCTACATGGGCAAGATCAACGAGAAGCTCGGCACCGACTACGGCCTGTTCAACTACTACGGTGCCCCCGACGCCGACCGCGTCGTCGTCTGCATGGGCTCCTTCTGCGACGTCCTCGAGGAGGTCATTGACTACCTCAACGCCCACGGCGAGAAGGTCGGCCTCGTCAAGGTCCGCCTGTTCCGCCCCTTCTCCATCAAGCACTTCGTCGACGTGCTGCCCGAGACGGTCGAGAAGATCGCCGTCATGGACCGCACCAAGGAGCCCGGCTCCATCGGCGAGCCCCTCTACCAGGACGTCGTTACCGCCCTGTACGAGTCCGGCAAGACCGGCATCAAGGTCGTCGGCGGCCGCTACGGCCTCGGCTCCAAGGACACCCCGCCCTCGTCCGCGTTCGCGGTCTTCGAGGAGCTCAAGGCCGACGAGCCCAAGCGCGAGTTCACCATCGGCATCGTCGACGACGTGACCAACCTCAGCCTCCCCGAGGCTGAGGAGACCCCGAACACCGCCGCCCCCGGCACCATCGAGTGCAAGTTCTGGGGCCTCGGCGGCGACGGCACGGTCGGCGCGAACAAGAACTCCATCAAGATCATCGGCGACCACACCGACAAGTACGTACAGGCCTACTTCCAGTACGACTCCAAGAAGACCGGCGGCGTCACCGTCTCGCACCTGCGCTTCGGTGATTCCCCGATCCGCTCGCCGTACTACGTGACCAAGGCCGACTTCGTTGCCTGTCACAACCCGAGCTACATCATCAAGGGCTTCAAGATGGTCCGCGACGTCAAGCCCGGCGGCACCTTCCTGGTCAACTGCCAGTGGTCCGACGAGGAGTTCGCTTCTCACATGCCGGCCGTTGCTAAGCGCTACATCGCCAAGAACAACGTGACCGTCTACCTCATCGACGCCATCGACCTGGCCGCCAAGGTCGGCATGGGCAAGCGCACCAACACCGTGCTTCAGTCCGCCTTCTTTGCCCTGGCCAAGGTCCTGCCCGCCGAGGAGGCCCTCCAGTACATGAAGGACGCGGCCACCAAGTCCTACATGAAGAAGGGCCAGGCCATCGTCGACGCCAACCACAAGGCCATCGACGCCGGCGCCACCGCCTTCCGCAAGTTCGAGGTGCCCGCCGACTGGGCGTGCGCCGAGGACGCGCCGGTCAAGCTCTCCCTCGAGGGCCGCGCCGCCATCGTCGAGCAGGTCAAGAACCTCCTCGGCCCGATCAACCGCATGGACGGCGACTCGCTGCCCGTCTCCGCCTTCAAGGGCATCGAGGACGGCCAGTGGGAGCTCGGCGCCTCCGCCTACGAGAAGCGCGGCGTCGCCGTCAGCGTTCCCAAGTGGGACGAGACCAAGTGCATCCAGTGCAACTCCTGCGCCTTCGTGTGCCCGCACGCCACGATTCGCCCGTTCGTCCTCACCGACGAGGAGGTCGCTGCAGCCCCGGAGAACCTGCGCACCATCGACGCCATGGGTCCCAAGGTCAAGGGCATGAAGTACACCCTGGCCGTGAGCCCGCTCGACTGCATGGGCTGCACCGTCTGCGTCACCGCCTGCCCCAAGGGCGCCCTCACCATGGTCCCGCAGGAGGAGGAGCTTGCCGAGCAGCAGGTCTTCGACTACTGCGTCGCCAAGGTCGCCGAGAAGCCCGAGGCCATCGCCGCCAACACTAAGGGCTCCCAGTTCAAGCAGCCGCTGCTTGAGTTCTCCGGCTCCTGCGCCGGCTGCGCCGAGACCAGCTACGCGCGCCTCGTCACGCAGGTCGCCGGCGACCGCATGTTCATCTCCAACGCCACCGGCTGCTCCTCCATCTGGGGCAACCCGGCCGCGACCTCGCCCTACACGGTCAACGCCGAGGGCCACGGTCCCGCGTGGAACAACTCCCTGTTCGAGGACAACGCCGAGCACGGCCTGGGCTTCCAGGTCGGCTACGAGGCCGTCCAGAACAAGCTCGTCGCTGCCGTCCAGGAGATGATGGCTTCCGACAAGGCCTCTGAGGGCTTCAAGGCCGCTGCTCAGGCCTGGATCGACTCCCGCAACGACGTCGAGGGCTCCAAGGCCGCTGCCTCCGCGCTTATCCCCGAGCTCGAGGCCGCTGCTTCCGAGGGCTGCCCGGTCGCCCCGACCGTTCTCGCCGACAAGGCGTACCTCACCAAGAAGTCCTTCTGGATCTTCGGCGGCGACGGCTGGGCCTACGACATCGGCTTCGGCGGCCTGGACCACGTCCTTGCTTCCAACCGCAACGTCAACGTCTTCGTCTTCGACACCGAGGTCTACTCCAACACCGGTGGCCAGGCCTCCAAGGCGTCCAACCTCGGCCAGGTCGCGCAGTTCGCTGCCGCCGGCAAGGTGACCAAGAAGAAGACCCTCGCCGAGATCGCCATGACCTACGGCTACGTCTACGTCGCGCAGGTCGCCATGGGCGCCAACCCCGCTCAGACGCTGAAGGCCATCCAGGAGGCCGAGGCCTACGACGGCCCGTCCCTGATCATCGGCTACAGCCCCTGCGAGATGCACTCCATCAAGGGCGGCATGAAGAACTGCCAGCTCGAGATGAAGCGCGCGGTCGAGTGCGGTTACTGGAACCTCTACCGCTACAACCCGACCGCCCCGGCCGGAAAGAAGTTCTCCCTCGACTCCAAGGAGCCGGCGGGCGGCTACCAGGAGTTCCTCATGAACGAGGCGCGCTACAGCCGCCTCACGCGCGAGTTCCCCGAGCGCGCGCAGGAGCTCTTCCAGGCCAACGAGGAGGCCGCGATGGCTCGCTACCAGCACCTCCTCAAGCTCAAGGCCATGTACGCCGACGCGTAATGCTCGCTGCATAGCCGCTTGAGCCTCGTGCCAACGCAAAGGCGCCCGTCACCGATCGGTGGCGGGCGCCTTATTTATCAGGCTCTGGGCAAAACTGCAGCCGTCAGGGGTTTGGAAAAAGAGGCCGATAGAAAAAGGGCAGGTCAAACGCTTGTCGTGTTTGACCTGCCCTTTGTCGGCTGCAGTTTATGGCCTGGCACCGGCGCTAATGCCCGCGAACGATGCGCAGTGCGACGTCGTGGGCCGCCGTCTCGTACGCGTCGTCGAGCTTGGGCAGCTCGCTGCGAATCCCACGTCGCTCGAGAGCATGGCGAATCAGCCAGTCCGTGACCTGCGGGTTCTTGGGCAGGATAGGCCCGTGGAAGTACGTGCCCACCACGCCCTTGTGCAGTACGCCCTCGCCGACGGCGAACTCGTTGTTGCCCGTGCCGCGTACGAGCGGGGTGCCGAGCGGCGTCTCGTCCTCGTCCAGGTACGTCCGCCCGCCATGGTTCTCGAAGCCGACGATGGGGGAGCTTGCGACCGGCGAGTCGATAGCCACGTTGTGGATAAGGCGCCCCTCGCCGCTGCGGGTCTCGGCGCCGATGACGCCCAGCCCCTCGACCTTTACGTCGCCCATCATGTAGAAGCGTCCGAGCAGCTGATAGCCGCCGCAGATGGCCAGGAGCGCGCCGCCGGACTCCACGTACGCCGCGACCTTCTCCTTTTGTGCAAGAAGCTCGTGGCATACGGCGAGCTGGTCGCGGTCCGCGCCGCCGCCGAGCAGAACGACGTCGGCGTCCGAAAGGTCGAGCTCCTCGCCCATGCGCACCTGGTCGACGACCGCGGGAATGCCGCGCCACGCGCAGCGCTGCCGCAGCGAGGCGATGTTGCCGCCGTCGCCGTACAGGTTCAGCGCGTCGGGGTAGAGATGGACGATCCTCAGCGGGCGGTCGAGCATCTCGGCAAGGCCAGCGTCGGCAACGCAGCCCAGGTTAACGCGGGCGCTGCCGCGCGGAGCCTCCGCCGCGCCCGCGGGCCGCTCGGTACCGTCGAGGCGCTTGAGGTCGGCAGTCACGGTGGGGAAGACGGTGTAGTTGGCAACGGAGTGCAGCTCGTGGGAGTCGTCCGCGCCGAAACACCCGCGCACGGCGTCCTCGATCCCGTCGATGAGCCGCGCGTCGATGCCGGCGTACTTGAGCCGCACCTGCAGGTCGTTCTTTCGCGTGCCGCCGACGAAGACGCGCTCGATGTCCAGGTCGCAGAGCTTCTCGAAGTCCACGTCCCAGATCCAGCTGATGTCGTGCCCGTCGGCGTCGTTGTCGTTGAGGAAGAACGCCATGAGGTGGCTGTCGGCGGCCTTGACCTCGCTGATCATGCGGTCGAAGCCCGCGGGGTTCTTTGCCAGGTTGCTCACCACGTCGCGGCCGAGTACGTGGAAGGTGCGCATGCGCCCGCCCGCCGGCTCGTAAGAAGCGATGGTCTGGTCGAGGCCCTCGGTCCCGGCGCCCGCGAACTCCAGCGCTGCGGCCACGGCGATCACGTTGAACACCATGTACAGCCCGTTGTAGGGCGTCTTCACGTGGCGAGAGAAGCCGTCCGGCCCGCAGACGTCCCACGAATAGCCGCCGTCCTTGCCGCACACGAGCTCGACGTTGCGCGCGGCGAACCCGAGCTCCGGGCGCTCCCAGCCGCACTTGAGGCAGTGGTATTTGCCGAGCTGCCCGTAGTGGACATACTCGTAATCCAGCGGCGCGTTGCACTTCGCACAGAACCGCGAGTCGCTGATGCGGTCGGCCTCAAGTCCTGTCGGCTCATCAATTCCGAAACCGATGCAGCGGTTGGGCACGCGACCCGCGATGGCGGCGCACAGTGGGTCGTCGGCGTTGTAGATGAGGGTCGTCCCCGGCGACTTCTCGAGCGCCCGCGCGATGACGTCCTGCGTGTGGTCGATCTCGCCGTAGCGGTCGAGCTGGTCACGGAAGAGATTGAGAAGCACGAGAGCACTAGGCTTGAGCTGCGGCAACACGCGGACGGTGTAGAGCTCGTCGCACTCAAACGCGCCGAAGCGGCGCCGTCCGCCGGCCGTCGCGCCCTTGCTCCCGCGCCGTCCGGATACGATGGCGGCGGCGATGCCCGTCTGCATGTTGTTGCCCGCGCGGTTGCACACCACGTCGTAGCCGGCCGCGGCGAGGCCGTCGGCGATAAGCCCGTTGGTGGTTGTCTTGCCGTTGGTGCCCGTGACCACGACGGAGCCGTCGAGTGCGCCAGCGAGGTTCTCGATGACGCGCGGGTCGAGCTTGAGCGCCACGGCGCCGGGGATGTTGCCGCCCCCGCGCCTCAACACGTTGGAGAGACCCCAGCGCGCGATGTCCGCGGCTGCGCAGGCGAGTGCGGTGCGAGCCCCCATGACGACCTCCTCAGTCGGCCCCGCAACGGCGCGCGACCGGCCGCGGGGCGCTTCTTTACGCTGTCTGACTTTTAAACGCTGCCGAGGTGGGGCGCTGCGCCACCCTGCGCGCATATGGGGGTAATATTAACACTGGCCACGAGCCCTCCCGGGCCCGCTCGGTCCCCGCACGCAACTCCTCGAAGATTGGCCACACCCCGCGTGAACCCCCTGATCGTCATACCTTCATACTGGGACGAGGGAGACCAGCCCGGCGACCTCGCCGAGCGCGGCCTCTACGACTACACCACGCCCATCGACAAGCCCCTGCCGGAGCTCGAGACCTGTCTTTCGTCCCTCGAGCAGGTGCGCGGCGTCCTGCGCGTGGCCGTGCTGCTCGTGGCGCCCAAGAGCTGCCGCGATGCCGCCCGAGCCCGCGTGAACTCCATCTGCCGCGCCCATCCCGACCTCAACCCGCTGGTCGTGGGCGCCGAGGAGGCCGCGTGCATCGTCAGTGCCGTGGGGCGCGTTGTCCCGGTTTCGGCCGGGGAGGTCGCGGCGCTTCGCGGCTACGGCGCCATCAAGAACATCGGCCTGGCCGTGGCGAGCGTCTTCGGGCACGACGTGGCCGTCTTCATCTACGACGACGAGGTCGTCTGCGACCCCGAGTTCCTCACCAAGGCCGTCTTCGGCCTGGGCGACTATACCCGCCAGGACCTCAAGATCCTCGCCAAGTCGGGCTTCTTTGTGGACGACCAGGGCTCCCCTTACGCCAACCCGTCCAAGAGCTGGACCGAGAAGTACTGGTCCAAGACCGAGCCCTTCAACAAGGTCATGGAGCGCGCGCAGAAGGCCAAGAACCGCGTGACGCGCTCGAACCACATGTGCGGCGGCTGCTGCGCCATCCACGCCGAGGCCTTCACCCGGGTGCCCTTCGACCCCTACATCACGCGCGGGGACGACCTCGACTACGTGCTCAACCTGCGGAGCCGCGGTCTCGACGTGTGGTTCGACAACGACTGGTGCGTGCGCCTGGAGCTTCCCGAGGAGCGCGCGAGCGCGTCCTCCGTCTTTATGCAGGACGTCTACCGCTGGCTCTATGAGTACCGCAAGCTCGAGGTCCTCAACTCCCGCCGCGACCTGCGCACCATCACGCCCGAGTCCCTCATGCCCTACCCGGCGCCCTGGCTTTCCGAGCAGGTGCGCGAGCGCATCGTCCACACGGCCGTGCGGCGCCTCGTCGCCGGGCCGGACCGCCTCGACTACCTCTACCTCCTCGCCCGCGGCCGCCATGAGGCGGACAAGTTCGCGAGCGAGAACGCCTCGCGCTACCTGAGCTTCTCGATGACGTGGCCGGGCGTGATCTCCGCGCTCTGGGACGACCGCTACCTGCAGGCCGCCATTCTCCGCACGGGCGAGGTCTGCGGCCGCGCCGCCCTCCCGAAGAAGGACGACGGGGCCGAGAAGCCTCTCTCGGGCATCGCGCTCAAGGTCGCGGACCCCGGCTCGACGGACCCCGGCACTGCGGGGGCTGCGTGATGCGCAGGCCGCGGGGCGCGTTGTCGGTGCGCCGCGCCGATGCGCTTCTCGCCGCCATAGGGGTCGCGACGCTTGTCGCGCTCGCTTGGGGCGTCTCGGTGGGCAACGTCGCCGTCTGTCTCGTGGGCGGGGCGGTCATCGCCGGCGTGATCGTGGTGGCGGGCTCTGCGAACCTCGTGCCCGACGACACCCGTTCCCAGGCAACCGAGCGCACGCTGCGCGTGGCCACGAACACCCTCGAGCACCTGCGCGGCGGCCTTACCTCGGAGAACGCCCAGGCCATCTGCGCGCTCCTTCTCCCCGAGACCAACGCCGCCGGCGTGGCCATCACCGACGCGACCCGTGTGCTCGCCTATGAGGGCAGCTTCAACGTCGCGTATTCCCCGGGCGACGCGAACAGCCGTCCCACCAACGAGGTCCTGCGCTCCAAGCGCACCGAGACCTTCTACTCGATGGACGAAGAGATGCAGGAGCCGCGCCGCTTCGTCGCGGGGGCGCTGCCGCAGGGCAACTCGTTCGGTGTCGTCGTGCCGCTCGTGGTCCAGGACAAGGCTGTCGGCACGATCAAGCTCTATTACACCCGCGACCGAGACATGGACCGCACGCAGCTCGCCATCGCCCGCGGCCTGGGGCTTCTTCTTTCCACGCAGCTCTCGTTCTACGAGCTGGACGCGCAGGCCGAACTCACGGCGAGGGCCGAGGTCAAGGCTCTGCAGGCCCAGATCAACCCGCACTTCCTCTTCAACACGCTGAACACCATCGCTTCGCTGTGCCGCACGGACCCGATGCGGGCCCGCGACCTGCTGCGCGATTTCAGCATGTTTTATCGCCGCACCCTGGAGAGCTCCGAGAAGACCCTGATCCCGCTGGCCCAGGAGCTTGAGCAGACCAGGCGCTACCTAACCATCGAGAAGGCTCGTTTCGGCGCCGACCGCATCTGCGAGTACGAGCACGTCGAGGGCCAGCTCGGGAGCCTGCCCGTGCCGTCGTTCCTCGTGCAGCCCATCGTGGAGAACGCCGTGCGCCACGCGATGCGCGACTCCGGCCCCCTCGCCATCGACATCCACGCCGTGGTCGACGGCGACGACGTGCTCATCGCCGTGGCCGACGACGGCCTGGGCATGACGGAGGAGGCCGCCGCCCGCCTGCTCGGGCGCGACGGCGGGGAAGGCGCGTCGCCCGCCCCGGTGGGCAGCGGCCGCAAACGCGGCGCCGGCATGGCCCTCAAGAATGTGATGGAGCGCGTCGAGCGATTCTACGATGCCGGCTCGGGGGTCGAGGTCGTCTCCAAGCCGGGCGAGGGCACCTGCGTCACGCTGAGGCTATGCGGCGCGTCGAAAAAGCTTGCGGAAATCGAAGCGACGGAATAGTATTTAAACGTTTAGGCGGTTGTTTTCCTAAGGCCTGGATCCGAGGAGTTCTTTATATGCGCGCGATGATTGTTGACGACGAGGCTCCGGCCCGTTCCGAGCTCAGGTACCTGCTCGAGGAGACCGGCCGCATCGAGGCGATCACGGAGGCCTCCAGCGCGCGCGAAGCCGTCGAGAAGCTCATGGAGTCCAAGGCCCAGGTCATGTTCCTGGATATCTCCATGCCCAAGACCAACGGTATGCAGCTCGCCGAGGCGCTTCACAAGCTCAAGAACCCGCCTGCGATCGTCTTCGTGACGGCGTATTCCGAGTACGCGCTCGAGGCCTTCGGGGTGGACGCCGTCGACTACCTGATGAAGCCCGTCGAGCCCGAGCGCCTCGAGCGGGCGCTCGATAAGGTCGAGTCGCGGACCGTCAAGCCCGAGCCTCTCGCCACGGGTGGCCACGCCTCCGTCGAACGCATTCCCGTGGTCAAGAGCGGCCGCAAGGTCCTCGTCCCCATCGATCAGATTCGCTATATCGAGGCCAAGGACGACTACTCCTGCATCTACACGGACAACGACCGCTTCCTCTCGACGATCAGCCTCGCCAAGCTCGAGGAGAAGCTCGCGCCGCACGGGTTCTTCCGCGTGCACCGAGGCTATATCGTGAACCTCGAGTTCGTCGAGGACGTCGAGGTCATCTCCTCCGGCATCCTGCAGCTGGGCGTCAACGGCATCGAGGGAAAGAAGATCTCCGTCTCTCGCCGCCGCGTCGTCGCGCTTAAGCGCGCGCTCGGACTTTAGGGCGGGGGAGCGAACTTGGCGACCACGCGCTACGACATCATCTCCGATACCCATGGCCATCTCTCCGCTGCACTGATAGAGCAGCTCAAGGGGGCCGACGTCATCGTGCACGCGGGCGACTGCTGCTCGGTCGCGGACTTCCGCCACCTCGAGATGATCGCGCCCGTGCAGATGTGCTTGGGCAACAACGACTGGTCCGGCGACTACGGACCCAGCGTAAAGAAGCGCAAGATCTTCTTCGGCAGCGGGCTGCGCTGGCAGGTCGTGCATTACCGCGAGCACCTCAACCTGATCAAGTGCGACGTCGCCATCTGCGGCCATACCCACTTCCCGTTCGTGACGCGCGACGAGTGGACGGGCACGCTCGTGATGAATCCCGGTAGCCCCACCTGCCCGCGCCGTTCCGAGCCGTCCATGGGCCGCATCATCTGCGACGAGGATGCGGGAAAGGTCCTCTCGGCCGAGATTATCACGCTGTAGCTTTCCGGCTGGGGCGGATCGGGCAGGTCGCGCGCCAAAAAGAAAAACCCGCGCATTGGTGGCTGTGAACCGCCTCCAATGCGCGGGTTTCTGTTACTTGCCCTTCTCAGCCGGTTCCGTTTCCTCGGCCATGAACGCCGGCGTAATCACGCGTGTGTAGAACGCGAGCCATATGAGGCTCACGCAGAAGCCTGCCACGACGTCGCTCGCGTAGTGAACGCCCAGGTAGATGCGGCTTACGCCTACCATTACGATGACGAGTGAGAGCAGCACGGACCACACGCGGGCCAGCGCACGGTCCTTCTCGTAGGTCCAGACCATCCACACGAGCAGGCCGAAGAACGCCATGGAGATCATCGAGTGGCCGGAGGGGAAACTGTAGCCCGTCTCGGCGATGAGGCGGAAGCCGTCCGGGCGCGGGCGCTGGATAATGGTCTTGAGCAGCTGATTCAGCGCGAGTACGCACACGAGGTTCAGCGCGACGCAGCGGCCCGGGGCGCGCCCCGGTGCGAAGGCGGTGACGATGAGCGTCATCACGAGCAGGACCGGGATGTCGAGCAGGCCGGTGAAGCCCTGCATGATCGAGGTCATGGGCTCGGCGCGCAGGCGTTCGACAAAGAGCGCGTAGGCGAAGGAATCGAGCTTCATGATCTCGCCCTCGCCGACTTCGCCGAGCAGGTAGATAAAGACGATGGCCGCGATGAGCACGACGATGAGGCGGGCGTTCTCGCGTGCGAGCTGGGCAACGGCGTGTCCGAGTCGCGCGCAGCGCTGCTTGGGGTCGCTCAAGTGCTTCTCCTTAAATTCGGCTGACATATTTAAAAAAACAATATCATCCCTCGGTAAGCCCACCGTAAGGCGGCGCCGCTCCCAAGGAGGCCTGTCGTGCCCGAATCGGGCCGCATCGGTCCGCATCGGCGGCCATGCCCCACTTATCCCACTTTAAAATTGCGTTCGCCGAGTAGCCGATGGATTGGCCGCCACGTTTGCCAGGGGTAGACGGGTTGCTCAATTTGCGGCTACTCGGCGAACGCAATTTTAAAGTGGGATAAGTCGGGCATGGCCTCTCGCGACAGCGCGGCGGCCCCGAAATTGACGCTGCCCGGCGCTTTATCTCAGGGTTTCCGAGCAAACCGCCCACTCGTGCACAAAGAAGCTTGAGGAGGCGGGGTGGATCCGGACCGTGTCCAGGCGCCCGTTGCGCTTTGCGCTGGGCGAGGCGGGCGTGAACTTGCTGGAAGGTGGGGGGGTCGTTTCTTGCCTAAGGTGGGTCTCACCCGATTTAGACGGTTGCGGCGGCAAAGTCTGACTTTTCGCACTTTAAAATCGCTTTTGCCGAGCAGCTGGATGCCGGGTGAGTCGTTTACCTGGGAAAATACGCCCTTCGAATAGCCGGCTACTTGGACAGCCGAAATTTAAAGTGCGAAAAGTCAGACTTTGCTTCTTAAGGCGGCACGACAACATCGAAAATGGCTCCGTGACCCGCGCTGGCTCGGCCGCGACGCGCTGCCCGGCGCCTCAAAACACAAATAACGGGCGGCGAGAGGTGCTTCTCTCGCCGCCCGTTCACCAATCGGCCTCAGCGTGGGCTAGATATGCGCGCGAATCTCCGCGATAAGCGACGCCTTGGGCATCGATCCCACCATGCGGTGCACGACCTTGCCGTCCTTGAACACCATCAGCGTGGGGATGGACACGATCTTGTTCTGCATGGCGTAGTCGTAGTTGTCATCTACGTTCATCTTGTAGACGTCGAGCTCGGAGGTCATCTCGTCGGCCACCTCCTCGACGACGGGGCCGAGCGCACGGCATGGCCCGCACCATGGAGCCCAAAAATCAACGAGCACGGCCTTCTTCGCATCGGAAAGAACCTGCTCGAGTTCCTCAGCCTCGATTTGTTTGACTGCCATGCGTCCTCCTTGAACCAAGCGGCCGAGCGCTCGCGCCCGTATGTTGTTGCCTTTTGTCGCTTATACCCCAATCGGTAGCCCGCGGATTGGGCCTCTCCCAAAAGGCTACGTGATTTCTCGCTCGAGAACGCGAACGAGCTCGCGGCGAGAGCTGACGCCAAGTTTCTGGTACGCGATGAGGCGGGCACTGTTGATCGCCCCGGCGGAAATGCAC
Source organism: bacterium (assembly GCA_963605405.1). Lineage (GTDB taxonomy): Bacteria > Actinomycetota > Coriobacteriia > Coriobacteriales > Atopobiaceae > Paratractidigestivibacter. The sequence goes on along the minus strand of CAVCUP010000004.1, from coordinate 131,685 downwards.
TCCTTTGAAGCAATCTGAGATTGACTGAGTCCTTGCGCAATGTCGAGAGCAACGTGAGCCTGGGTCTGGTTTAGGCCTTTGGCCAGGAGGTAATTCAGGTATCTGTCGGCAAGCTCGGGTGTCGCGCGTGGGGTTTCTTCGGACTCGGTCAAAAGATGCGTCGAAAAATACCAGACGAGGAAGATGACCAACGCCGCTATCAAGACGGGCGTCACCTCGGCCGACGTGGCGCTCAAAGGGCCGATTCGAACCGTCGCAACGTCGTTGCCGGGGAACTGCCGCAGCAGCAGGGCGGCGGCGAAAAGGCAGCACTCCTGGGTCGAGCGCCGCCGCGACTGACGAGTGGCGTGGACGCGCCCTTCGCGGATCATTGGGGCGAGGGAAGTCGCGGCGCAACCCGCGAGGAGTGCCAAGGAGGTAGGGAGAGCGTCTCTCCAAATCAAAAGTTCGCGCGTGAGGATTCCGGCCCCGAGCGCCAAACAAAGATTGAGCGGCTTGGGTTCGCAATTGCGCAGAGGCTGCGACCGATTCGTGAGTTCGCTTACCAAGGGTAAGGCCGCGGCCACCGTGCACGCAATCGCTCTGAAGCACGTGAGCCTACCAGAGGCCAGGTAAATGATGCAAAGCAGAGCCGACGTCGCGGCAAGAAGGGAGACGGGCAAAACAAGGCGCGCTGCTGGCAGATAATCATCCTCGAGGGTCATCAGGCGCACCGGCGCTTTGACTTCTATGGTATCCGCGCCCAGCTTCCGCAGGGCCCTCGTCCGGTACGTGCTCACGGTCGAGGGGCTTATGCCGAGGGCCTCGGCAATTTCCACTTGGGTTTCGCCGCGGGCGAGGCGGTCGACCACCTCCTGTTCGCGCGGCGTCAAGCCGCTCGGTTTGGATTGCTGTGGGTTGTCGGTCCGACTGTTGTTACCGGCAGGTGCCTCGCGTTGGCGGGACGCCTTGCGCCGTGCGGCTTCCAAGAGGAGAAAAGAACCTCCGAGCAGGGCCAAATGTGCGGCAATGGCGGCCATCGAGCGCGCCGCAGTCTCCCCGACCCAGGTAAGCGTGAGCACCGCGCTGAATTCGGTAAGCGTTAAAGTGAAGGCGGCGACTCGATTGCGTTCCTGACCGCGTGCAATCAAGGGAACGCTTCCGAAAAAGCCCCAGGCGAAAGCTATGAGGTTGCGAGGAGCATGCCCCAATATGATACGTGAACTGGCTGTAAACAGGGCTGCGAGGACGATGGCCGCTGCTGCGGCGTCTGCAAACATTCTCGGCCGCTTTGTTAATGGCGCGAAGGCGGCCTCTCCCGCCGAAACCCCAAGCGCGGCGAGCACCAGCTCTGAAGAAAGACTGCGTGAAAGTCCGGCAACGGTAAAGCCGGCTCCGTCGTCGGTCCCCCACACAAGTGCGGCCGTGATGCCGCCGAGCGTCCAGACGAGCATCACGGCCGCGCGTACGGAGGCGGGTCGAGTCGTGTCAATGCGCCTGTCCGCCAAACGCCGCTCCTCTTTTCAGCGATTTCCCTGCAATAAGGATAGCTCTGTTGCAGGTATATCCCAGACCAACAGCCGTCATGGCGAGCAGTATGTTGTCGGTTGCGACGGTCTTATAGAACGAGCCGATAGCGAGACACTCTAGGAGCCTGCAGGCCTCAATGGCGATGGGAGCGAACGCGTAAGGCAGCATATTGCGCGCTCCAGGAGCGGAAGAGGGGGCACCGAGGACGGGCAGTAGAAGTCCGATGGGCGCGAACAGGGCTGCGCCCGGCGCCAATAGCCTCACGGTGATTAGCGTTCCGTACTTATCCATCAGGGAAAAGGTCAGCGCAAACGGAATGGGAAAGAAGCCCGGAACACGATCCGGCGCGAGGGCATCGGAAGTCAAGGCCATCGGGAAGACGAGCATGGCTGCGGCTATGGAGCAAGAGGCCCCTAACGTCAGAAGGGCCAAGGTCTTGCCTGCGGACAGCTCCTTGCGAATCGAATAGACGGAAACGATAACCGTGATAATCACAAACAAGACGACCCCGCACGGCCTCTCCAGCCTCATGATTTCCTCCATAATTGGGTACTGGAATTCATGGCAACCTCCCTGTGTTTGGGGATTACGATGGGGCGAAGATACGCGAGACGCCTGGGATTTGTCTGTCGTTGTGGCTTATGAAATGCGGGACGACAGTGTTTATCAGGCAAAATGCCGTGTGATTCGCAATCGGTTCAGAAAGAGTGATGCCCATGCCGACCACCGCCGACGACCGCCGCGAGGCGTGCGTAGAGAAGACCACCGCCGAGCTCGACAGCCTCGCGCAGCGCGGGGTGCGCGCCGGGGGCAACGCATTCTCGCCGATCCTCGTGTGCAAGGGCGAGCTCACGGCCGAGGAGGCCGGCGGCGCGGAGCTGTTCTCGGGCGCGGACGGCGCGGCCCTCAAGGCCTCGCTCAAGGCCCTTGGCTACGCGCCTGAGCACTGGGCATGGCTCCTGACCTGCGACGAGACGGGCGCCGCGCCCCTAGCCCCCGCGCTCTTCCGCGAGGCGGTCTGCGCGCTCGACCCCGCTACGCTCGTGTGCTGCGACGACGCTGCGGCCGCCGCGGTGCGCGAGGCCTACGCCGACGACCTCACCATCATCGAGGACTTCAACGAGGCCATGCTCGAGCCCGGCTACGTGGTCCCCGTCTGCGGCATCCGCATGCTCAACCTGGGCGGGTTCGCTGCCGCCCTCACCGACCCGCGCGCCAAGCAGCAGATGTGGGCGCGCCTCAAGCGCGTGGCGCCTCTCGCCGAGCCGTACTAGGGGAGAGAGCCTGAAGGGGCGGCGTCCCGCGCGCCTCGCCAGGCGAGAAGCCCCGGCGGCAACGATGCCCCGCGAGTCGCCGGCGACGCCCCCGCGCCCGCCGCGTTGCCCGGTTCTTATCGCCGCCGAACGCCCCAACGTTTCGCGTCCTGTTGCGACGTTGGGGCGTAGAATAATGCCGTCCGTGGATTTTTTCTTCCGAGGAGGACCCGTACATGGCAAACATCGCCGCTCCCATCGACGCGACCCAGACCCCCGAGTGGAAGGCCCTTGCCGACCACGCCGCCGAGCTCAAGGCCGGCTTCACCCTGAAGGAGGCTTTCGCGTCCGACCCGGAGCGCGTGGCCAAGCTCTCGTTCGACATGGACGACCTGCACTTCGACCTCTCCAAGAACCTCGTTACCGACAAGACCGTCGAGCTTCTGGCCGACCTCGCGCGCGCCGTCAAGCTCGAGGAGCGTCGCGACGCCATGTACGCCGGCGAGCACATCAACACCACCGAGGACCGCGCTGTCCTCCACACCGCGCTGCGCCGCCCGGCCTCCGATAAGGGCAAGTTCATCGTCGACGGTCAGGACACCGTGGCCGACGTCCACGAGGTCCTCGACCGCATGTATGACTTCGCCGAGCGCGTCCGCTCCGGCGAGTGGAAGGGTGTCTCCGGCAAGAAGATCGAGCACCTCGTCTCCATCGGTATCGGCGGCTCCGACCTCGGCCCGGTCATGGTCTACGAGGCCCTCAGGCCCTACGCCGACGCCGGCATCGACTGCCGCTACATCTCCAACATCGACCCCAACGACGCCGCCGAGAAGCTCCGCGGCCTCGACCCGGAGACCACTCTCGTCATCATCGTCTCCAAGACCTTCACCACGCTCGAGACCCTGACCAACGCCCGCGAGGTCAAGACCTGGATGCTCGAGCAGCTCCAGGCCGCCGGCGCCATCGACGGCTCCGACGAGCAGGCCGCCGACGCCATCAAGAAGCACTTCGTGGCCGTCTCCACCAACCTCGAGCTCGTCGCCGAGTTCGGCATCGACCCCGCCAACGCCTTCGGCTTCTGGAACTGGGTCGGTGGCCGCTACTCCGTCGACTCCGCCGTGGGCCTCTCGCTCATCGTCGTCTTCGGCCCGGCGCGCTTCCAGGAGTTCCTCGAGGGCTTCCATGACCTCGACGTCTACTTCCAGCAGACCCCGCTCGAGCAGAACGTCGTCGCCCTCATGGGCCTGCTCAACGTCTGGTACGTCAACTTCTACGGCCTCGGCTCCCACGCCGTCCTGCCGTACAACCAGTACCTGCACCGCTTCCCGGCCTACCTGCAGCAGCTCACCATGGAGTCCAACGGCAAGTCGACCCGCTGGGACGGCACGCCCGTGACCTGCGGCACCGGCGAGGTCTTCTGGGGCGAGCCGGGCACCAACGGCCAGCACGCCTTCTACCAGCTTATTCACCAGGGCACCCGTGCCATCCCGGCCGACTTCATCGCCTTCGCCAATACCGCCAACCCCTTCAAGGACGGCGACCAGGACGTCCACGAGCTCTTCCTCGGCAACTTCCTGGCCCAGACCAAGGCACTCGCCTTCGGCAAGACGGCCGACGAGGTCCGCGCCGAGGGCACGGCCGAGTGGATGGTCCCGGCCCGCGTCTTCGAGGGCAACCGCCCGACCACCTCGATCTTCGGCTGCGAGCTCACCGCCCACGCGCTCGGCGAGCTGATCGCGCTCTACGAGCACATCACCTTCGTCGAGGGAACCGTCTGGGGCCTCGACTCCTACGACCAGTGGGGCGTCGAGCTCGGCAAGCAGCTCGCCAAGCAGATCACCCCGGCCTTCCACGACGACGCCGCGCTCGCCGAGCAGGACGCGTCCACCAAGGCCCTCATCGAGTACTACCGCGCGCACCGCAAGTAAACGGGACAAACCGAGGCGGCAAGAAGGCCGCGGCGTCGCGCTGCGGCCTTCTCTTTGCGTCGCCGGCCTCCAGAAGGCCCCCGGCGACCGCAGATTGCCAAAAATAAGCCAAAAGGTGAAAACTCAAAGCACGCGCTCGCATGGACAGGTATGATGCGATAGAGTGATTCTTACCTAAACCAAGGCAACCGTCTTGTGTGAGACTAAACCGAGGCTTTAACGAGAAATATCAAGAAGGGATAAAGCCATGATCAAGAACAAACTGATCGCGCTTGTCACGGCTCTCGCCGTTATCGCCGCCCCTGTCAGCGCCATCGCCGCTGTCAGCCCGAACACCGCCACCTCCAGCGCCACGAGCACCGGCACCCCGCCCGTCGAGGCCTCCGTCAGCGCCGTGAAGACCGACAGCAACGGCTGGATTAAGATCACCCCTAGCTCCGACATCGCATCCAACGTGCCCGCGAGCGAATACGGCAAGATCGTCGCTTCCTTCGTGACCACCGCCGAGGGCGTCGAGGGCCCCTATCGCTACAGCTATTCCCTGGGCTCCGACTATGCCGGCGCCACCGTCACTATTTATGTTCAGTACGCAGACGGCACCACTGGCGTCAAAACTGCCGTCGCCGATGCCAACGGCACCATCACCTTCACCGAGGACAAGCTCCCCTACATCCACACCCTCACGGCTGAGCCGGCCAACGGCAGCGCCGCCAGCAGGGACACCTCCGCTCGTTCCCCGCAGACCGGCGTGAACACCACCGCCGTCGCCGGCGTCTCCGCCGCCGCCGTTGTGGCTGCCGGTGCTGTTGCCGTCACCATTCGCAAAAAGGTCAACGAGTAGGCGCGTCTTTAACTACTTGCTCGAGTAAATTAGGCGGGAGCGGCCCTTGGTCGCTCCCGTTTTTCGTGTCGTGGAAGGTAATTCAGATGGCTTCTCACTTTGCATCCGATTCGCGGAGGGACGACGTGTCCGATAGCGAGCCGGTCGACGCTGGCGCGGGCACGGCGGGCGATGCCCCCGAGCGGGTCGATGAGCCGTCTGCCACTAATCCCGACGACCGAGAATCCAGGGATGGCGGCGTCTCCGCGTCCGTCGAGGACCCGGACGGCCCGTCTGCTCCCGAGAGGCCCTTCATCGGTTCGTATCTTGCCGATTCTATAGAGCCTCCGGTAAAGAAGAAGCGCATCTGGCCCCTCGTCGTCCTGCTCATCGTGCTTCTCGCCGTGGCAGCGGGCGGAATCTCGTTTCTCGTGTACTACCACGGCAAGGAGGCCGAGGCGGCAGCGACGGTCGCGGGCGAGCTGGCGCCGGCCACCCCGCAGGACGCCGCCGTCGACGAGGAGACCCAACTCGCCGAGAACCCCATCGACTTCGCGACCCTCAAGTCCGAGAACTCCGATATCTTTGCGTGGCTCTATATCCCGGGCTGCGAGATAAACACGCCGCTCTTCCAGAGCCCGACGGACGACCTTTATTACCTTTGGCGCAACAAGGATAAGGTCGAGGACCTCTATGGCGTGCCCTTTATCCAGCTCTGCAACTCGGACGACCTCAACGACCCCGTCACGGTGGTCTACGGGCACAGGAACGACGGTGCCTTCGAGCCCCTGCTGCAGTACCAGGACAAGGAGTTCTTCGACGCGAACCTCGAGTTCTATGTCTACGTGCCTGGCCACATCTACACGTACACGGTGGTGTCCAGCTACATCTACGACACGCGCCACATCATGAACTCGTTCAACTTCTCTGACCAAAGCGTGGTCGATGCGTACTTCGACTTCGTGGCGAGCCCCGACTCCATCTCGAGCAACGTCAACTCCGGCGCCGCGCTCTCCTCGGATTCAAAGCTGCTGCAGCTCTCCACGTGCTCGACGACGCATCAAGAGTCCGACGGGCGGTTCATCGTCTCGGCTGTGCGCACCGGCGACCAGCCCACGTACTAGAGCGCCCGTCCTTCTGTTTGCCCCTGATAATTGCGCAACGATCTCAAAGGAGGATTTGTGGGCGAGAGCGAAAACACAGACAAGCAGGTCAAGGACGAGCCTGATCTGATCTCCCCGGACGAGACCGACGAGGAAGAGTGGCCGGAGCTCCCGGAGGTCCACAAGCATTATGTGGGCAAGGACGGCCATCGCGCCGACGGCAAGCGCCGCAGGAGAAGAAGGAAGAAGTCGCCGGCCCGCATCGCCCTCACCGTGCTCTGCGTGGTTCTCCTCGTGGCTATCGTCGGCGCCGCAGCGGCCTTTGCTTGGTGGCGCCACTCGGTCGAGCAGGGCAAGCAGGCGATGACCGAGCAGGTCGTGCAGAAGGCGGCCGCGGAAGACGGCGTCATCGAGTACGACGGCAAGAAGTACCGAATGAACGAGAACGTCGTCTCAGTCTGCTTCATCGGCTACGACGACACCGGCGAGGAGTACACGCTCAAGGGCGGCCAGTCCGACGCGGTCATGGTTCTCGCCCTCGACACCTTCACAGGCAAGGTCAAGGTCATCAGTGTTCCCCGCGACTCGATGGTCACGGTGGACGTGTACGCCGGCGATTCCTACGGCGGTCAGGTCACCGAGCAGCTCTGCCTGCAGTATTCCTACGGCGACGCCGCCAACCGCAGCTCCGAGCTCACCGCCAACGCGGTCTCGCGTCTTTTCTACAACGTGCCTATCAGCTACTACTTCACGCTGAACATCCGCGGCGTGGCTGCCCTAAACGACTCCATCGGCGGCGTGACGCTTACCCCGATCCAGACGCTTCCCAACTCGAACATCGTGGAGGGCGTGGAGATGACGCTGCTGGGCAAGAACGCGAGGACGTACGTACAGTACCGCGATACCCAGAGCACGATCTACACCTCTCTCGATCGCCAGGAGCGCCAGAAGCAATACGTGAAGGCGTTCGCGTCCGAGGCGCTCGAGATCGCCAAGTCCGACCCGGCCAAGCTCCTGGACCTTTATAACGAGGCCGCCGAGTTCACTTATACCAACCTCGGAATAAGCGAGTACAGCTATCTCGTGGACACCGTGCTCGCCCACGGTATCTCTGAGTTCGAGATCGTTTCGCTCGACGGCGAGATGCAGCAGGGCGATACCTTCGCCGAGTTCTACCTCGATAAGGATGCCCTGCGCCGGGAGGTTATCGACACCTTCTACACCGAGGTTCAGTAGGCGAGCGATGTCGTGTGCTTTTAGGGGGGGGGGTTACGGGCGGCCGATCGTCTCCCCGAGCCATGAGCGCAAGGGGTATTATCAAGCGTAATATAAGGAAGGAAAGGGAAGGGAACGTAGAAGCGTATGACACTTCTAGAACTCATTGAACTCCTGAAGAAGCGATTGGGGCTTGTGATCGCCCTGCCGCTCATCTTTGCTGTGGCCATGGGTGCCTACAGCTACCTGCTCATGAAGGATACCTATACCGCGAGCGTGAGCATGTACGTCCTCGTCAAGGATTCCGGCGAGGGCACGTCGTCTACGCTCAACTCCGACCTCTCCGCGTCGCAGATGATCACGAACGACGTCGCGGCCCTGCTCAAGTCCGACCGCGTCACCAAGGAGGTCGCGTCCGACCTCGGCCTTTCCAGCCTCGGCAACTATAAGGTAAGCGTCACTTCCGCGACCACCTCCCGCGTCGTTTCCCTGCAGGTCACGTCGACAGACGCCGAGGGCACCGCGCTCGTGGCCAACTCCCTGGCGGAAAACGTCTCCGACATCGCGCAGCAGGTCATGGACGTCCAGTCCGTGAACATCATCGACGAGGCGCGGACGCCCAAGGTCCCGAGCGGTCCCAACCGCAAGCTCTATGTGGCGGTCGCGCTTCTCGCCGGACTCTTCGTCGCGGTGGCGGTCGTCGTCCTCGTGGACATGCTCAACACAAGGATCTCAAGCGCAGAGCAGATCGAGGAGCTCCTGGGTATCCCCGTCATCGGCCGCATCCCCGTCTTTTCGGAAGGGCGTAACTAACGTGTTTGCTAGAAAGAAGAACGAGAAGACGTATAAGGGCGGTTCGAGCCAGCTTCAGAACTCCGTCAAGACCGTCGTGGCCAACATCCGCTTCGCCTCGGTAGACGATCCCGTCCACACCATCGCGGTAACCTCCTCGATTCCCGGCGAGGGCAAGACCACGGTCTCCATCGCGCTCGGCCAGGCGTTCGCGGCCGGCGGCAAGGACGTCATCGTCATCGACTGCGACCTGCGCCGCCGTTCTATCGCAAAGACCGTGGGCGTCCACGCGAAGTACGGCCTTTACTCCGTTCTCGCCAATCAGGCGAGCCTCAATGAGGCGGTTGTCGCGACCGACACCCCCAACCTCTACATCCTCGACGTCGAGCCGCACATCCCCAACCCGGTCGACGTGCTCGCCTCCAAGCGCTTCGGCAACCTTGTGGAGCGCCTGCGCAAGGAGTACGCCTACGTGATCATCGATACGCCGCCCCTGACGGCCTTCGTCGACGCAGCTGTTATTTCTCAGGTCACGGACGCCACGCTGCTCGTGGTCCGCGAGGGCTACGTCAAGCGCAAGGACGTGCTCGCCGCCTACGACCAGCTCGAGAAGGCCGACGCGAACGTTATCGGCGCCGTTATGAACTGCTGCGACGTCGAGCATACCGGCTACTACTACTACAACTACTACAGCAAGAGCGAGAAGAACGCGATCGCGGACCCCGCGCCCCAGGCCAAGCTTATCGATCCGTCGGCTGCTAGGGGCAGCCATGCGTCCGTCGTTGAAGACGACGTGTTCGCGGCGAACCTCGATGAGGTGTCCGACGCCGACGCAACGGGCGTGAACATGCCTATTGCGAAGGACGCCGGGGATTCGGGCCTGAAGCCGCTCCCGGACGTCGATTACGAATCGCCCGCAGATAGCACGATGGCGTTTCTCGCCCAGACCGGGTACTCGCCGAAGAGCTCCTCGCTCGACGACTAGTTCGCGCCCGAGCCGAGATTCACCCTAAGATGCGCGATCTGCATTGCCATATCCTGCCCGGCGTTGACGACGGCGCGGCTGACCTCGGTGTGAGTCTTCGCATGCTCGAGGCGGCTCGCGCCGTCGGCGTTACCTCGATGGTCTGCACCCCGCATGCCCGGAGCCCTTACTTCGACTACGAGCGCATGCTCGAGGCTTTCGACAAGTTCCGCGTCGCCGCCTCTGTGGCTGCGCCTGAGGTTCACGTGGCGATGGGTTTCGAGGTCGCGCACCGCAAGCTTGTTCACCTTGGAATCGAGGAATGGGCCCCGCGTCTTTGCTTTGCAGAGACGCCCGAGTTCCTGCTCGAGCTCGACCCGGGTTGCACTGCCGTTGATTTTCGCGAGTACGACCGCACTATATACATGCTGCAGGGCATGGGATACACCGTGATCATCGCCCACCCCGAGCGTTACCGCGCCATCCAGAAGGACATCCAGATCGCCCGCGACCTCGTGGATTCCGGGTGCAAGCTTCAGGCCTCGGCCGACTTCATCGCCGGAGGGCGATTCGGGCGCGAGAAGAGGCCCGCAAGGAAGATGTTCGAGGAGGGCCTCTACTCGTACATCGCGAGCGATGCCCATGTGCCCGAGCACTATGAGAACCTTGCCCGGGCTTGCCGTGACTACGCTGTGCGAGGCAGGCACTTCCGGTAAGGCGGTCGGGATTTCGGCGGCCTCGAGGCGCGTCGATTGGAGCGTCCGGCGGGACGCCGCGATGAGCTTCTGGCGGGCTTGCATTGCCGGGCCCAGGCGTAGCCTCATTGAGGCTTCGGCCGGCCCCTTCTTTCCTGTGCTAAATCAAGACATGCGTTCGCACATTGACGGGGGCCCTGCGGAGCTGAAGCTCCGGGGCCCCCACTTTGGCAGCTGCCAAGCAGAAAATCGCTTTACAGTGCGAGGGCACGTGCCTTGCGTTTGTGCTGCGTTGCAACCGTGCCGCCGCTCCCTGCGCATCTACAGCATCCCCTCTCGTAGGGTTCGTTATACAGGGCGGCGTCATCTCGCCGTGCCTTACATAAACCTTTTGTTGGGCCTAAGTTGCCCGCATGAATGTCGTGTACAATAACCAACCGATTTGACCAAATCCCAAGAGAAGGGTCCGCATGAAACCTCGACCTGCCAGTCGATGACCTGCGGCGTGCTCGATTGCGCGCCGTCGAGGCGTGATGTCTGCAACAGCGTGGCCGAGCTTGGCCGCGTTCGCGTAAAGGAGCACGAATGATTTATCTGTCCCAGCTCATGGGCAACCCGGTTTATGCCGCCGACGGCGAGAGGATCGGCAGCGTGTCCGACCTCGGCATCGCCACCGGCGAGGTCTTTCCGCGTGTCACCTCGCTCGCCTTTAAGGGGCCGGGGCGCACTCCCTTCATGATCAGCTGGCGCAAGTACGTGGACAGCTACGACGAGAACGAGATTCGTCTCAAGGTCCCGGCGACCGAGATCCGCTTCTCGTATCTGCAGCCGGATGAGGTCCTCATCGCGCGCGATATCCTGAACAAGCAGATTGTGGACACCCGCGGCATGCGCGTCGTCCGCGTGAACGACCTCAAGCTCTCCGACACCAACTCCACGCAGCTGCGCCTGCTCGGCGCAGAGGTGGGCGCCCGCGGCATCCTGCGCTCGCTCAGCCCCTCGCTCGAGCGCGGCGTCATGCGCGTGGCCCGCATGCTCGGCAAGCAGATTCCGGAGCGCATCATCGCCTGGTCCTACATGGACCTTGTGGAGCGCGACCTCTCCAACGTCAAGCTGAGCGTCTCTCACAAGACCCTCGACGACATGCACCCGGCCGACATCGCCGACATCATCGAGCGCCTCGATCCCCGTCTCCGCGGCCAGGTCTTCGCGCAGCTCGACGACGAGCAGCGCGCCGGCGCCATGGCCGAGTTCGACGACGACGCGATGGCCGCCGAGCTTATGGGCAACATGAACGAGACCGAGGCGTCCCGCATGCTGTCCGAGATGGACCCGGACGACGCAGCCGAGCTTGTCTCCGAGCTCGATTACGACAAGGCCGAGAAGCTCCTGCGCCTTATGGGCGTTCAGGAGCAGCGCGCAATCCGTCAGCTGCTCGGGTACCGCGAGGATACTGCGGGCCGCATCATGACCTCCGAGTTCGCCGCGCTTTCCGAGGACGCGACCGTGGGCGACGCCGTCGAGCTGCTCCGCGGTCTCGACGAGGACTTCGAGACCGTCCGGTACGTTTACCTGACCGATGAGGACAACAAGCTCTCCGGCGTGGTCACCCTCAACCGTATCATCGTCTCCGAGCCGGAGACCAAGCTTGCGGATGTCTGCACGCCGGAGCCCATCGTTGTCTCGCCGGAGGAGGACCAGGAGGACGTCGCGGAAAAGATCGCCAAGTACAACCTGCTCGCCGTGCCCGTCGTGGCCGATGACGGGCACATGCTCGGCATCGTTACCGTCGACGATGCGCTCGACGTCCTCGAGGAGGAGCACGCCGAGGACCTGCAGATTGCCGGCGGCCCTGCGGACGACGATTCCTCGCACGCGGGCGACCTCGTGTGGCTGCTGCGCCGCAACGCATGGTTCTTCCTGTGGCTCGCCGGCGTGGTGATTCTTGCCGCTGTGGCTCCGCTCGTGCTCGGCGAGAACAGCCTCTCGATGCTTCTGACCTGCGCCGCGCTGCCCGTCGCGCTCGTGCTTTCCGATGACGCGGTGAGCTATGTGACGAACTTCTTCCTCCAGAACGACCCCGACGACGAGGGCTCGCCGTCCATGTTCGGGTTCGTGGTAAAGAGCGCCGGCCTCGGCATCGTGGTGGCGGGCATTGTCTTTCTCGCGAACCTCGCCCTGCGGAGCATCCGCTTCGCCGACCCGCTGCCCTCGGTGCTGCCGAGCTTCTCGCTCGGCCTTGTGGCGGCGTCGATTGCGTTGCTGCTCACCTTCCTGACCTGCCCGATTTATCTGATGGTCCTGCGCTCGCGCGACGAGAAGAACCTCGACACATCGGGCTTCTCGATGTCAGTGACGGCCATGGCCATCTCGCTTGTGGTGTTCATCGTCGTGGTCGTGCTGTTCACGCCGTCTTTCCTGGGGGCGATCTAGGTTGGCGGCGGATAAGAAGCGCGGGATGACCGTGGGGGGCGCCGGCAAGGGCGGCGCGCTCGCCTCGGCCTCCGGTCCCGCCGACGCCGCCGCGCCTGCGAAGAGGCGCCTCGACCCGAAGCGCGTGCTCGCGGCGATGGGCCCCGGCATGGTCGCGGCGCTCGCGGGCGCCGACGCCGGCGGCGTGGCCACCTACTCGAGCGCCGGCGCCTGCTTTGGCTATGGCCAGCTGTGGACCGTGCCGGTCATGTGCGTGCTGCTCATCGTCGCGCAGGAGACCGCCGCGCGCATGGGCTGCGTCACGGGCAAGGGCTTCGCGTCGCTCATCCGCGAGCAGTTCGGCGTGCGTCTCTCGGCGCTGGCGATGCTTGCGCTCTTGATATCGAACACAACCGTCACGCTCTCCGAGTTCGCCGGCATCGCGTCGGGCCTCGCGCTCTTCGGCGTACCGGCCATCGTGAGCGTGCCCGTGGCCGCGCTCGCCATTTGGCTTCTTACCATGAGCGGCTCGTACCACCGCATCGAGAAGATCCTGCTTGCCATCAGCTGCGTCTTCGTCACCTACGTGGTCGCCGGCGTGATGGTCGGGCCCGACTGGGGAGACGCCCTCAACGCCACCGTGATTCCGCGCTTCTCGACCGACCCGACGTACTTCTCCGTCCTCGTGGCGAACATCGGCACCACCATCGCGCCGTGGATGATCTTTCTCGCTCAGTCCAACGTCGTCGAGAAGAACGCTCACGCCGAGGACCTGCCGTACCAGCGCATCGACACCGTCACGGGCTCCATCGTGGCGAGCATCATCAGCTGGTTCATCATCCTGACCACGGGCGCGGTGCTCTTCCCGGCTGGCATCGAGGTCTCGAGCGCGGAGGACGCGGCGCTCGCGCTGCAGCCGCTCGTGGGGGAGTACGCGACGCTGCTCTTCGGCGCGGGCCTCGTGGGCGCGTCGTTCCTTGCCGCGTGCGTGCTGCCCGGCATTACTTCGAGCGCCATCTGCGAGGCCTTCGGCTGGGAGCGCGGCAGCGACCGCAACTGGCAGGAGGCCCCTGTCTACCGCGGCATCATCACCGCCGTGATCATCTTCTCGGCGATTGTGGTCGTGCTGCCCAATGTCGACCTCTTCGGCATCATGATGCTCGCGCAGGTCATCAACGGCGTGCTGCTGCCCGTGCTGCTCGTGTTCATGGTGCTCATCGCGAGCGACCGGCACGTCATGGGCGTGAATCGCAACACGAAGGCGTGGAATGCGCTCACGTGGTTCACCATCGTCGCTGTCGTGATTCTCACGGTGGTTATGTTCGTTCTGCAGGCAGTCGGTGTTTAGGCAGCCTCGCGTCGCGGCGACGCGTCTGTGTCTGGTACAGTAGGCTATCGAGCGCGTTCGATGGGGGCGGGTGACGCCACACCTCGAATCTGGTCAGGGCCGGGAGGCAGCAGCCATAAGGGGCCTCTGGCGGGCATCCGTTCCCATCGAGCGCGCTTTTTTACAACCCCGTGACGTTTGTCGCGGGGTTGTGTTGTGTCCAGATGTTTTTTGACCGACGGCCAAAAAAGGAGATTTCCGAACTATGGGCTTTATTAACTTCATCGCAGAGCTGCTCAGGGACCCGCGCGCCGCCATCGCCGGCTGGATCGCGGCCGGCCCGCTTATGGCCTACGGCTGCGTGTTTCTCATCATCTTTATCGAGACGGGCGTCGTGTTCTTCCCGTTCCTTCCGGGTGACTCGCTGCTCTTTGCCTCGGGCTTCTTCGCGGCCGACGGTGGCTTCAACATCATCGCGCTGCTCGGCGTGGCTTGGGCTGCGGCTATCCTGGGCGATCAGTGCAACTTCATGATCGGCCATTTCTTTGGGCGAAAGATCATCGACTCCGGCAAGGTCAAGGCCATGACGCCGGAGCGCATGGCCAAGTCCGAGGCGTTCCTCGATAAGTGGGGCCACCTGGCAATCTTCCTGGGGCGCTTCTTCCCGTTCATTCGCACGTTTGTTCCGTTCATCGCGGGCATGGGCGGCATGAAGTGGCACAGCTTCGTGCTGTTCAACGTGCTCGGCGGCATCACGTGGTCGACCCTCTTTACCTTGCTCGGCTACTTCTTTGGCGGGATCCCGTTCGTGCAGGAGCACTTTGAGCTGCTGATCGTCGGCATCGTGCTCGTGTCCGTTATCCCGACCATCGCTGGCCTTATCAAGGCCAAGCTCGGCAAATAGCAGGCGTAAGGCCGCGGGCGACGGGGTTGCGGTGCCGAGGATGCGGCCCGTGCGACCCGGCGCAAAGGCTCGCCCCTCGGCATGACACCGGCTTTCCGGTGCAAACCTTGCTCCGCCCACTAATAACGGCCCCTCCGGGGTCGTTTTTCATGTCGCGACTTATAAACTCTGAGATTTCGCACTTTAAAATTCGGTCCACCGAGTAGCCAATCGGTCGGCATCGGTGTTTGCCCAGTTGGCAAAGGGGTTCGGTTTCCCGTCTACTTTCACGACTCGGTTTTAAAGTGCGAAATCTCAGAGTTTGTTTCAGCGCGCCCCCTAGAACGCCGGGCCGGGACTCAAAACGGGGGCAACGAGTAGCCGCATTGGCCCAGTGGGCCTTTACGCATTGGGAAGGCTAAGCCAATCCACGCCCAGGATCTCCTTGCGCAGGCGGTTTTCCGCCGTGCGCGACGCTTCGGTCGCCTTTACCTGCTTGCGCCCCAGCTTTGAGGCGATGATCCGCACGACGGCGTTGAACTGCCGCTGCGAGGTCAGCTGCTCGTAGGTGATGGGCAGCACCTCAATACCCATGAGCTCCAACGCCGTCTCTCGCGTGAAGTCCGACAACTGGCTGTCGCGTTCGGTGTGCCAGGTGATGCTGTGGCATTCGACGTCCAGCCCTTCGTCCCAGTACAAGTCACATGAGCAGCTCCCGCGCTTGGCGAGCAATTTGGCGTCGGGAGTGAGCCAGACCTTATGGTTGAACTCGAAACCGCCCAGGCCCGCTCCGCCGCGTCGCCTGGACAACCCAAGAAGTAGGCCCGCCTGAACCTCGAAAGGGGAGGCTGCGCCCGGAACCACGAGGTCGGCAGCGAGGGAGAGCCTCGCGCGACCGCGGGGCGAGTCGCTCGTCTCGGCAAGGCGCTGCAGTTCTTTAGGGGTTGTGAGCGCCGGCCTCTTCCACAGGTTGGTGAGCCGTCCGCTTCCGTCGAGGCAAGGTTCCCAGCCTCCGATTTTGGGCAGGGTCCGTGAGTTGCAGAGCCGCTGGATCACATGTGCGATCTCGGCCGGAGGGCTAAATACAGAAAACTCGCCGCATAGCTCACTCGCAAGGAGAAGCGTTCGCTCGAGGCTCGACCGTGCGGCGAGCTGTTGTAAGGTGAATTCCGGGGACGTGACGTCAAACAACCCCGTGGCCTCACGCGTGCCGCCGACCGGCGCCCCTGCGCTCCAGACTCGTGGCTCCACGAGGCTCGATCTCCGAACGGCCCGACCGTCCCGGGCCAAAACTTCAAACGGTTCGTTCCCGCAAAGACTTAGCAAGGGGACGGCCTCGGCTATCGTGCGGTAAAGCTCCCCGGCGTGACCGCAATGCGCTCGCCTGGCTTTCTCGCGGGCGCTGATTGCTCGCGCAGAAAGCGCCTCGAGGTCGTCGGCGGTCAGGACCTTGGCCAAGCGCGCGTCGGCTTCCGGCGCGGCTGCCAAAAGCTGGGCTATGGGCGGGATGCGCCAGTAGCGGAAGGCCGTTGAGTCACAAATCTTGATGTCCATGGCGCGACTTTAGATGGAACTCTGGGTTTTCGCACTTTAAAATCCGCCAGGCGGAGTAGAAGACTCGCCAAGCGCGGCGTTTGCCCTGGTAATCATCTTTATTCGGACCTCGATACTTGGACAACGAGGCTTTAAAGTGCGAAATCTCAGAGTTTGGCCGTCCGAAGCCCTCGCGGTAGGATTGGGGTCATCAGAAGCACCCGCGAACCAGGGGAGAAGCCCATGAAACTCGTCATCGCATCCGATATCCACGGCGCCGCCGACTGGTGCGGCAAGCTCATGGACGTCATCGAGGCAGAGCAGCCGGACCGCGTCGTGCTCCTTGGCGACATGCTCTATCACGGTCCCCGCAACGACCTGCCCACAGACTACGCTCCCAAGCGCGTCATAGAGATGCTCAACAGCATTGCCGACCAGGTCATCGCCGTGCGCGGCAACTGCGAGGCAGAGGTCGACCAGATGGTTCTGGGATTCCCCTGCATGGCCGACCACAACATCCTGGTCGATCCGGCCGCCGACGGCCGCACGCTCTTCTTCACGCACGGCCACATCTACGGCCCCGGCATCCACAATAGCGTGGACAGCTGGCCGGCCCTGACTGTGGGCTCCGCGCTCATTTACGGCCACACCCACAAGAAGGTCCTCCAGGAGGTCGAGGGCCACGAGGGCGTCACGGTCTTCAACCCCGGCTCGGTGGGCATCCCCAAAGACGGTACCCACAGCTACGGCCTCTATGTGGACGGCCGCTTTGAGCACTGTCTGCTCGATTAGGGCCGACGTTTCCAACCGCCCCACCTGGCCTTCCGGTCATTTCATCCTGCCGCCCGGCGCCCCTAAAATGCCTCCAGCAAAAAATCTAATGTGTGGAGACTTAGATTATGTATAGAATCAAAACGCATAGGGGATAACCTCAAACGTACAACGCAGAAAAGGGCGCGCCGCGGCCGAAAGGGCCCGCCGCGCGCAAGCAGAAAGGACCGTAATCATGGGTAAGATCCTGGGCATCGACCTTGGCACCACCAACTCCGCCATGGCAGTTCTCGAGGGCGGCCAGCCGACCATCATCGTCAACGCCGAGGGCGAGCGCACCACCCCCTCCGTCATCGGCTTCCGCGCCGACGGCGACCGCATCGTCGGCAAGGCAGCAAAGAACCAGGCTGTTACCAACCCGACCAACACCGTTTTCTCCATCAAGCGCTTCATGGGCCGCAAGTACTCTGAGGTCACCTCTGAGCTCAAGACCGTCCCGTACAAGGTCAAGGAGGGCCAGGGCGGCCGTGCCGTCGTCGAGATCGACGGCGAGGACTTCACCCCCGAGCAGATCTCTGCGATGACCCTCTCCAAGATGAAGGCCGACGCCGAGAAGTACCTCGGCGAGCCCGTCACCGACGCCGTCATCACCGTCCCGGCCTACTTCAACGACGCCCAGCGTCAGGCCACCAAGGACGCCGGCAAGATCGCGGGCCTCAACGTCCAGCGCATCGTCAACGAGCCGACCGCCGCGGCCCTCGCCTACGGCCTCGACAAGAAGGACATCGACCAGAAGGTCCTCGTCTTTGACCTCGGCGGCGGCACCTTCGACGTCTCCCTGCTCGACCTGGCCGACGGCGTGGTCGAGGTTCTCGCCACCAACGGCGACAACCACCTGGGCGGCGACGACTGGGATCAGCGCGTCATCGACTGGATGGCCGATAAGTTCCAGCAGGAGAACGGCGTCGACCTTCGCAACGACCCGATGGCCCTCCAGCGCCTCAAGGAGGCCGCCGAGAACGCCAAGAAGGAGCTCTCCTCTGCCCAGCAGACCACCATCAACCTCCCGTTCATCACGATGAACCAGAGCGGCCCGCTGCACCTCAACTACAACCTCACCCGCGCTGAGTTCGAGAAGATCACTCGCGACCTCCTCGACCGCTGCAAGGCCCCCGTCACCAAGGCGCTGCACGACGCCGGCCTGCAGATTTCCCAGGTCAACGAGGTTATCCTCGTCGGCGGCTCCACCCGTATGCCTGCTGTCCAGGACCTCGTCAAGCAGATGACCGGCAAGCAGCCCAACATGTCCGTGAACCCGGACGAGGTCGTCGCCGACGGTGCGGCCGTCCAGGGCGGCGTTCTCACCGGCGACGTCTCCGGTATCCTGCTGCTCGACGTGACGCCGCTTTCCCTTGGCGTCGAGACCATGGGCGGCGTCATGACCAAGATGATCGACCGCAACACCACCATCCCGACCTCCAAGACCGAGGTCTACTCCACCGCCGCGGACAACCAGACCTCCGTCGAGATCAACGTCCTGCAGGGTGAGCGCGAGTTTGCCCGCGACAACAAGTCGCTCGGCAAGTTCCAGCTCACCGGCATCCCGGCCGCCCGCCGCGGCGTGCCTCAGATCGAGGTCACCTTCGACATCGACGCCAACGGCATCGTGAAGGTCACCGCTAAGGACAAGGCCACCGGCAAGTCCCAGCAGATCACCATCTCCGGCTCCACCGCGCTTTCCGACGACGAGGTCGATCGCATGGTCAAGGATGCCGAGGCCCACGCCGAGGAGGACAAGAAGCAGAAGGACGAGATCGAGGTCCGCAACCAGACCGACTCGCTGTGCTACGGCGCCGAGCAGACCCTGAAGGACCTCGGCGACAAGGTTCCCGCCGACCAGAAGTCTGAGGTCGAGGCCGCCATCGCCGACGCCAAGAAGGCGCTTGAGGGCACCGATATCGAGGCCATCAAGGCCGCTGGCGAGAAGCTCACCGAGGCTTCTCAGAAGCTCGCCCAGATCGTCTACTCCACGACCGACGAGGCCGCTGCCGCTGCCGGCGACGCCGCACCCGCGGGCGACGACGTGGTCGATGCCGATTACGAGGTCGTTGACGACGACAAGTAATCGGCGAACGAGCGTCGCGAGGGAAGCGACTCCCCGCGCGAGCGCACGCTAGCAAACGATTGATTCGGGAGGCGGCCCCAGCCGGCCGCCTCTCTTCTAGGTAAGTAAAAGGAGGGTGACGTGAAAGTGCCCATCGAATCAGATGAAGAGAAGGTCGAGGTCCCCGAGACCGAGGCCGTAAACGATGCCCAGGGCGGCAACGGCGATCAGGCCGCGCCCGCAACCGATAGTGCCCCCGAGGTTGAGCTGGACCCCGAGGCCGAGGAGCGCGCCCGCGTGGAGGCCGCCATCCGCGCCGGCGAGGAGGCTGCCGAGCGCGAGCTCGCCTCCGATGCAGGAAAGCTCCGCGCGGAGCGCGACGAGCTCGCGAAGAAGCTCGCTGATGTGGACGAGACCATTGCCGCGGCAAAGAAGCAGGCCGCCGAGGCCGCCGAGCGCCTGGCGCGCCTGCAGGCGGATTGGGAAAACTATCGCCGCCGCACCGCTGCTGAGCGCCTCGCAGAGAAGGAGCGCGCCGCCGAGAAGCTCGTCTGCTCGCTTCTTCCCGTCATCGACGACATGGAGCGCGCGATTGAGCACGCCGGCGCCACCGATGGCAACGAGCAGCTCAAGCAGTTCGTTGACGGTATCGACGCCGTTCACGCGAAGATGGTCGACGTGCTCGCGCGCGAGGGCGTCGAGGCCATCGATCCGGCCGGTCAGGCTTTTGAGCCGCTTTCTCAGCAGGCCGTCGGTCGCGTCGAGGACAAGGAGGCCTACGACGAGACGGTGGCCCAGGTGTATCAGAAGGGCTACAAGATGGGCGACAAGGTCATCCGCACCGCGATGGTCACGGTAACCTTCGGCGGTCCTAAGCGGCCTGCGCCTGAGCCCGAGGGCGACGCTGCCGAGAAGGACGGCGCCGACAAGTAATTGTTCCTTGGCGCCCGGGCACATGCTCGGGCGCGATTCTTTGAAAGGGGGCTCGTGCACCCATGGCAGAGAGAAACTACTACGACGTCCTCGGCGTAAAGCGCGACGCCACCGACGACGACATCAAGAAGGCCTTCCGTAAGCTGGCGGCAAAGTATCACCCCGATGCTGGTGGCGATGAGGCCAAGTTTAAAGAGGTCAGCGAGGCGTATACCACGCTGTCCGATAAGCAGAAGCGCAAGGAATACGATCAGCTCTTGATGTTCGGGGGCATTCCAGGGGCCGGGCGCTCGGGCGGCTACAGCACGAACGTCGGCGGCAACTGGGCGGATATCTTCGGCGGGATGGGCGCGGACCCCTCGGGTTTCGGCGGGTTTGATTTCTCCTCCATCTTCGGTGGGGCGGCTGGAGCGCGCTCGAATCGACCAAGTAAGGGTTCCGACCTCACTATGTCCATCGACGTCACGGCCGAGGAGGCGTTTTCCGGCGCGAGCCGCAAGGTCACCTACCGCGTGCCGTCCACGGGCGAGGAGCAGACCCTCACGGTAAAGATCCCGGCCGGCGCGATCGACGGCGGCAAGCTGCGCTACCGCGGCCGCGGCGAGACGGGCGTCAACGGCGGCGCCCGTGGCGACCTCGTGATCACCACGAACGTGGCCGAGCACCCGCTCTTTAAGCGCGACGGCGCGGACGTGCGCATGGAGCTGCCGCTCTCGATGTATGAGGCGGCCCTGGGCACGACCGTCGATGTGCCCACGCCTTCCGGCAAGACGGTGCGTCTCAAGGTTCCCGCCGGAACGCAGGCGGGTAAGACCTTCCGCTTCAAGGACCTCGGTGCGCCTGACGTGAAGCGCAAGGGCTCGGTCGGCGCGCTCTATGTGACGGTGCAGGTCAAGGTGCCGACGCTGCTCTCCAAGAAGGAGCGTGAGGCGATAGAGGCCCTGAAGGCGGCCGATGAGCGCGACTACCGCGAGGAGGTCGAGCGCTATGGCGCGTAGCGACGAGGGCCGCAACAAGCCGCTCTACATGATCAGCGTGGCGGCTGAGCTCACGGGCATGCACCCGCAGACCCTGCGCGTCTATGAACAGAAGGGCCTGGTGAACCCCGGGCGCTCGCGCGGCAACACCCGCCTGTACAGCCAGGCGGATATCGACCGGCTGAACCTCATCTCCAAGCTGACCGACGAGGGCATAAACCTTGCCGGCGTCGTGCGCATCATCGACATGCGCGAGCGCGAGCTCGAGCTGCAGGACGAGGTCGAGCAGCTCCGCGAGAAGGTGCGTCGCATGGAGGAGGAGCTCCGCGAGTACCGTGTGCAGGAGCGTATCACCTCACTTGCGCGTTACGACACCTCGAACCCCGAGGTCGTTATGCGCAAGCTGCTCGGCGGCGGGAGCGGCGGCGGCGAAGAGTAGCGCGCCGGTCTAAATCTGGAGCTGACCGCGGCCTGGGCATCGACGTTCTGCAAGGTTTTGCGCCAAGTGCAGCGTAGGTGCCCCTGTCCTGCAAGGTTTTGCGCCAAGTGCGACGTTAATCTGAGTGATTAACCCCAGTTGGGCTTCGCCCAACTGGGGTTTTGTCGTTCTAAGATGAGGTGTGGACTATTTGAAGCCGGAGTTTACGCTGCACTTGGCGCAAAACCTTGCAACGGACATGCCCCGGCGTCGCACTTGGCGCAAAACCTTGCGGACGGCAGGATAAGCGGGCGCGGGTCTCCGAATGGCAGTTCCAGCCGTCGTGATGCTCAGTCTGATATTCGGTTGGGCGCTATAAATCTAATGCGAACACACTTAGATTTTGTATAGCTAAATCACTCATGGGGCATAAGAACCAGTGATAAACGACGAGCCGCGCGGGCAACGTGTCGCGTGCGGCGCCCAGAAAGGGTGACGACTATGAGAATCGATAAATGGGCCGTAACCGCCCAAGAGGCCTTGCAAGCCGCGGTCGGCATCGCAACCGACGCGAACGCCTCCGAGCTGGCGCCGCTGCACCTGCTCAAGGCCCTCCTGAGCTCCGGCGAGCATAACCTGTCCGCCATCATCGAGCGTATCGGGGCCGACCCCAAGGCAATCGAGTCGCAGGTAGACGACGCCATCGCGCGCCAGCCGCGCGTGAGCGGCTCGAATTCCCAGCTCGGCGCCGGCGACGCTCTCGTGCGCGTGGCCAATGCCGCCGAGAAGCTCGCGACCAAGCTCGGCGACGCCTACGTGACGACCGAGCACCTGCTCTGCGCCCTCGCCGACGACAAGACCGAGGCCGGCACCATCCTCAAGAACGCTGGCGTCACGGCCAAGCGCGTCGAGTCCGCCTATGCCGACCTGCGTGGCGACGAGCGCGTGACCAGCCAGGACTCCAAGACCGAGTTCGAGGCCCTCTCCAAGTACGGCCGCAACGTCTGCGACCTCGCGCGCCAGGGCAAGCTCGACCCCGTCATCGGCCGCGTGGAAGAGATCCGCCGCACCATCCAGGTGCTCAGCCGCCGCACGAAGAACAACCCTGTCCTCATCGGCGAGCCGGGCGTCGGCAAGACGGCCATCGTTGAGGGCTTGGCACAGCGCATCGTCAACGGCGACGTGCCCTCCACCCTGCGCGACAAGGACATCGTCGAGCTCGACATGAGCGCCCTCGTCGCGGGCGCCAAGTACCGCGGCGAGTTCGAGGAGCGCCTGAAGTCCGTGCTCAAGGAGGTCGAGAAGGCCGACGGCCGCATCATCCTCTTTATCGATGAGCTCCACACCATCGTGGGCGCGGGCGCGACCGAGGGCTCCATGGACGCCGGCAACATCTTGAAGCCGGCCCTGGCCCGCGGCGAGCTCCACGCGATCGGCGCCACCACGCTCGATGAGTACCGCAAGTACATCGAGAAGGACCAGGCGCTGGCCCGCCGCTTCCAGACCGTCATGGTCGGCGAGCCCACGGTTGAGGACACCATCTCTATCCTGCGCGGACTCAAGGACCGCTACGAGCAGCACCACCGCGTGCGCATCACCGACGAGGCTCTCGTGAGCGCGGCCGACCTCTCCAACCGCTACATCTCCGACCGCTTCCTGCCGGACAAGGCCATTGACCTCGTGGACGAGGCCGCGAGCCGCCTGCGCATGGAGCTCGACTCCATGCCCTCCGACATCGACGCCGTCGACCGCCAGCTCACCCAGATGCAGATCGAGGAACAGGCCCTCATGAAGGAGGAGGACGCCGCGAGCAAGGAGCGCCTCGAGACCCTTCGCGGTGAGATTGCCGTCACGCGCGAGAAGCTCGACGGCATGAAGGCCGACTGGCAAAACGAGAAGGGCGCGATTGACCACGTCCAGGACCTCAAGAGCCAGATCGAGGACGCCAAGACCGAGATGGAGCGCGCGACCCGCGAGGGCGACCTGGCGCGCGCCTCGGAGCTGCGTTACTCCACGATTCCCAGCCTGCAGCGCGACTACGACGCCGCTGAGCAGGCACTTATTGCCAAGCAGGAATCGGGCGGCCTGCTCAAGGAGGAGGTCACGAGCGAGGAGATCGCCGAGGTCGTCTCGGCGTGGACCGGCGTGCCCGTGTCCAAGATGATGCAGGGCGAGATGGACAAGCTCAAGAACCTCGAGGGCGAGCTGCACCGCCGCGTTATCGGTCAGGACGAGGCCGTCAAGGCCGTGGCCGCCGCCGTGCGCCGCAGCCGCGCGGGCCTCTCTGACCCCGACCGGCCCCTCGGCAGCTTCTTCTTCCTCGGCCCCACCGGCGTCGGCAAGACCGAGCTGGCCAAGGCGCTTGCCGAATGCCTCTTCGACGACGAGCGCGCACTCGTGCGCATCGACATGTCCGAATACATGGAGAAGTTCAGCGTCCAGCGCCTCATCGGCGCGCCCCCGGGATACGTGGGCTACGACGAGGGCGGCCAGCTCACCGAGGCCGTGCGGCGCCAACCCTACTCCGTCATCCTCATGGACGAGATGGAAAAGGCGCACCCCGATGTGTTCAACATCCTGCTCCAGGTGCTCGACGACGGCCGCCTGACCGACGGCCAGGGCCGCGTGGTCAGCTTCAAGAACACGATCATCATCATGACGTCCAACGTCGGCAGCCAGTTCATCGCCGGCGCGGAGGCCTCGGGCGACGCGGAGGAGGGCCGCAAGAAGGCCATGGACGCCCTGCGCGAGAGCTTCAAGCCCGAGTTCCTCAACCGTATCGACGACGTCGTGGTCTTCCACTCGCTCGGCCTCGAGGACATCGAGAAGATCGTGGATATCCAGCTCAAGGACGTCCGCGGGCGCCTCGAGCGCGACCGCATCAAGCTCGAGCTCACGCCGGCGGCGGTGCAGTCGCTCGCCATCGACGGCCTCGACCCGGTTTATGGCGCGCGCCCGCTCAAGCGCCTGGTCCAGCGCCAGGTCGTGGACAACATCGCGAACCTGATCATCGCCGGCGAGGTGCGCGAGGGCGACACGGTCAAGGTCGATTGCGACGACGACCGGGGTTTCTTTGCCGCGCGTGACGACGCGGCGAGCGACGTCGTGGAACCGGACGCCGTGGAGTAGCGCCCCGCAAGGTCGCATGAAAGTCAGACAATTAAACACCTGATGTATGGAAGGGCGGTCGCCAGGCGACTGCCCTTCTTGCCGTATGACGAACCACTGCATTTACCTGCGTATTTATTAATTCACTGACAAAGCAGGCCCAATCTTTACGGGAAGCATACGAAAACGGTGACCGCGCATTACGGGCCATGGATGAAAGGAACCTAAAGTGTTCGAGGCATGAGCGCCATCGCCGTTGTCTGCGTGACGTGGTGCTCGAGCCCCTTTTGGGGGGCACACGACGTACGCAGAGAAACGGAGATTTGAATGCGGAGAGGAACAACGGGCGTGCGCGCCCTCTGGCGCCGCGCCCTCGCGACGATGGGGGTCGCGCTGATGGTGCTGACGGCGATCTCGTTCGGGGGCGCCCGTCAGCCGGCGTACGCCGAGAGCACCGACGGCGCGGCCGGCCAGCAGGTCGTGACGTCCGGAACCACTGTCTGGCAGTACAGCGACGCGAACGAGCAGCTTGGCAAGACATGGACGACCGACGCCGCCACGGCCGACATCACCTGGAAGACGGCGGCCGGCAGCTTCGGCGCCAAGAGGGGCCAGATCGCCGACTTGGGCGGCGGCTGCACGCCCACGAACCTGCTGACGCAGTACATCGTTGGCGGCGAGAACGAAGGCAAGGACATCCCCGTCTACTACTTCCGCACCACGTTCGACGTCGATGACCTCAACGCTGTGGCTAAGATCGCGGGCGAGGTCGTCTACGACGACGCGGCGATCGTCGCGGTCAACGGCCACGTGATCGGCGAGTTCGACAACAACATCAAGGACGGCACCGACCCCATCTACGGCACGACCAACTACGGCGGCTCCAACGCGGGCGACCCGAAGACGGGCACCATCGACTTCAGCGACGTCGCTTCGCTCGACCTCAAGGCCACGGGCAACGTGCTGACCGTCGAGGTCCACAACGGCCGTGAGGACAGCTCCGACGTGTACTTCGACATGAAGAGCCTCACGCTCTCCGCTGCTGCCGACTCGACGCCCGCCGGCGACGAGGTCATCGACGCCTTCCTGGGCATCGGCGCCACGGAGTCCCAGCGCAGCCTGAACTGGCTCGGCACCTCATCCAACACCTCGTATGTCCAGTACGTGGCCGTGCCCGCCGGCTATAAGGAGGGCGATGCGTTCCCTGCGGACGCCGACGGCGTCAAGACCCTCCAGGCCACCCAGGCCGCCGCTCAGCGCGAGGGCTACAACTCGAACAAGGTCACCATCTACGGCCTTTCCGCCAACACCACCTATGTGTACCGCGTGGGCAACGATGACGCCTGGTCCGAAGCCTATGAGTTCACCACCGGCTCCTTCGGCAGCGGTTCCGCGTTCAGCTTCCTCGTTGCCGGCGATCCCCAGATCGGCGCCTCCGGAAAGCTCGGCTCTGACGCCGAGGGCTGGAACAGCATGATGACCGCTGCTCAGGAGAGCTTCGGCAACACGAGCTTCCTGTTCTCCATGGGCGACCAGATCAACAATTACGACGGCTCCAAGACCGACGACGAGTACGACGCGTACCTGGCCCCCGATGCCCTTCGCACTATGACCACCGCGAACGAGGTCGGCAACCACGACGAGGGCGCGCACGTCGCCGCGAACACCCGCTACAGCGACTACTTCAACAACCCCAACGTGTCCAGCCTCGGCGCCACCTCGGGCGCCGGCTCGCAGGGCGGCGACTACTGGTTCTCCTACAACGGTGTGCTGTTCATGTCGCTCAACTCCAACAACGCGAGCACGGCCGAGCACAAGCAGTTCATGGAGCAGGCCCTCGCCTCCAACACCGACGCCGTCTGGACGGTCGTGAGCTTCCACCACTCCACCTACTCCGTGGCCAACCACTACGCGGATAAGGATATCGTCCAGCGTCGTCAGGAGCTCTCGCCGATCTTCAGCGAGCTTGGCATCGACGTCGTGCTCATGGGCCACGACCACCACTACACCCGCACCTACCTCATGGAGGGGACGAACCCGGTCATCCCCGACGGCTACGACGTGAGCAAGGGCGAGTCCGCGCCTTCCGAGCAGACCGCCGAGGAAGGCCAGGTCTTCTACCTCACCGCCGACTCTGCTTCCGGCTCCAAGTACTACCGCCTGAACAACTCGCTGGCCCAGGGCCTGCCGTCCTTCTCCGCGGTCGACTGGCAGGAGAACATGCCGTCCATCACCAACGTCGAGGTGACGAGCGACGCCATCGTGTTCACTTCTTACTACCAGGACACCGACGGATCGCTGAAGCAGTTCGACCAGTTCACCCTCAAGAAGTCCGCAACGGACGACGGTTCTGACAACAAGGGCGACACCGACAAGGGCGACACCGACAAGGGCGACGCTGGCAACAACAACGGCGGCACCACCACCAACGGCGGCACCACCACCAACGGCGGCACCGCCACCAACGGCACCGCCACCAACGGCACTAACAACAACGCTACCAACAACGGCGCGACCCAGTCCGCCGCCAGCAAGACGAGCGCCAAGAGCAAGCTGCCGAAGACCGGCGACGTCGCCGTTCCCGTCGCTGCCTTCGTGCTGGTCGCGGTCTCCGCAATCGGCGCAGGCGTGTACCTGCACCGTCGCCGCAGCTAGCGTAGGCGCACATCGGTATCTGAACATACGGCTTTGACTCCAGGCCGGGTGCCCGCAACGGGGCGCCCGGCCTCGGGCGCGAAAGGAAAATCTTCCATGCAGGCACTCAAGCGGTACCTCTCCGTCGGCAACGGCGTGCCGGCCGTGGCGGCAATCATGGCCATCTTTGTCGCGGCGGTTCTTGCCTGGAACTCGGCGAACCCTATCGATTACATTATTTATACCGTCAAGGGTACGAGCTATGCCAAGGGCGTGGTCGAGCGGGTAGAGTCGAGCACCGTCGAGTGGGACGAGTCGGTCGGCCGCAACCTCGGGACCCAGAAGGTCGTCGTCCTCGTAAAGACCGGGGAGCACGCGGGCGAGGAGGTCGAGGTCACGAACGACCTCTCGGCCACGCACAACATCGAGGCGACCGAGGGCCTGGCCGTGGTGGTCAAGGTCGACGACCCGCAGGGCAGCGTGCAGCCGTTCTACAGCATCTTCAACTATGACCGGACCGTGCCCATCGCGGCGATTCTCGGACTCTTCGCTGTCATCATGGGCGCCGTCGGGGGCGTGAAGGGCCTCAAGAGCCTCGTCGGCCTCGCCTTCTCGCTCTTTGCGATCATGGAGTTCCTGCTGCCCGGCATCTATCACGGCGCCTCGCCCATCCTCATGGGCTGCGCAACGGCGCTTATCATCACGGTGCTCAACATGGTCCTTCTCAACGGCTTGTCGAGAAAGACCTTCGCGGCGATGGCGTCGACGATGGCGGGCGTGCTCGTGGCCGTTGTCCTCTACCTGGTGTTTTCCGAGGCCATGAACCTTTCCGGGTACAACCTCGACGAGGCCGAGGAGCTTCTGGCCGTCCACACGGCCACGGGTCTCGACGTGGGGCAGATCATGTTCGTAGGCGTCGTCATCTCCGCGCTCGGCGCCGTCATGGACATGTGCATGTCCGTGGCGAGTTCCCTGTTCGAGATGGCGCGCCTGAGCGAGGGGATCGAGGGGCGCCAGATCATGCGGAGCGGCATGTCTATCGGGCGCGACATGATCGGCACCATGTGCATGACCCTCATCCTCGCTTTCGCCGGCACGGCGATAGCCGCCCTGCTCGTCATGGTGGCGTTCGGCGCCCAGGTCGATACGCTGCTGGCTTCCGACTTCGTGGCCACGGAGCTGCTGCAGAGCTTCATCGGAGGCATGGCGGTCGTTCTCTCGGTCCCCATCACGGCCTTCGTCTCTGCCTGCGCCATCTGCGGTTTTCCGCACGGGGGCGGGGAGAAGTGGGGCGCGACAGGGCTATAGGCCCCGCGCGCGGGCGCCCGCGGTTTCGCGTTAGGATGTGACTATCTGTGACATGCTTCGCGACCAGGAGGCCGCTATGGATAGAAAAGACCTGCCCAACCCCGCAGCCGCCGGCGATGCCACGCAGCTGATGGGCGGCGCGACCGCAGCTGATGGCGGCGCCACGCAGCTGATGGGCGGAGAGCCCGCTGCGGGCGGCGCCACGCAGCTGATGGCCGACGCCCGGACCCGCCCGACGGCCGCCCCGGCGACCACCGTCGCGCCCGCTGCTCCCACGGCCTCCCTGCCGCGCGATGTCGCGCCCGCCGTCGACGGCATTGACGCCATCGGCGGGCCCTATGCCTCGCCCGTGGACCCTTCCGACCTCACGACCGCTCACCGCCCGGTCGATCTCGAGTCGCCGGTAAAGAGCACGAGGAAGAAGAGCATGCCCGTGTGGGGCGTGACCCTCATCGTCGCCTTCGCGCTTCTTGTTCTGGGCGGCATCGGGCTCTACACCTATTCGCAGGAGCTCTGGGGCGGCAAGACCGTCCCCGCCGTGGTTGGCGTGGGCCAGGAGGCCGCGACCAAGCGGCTCGAGGACGCCGGCTTCAAGGTGAGCGTCCAGACCGAGGCCGCCGACTCCAACATCGGTCTCGTGCTTTCCTGCACGCCCGAGCCGGGGACCCGCGCCGAGGCCTCGGCGGGCGCCACCATCACCGTGGCCGTTGCGCGCACGATTCCGCAGGTCAAGGGCACGCAGATGGCCGATGCGCAGAAGGCCCTGAACGACCTGGGCGCCGTGAACATCCGCATCCAGTCGGTGAATTCCGATGCCGGGGCGGGCACTGTGGTCGACGTCTCGCCGGCCGAGGGCTCCGAGTTCAAGTCCACCGACGAGGTGGTTCTCTCTGTGGCCACGCCGTATGTGGTGCCGAACGTGACCGGCCTCACCGCCGATGCCGCGAAGGCCGCCGTGGAGAAGGCCGGCCTCACCGCCAAGGTCACCTACGTGCAGTCCGACGCGGCGCCCAACTACGTGGTCGGCTGCAGCCCGGAGGCGGGTGTCCAGGCCATTGCCGGCGAGACGGTCGAGCTGCAGGTCTCGAGCCCCTATCCGGACGCGGTCACGAACCTCTCAGCGTACCTCTCGGCGTCTTCCAAGGACATTGCGGCCTACCTGAGCGGCGAGAAGTACACGCTCGCCTACGGCGCGACCCTCTCCAACGGGGACGCGAACGCGGTGTACAAGGGCCAGTCCGGGGACACGATCGCTTTTACGCCGAACCCCGAGACGGGCGCCGTGAGCGGCAGCTCGACTACCGATGTGCTCGCTGCGGGCGCCCCCATCGGCGGCGTGCGCTACGTTTACGCGTCCGGCGCGGCCCCCGCCGGCGCGACGTCCGAGACCGTGGCCGGCATCCAGGCCGTGATGGAGGACTGCGGCCTCACGGGCCTCAAGCAGACCTGCACCGCCGACGACCTCGCGGCGCTCGGCCACGAGGCCCAGGGCCGGCACTTCATCTGCGCCTACGGCGAGGGCTCCGACTGCTCCTGGGTGGTGCTCATCGGCGGGGCGCAGGGCGCGACCAACGTGGTCGCGATGGCCTTCCCGCGCACGCACTTCTCGGCGCTCGACCTTTCTGCGTATAACAGCAATCCTGCCGTTTACGTGGCTTTTATCGGGTTGTATGACGACTCGTCGATCGTAAAGAGGGAGGCGCCCAAGGACGACGCCGCCACCATCGACGAGTCCTCCGAGGAGGCGAACGCCAATGCCGTCGCGCACGCAGGTTAACGGGGGAGAAGAGGCGGACAAGCGGCCTGCGCGCGCCGTCGCCGCGCCGGTCGCGACCGTTTCGGCAGGGCCCGCCGAGAAGGTCTCGGACGAGGAGCGCCGCGCGTTCTTCCGCGCGGAGAACGAGGACGATGACGGCTACGACCCCTACTCCGACCGCAGGCCCATGCCCGAGCCGCTCTTCGAGCGCGACCCCTGGGGGTAGGCGCGCCGGGGATGGGGGGCGAGGGGGATAGGAGCGCCTGGCATGGCCCGCCAGGCGGGCCCGCCCTCCTCACGTTTTCAAGAGACGGCTTCTCTTGAGGCCTTGAGTGCGCCCCTTATCGGGGGCCCTTCTCGCCGCAGGCTAGATGGCCGCGGCGCCCCAGCTCGTCTGCATGAACTGCCACACGAAGTAGACGACGATGGCCAGAACGGCGCATACGAGGATGAGCACGAGGGCCGTCTTCGCGTTGGACCTGCGCTCGCGCTTCACGAAGATGTCCCGGCGCCCCTTGGGGACCTCGAGGTACTGGCCGTACTGGTTGTTGCGCTGCATCTTCTTTGCGCCGGCGCGCGTGCGCCGGTAAGAGGCGCCGCCCATGAGGGGGCCGCGGTTGGTGTAGCCCGAGTCGCTCACGGTGTTCGCGGGGGGCTGGTCCTCGGCGCCGTCGAAG
The DNA here is from genome assembly GCA_963605405.1 of bacterium. Classification (GTDB taxonomy): domain Bacteria; phylum Actinomycetota; class Coriobacteriia; order Coriobacteriales; family Atopobiaceae; genus Paratractidigestivibacter. Next base: position 100,565 of record CAVCUP010000004.1, on the reverse strand, counting down.
TCGCTCACGGTGCCCACGCTGCGATGCGCGGGACGCTGGCGCACGTAGATGCCGGGCCGCGCGGCGCGTTGATGGGCAGGGGCTTGGCCCTGTGCGTCGGGGTATTCGGCCGCCTGCGCGTAATCGCCTGCCTGCGGGTACTCGGCCGGCTGCGCGTAATCGCCTGCCTGCGGGTATTCGGCCACCGGCGCGTAATCGGCCTCCTGCACGTATTCCTGCGCAGGAGAAGGGACCTGCGGCGTCGCGGACGCGCGCTGCTGCTCGGCGGGCTGGTTTCCGGTCTCGAACTGTTCGTCCATCGATTGGATCTCCGAAATTCGGGTTGCTCGGCAATTCAATTGATTCTAGCGCTGCCTATGCGGGCGGCCGCGCGCAAGGAATTTCTTCACAGCGTGAGATGTGCACATATCTAAGTGCATTACGCTTAGATATGATGAGTATGTGACGCGCAGAAAATATGAGATCCTCGGTATATGAATCCTTTCTCGCGGGGCATAAATAACCACGTAAACAAGGGGCGCCGAGTAAAACAGGGCGCCCGCCCATCACAAAGGAGTGGTTACTATGGCAAGCATGGTTCCTTACGATCGTTACGGCCGCGCGCTTCGTTCTTCCTGGCCCTTCGACGCTTTCGACGGCTTCTTCGACGCCCCGCTGGCCTCTCTTTCCAAGGAGGCCGGCTTCAAGATGGACGTCGAGGACGCGGGCGACGCGTACGTGGTCACGGCCGAGCTCGCGGGCGTCAAGCGCGAAGAGATCGACGTCGAGCTCAACGAGGGCCGTCTCTCCATCTCCGTCGAGAAGAAGGAGTCCGACGAGCAGAAGGGCAAGAACTTCCTGTACAAGGAGACCGGCGAGTGGAGCGCCACGCGCGGCGTCTACCTTAAGGACGCGGCCACGGCCGGCCTTTCCGCCAAGCTCGAGGGCGGCGTGCTCACCGTGAACGTCCCCAAGCAGGTCCAGAAGGCCAACGTCACAAAGATCTCCATCGACTAGCGTCTATTTGGGTCGAGCCATAAAGAAGCGCGTCGCCGGGGCGTCCCGGTGGCGCGCTTCTTGCCGTTTGGCGAACGAAAAATCCGGAGGGGCCGCGACGGGCGTCATGGGGCCGTCGGGCGGGCGGGCCGGGCCTCGCCGCGGCCCTACCAGATGGTCATGGGCCAATCCTGGGCGGCCGCGCAGATGGAGAGAAGCCCGTCGGGCGTGCGCGCCTCGGCCCAGGCGCCGTCCACGCCTTGCGCGCCCACGGCCTCGGCGAGCGTTCGGATGCAGACGCTCGGCCGATTGTTCTCCTGCGAGAGATGCATGGCCACCACGGTCTCGGTGTCCTCATCCACGAGGTCGCTCAGGGCCTCGGCCGCCTGCTCGTTGGAGAGGTGCCCGCGCTCGCCGCCGACGCGTTCCTTGAGGTAGGCGGGGTAGGGCCCGGTGGCGAGCATGCGCGGGTCGTGGTTGGACTCGAGGGCGAGGACGCGCGCGCCGAAGAGCAGCTCGGCGGCCTCGGGCGTGAGGACGCCCGTGTCGGTGCAGTAGCCGAGCACGTCGTCGTCCGTCTCGAAGCGGAAGCACATGGGGTCCGCCACGTCGTGCGAGGTGGGGAAGGCCCGCACGCGCATGCCCGCGAGCTCGAGCTCGCACGAATGGCCCACGAGCGAGAAGGGCAGGCCCACGAGGTCCTTCCGGGCGCCGACGGTGCCTGCCGTCGCGTACATCGGGCCGACGAAGCGCTTGGCCAGCACGGGAAGGCCGCGGGTGTGGTCGCCGTGCTCATGCGTGACGAGGACGGCGCGCAGGCGCCCGAGGTCGAGCCCGAGCTCGCGGCTGCGCTCGCGCAGGGCCTTGTGCGAGATCCCGCAGTCCACGAGCACGAACCCTTCCGGCCCCTCCACCAGGGCGGCGTTGCCCTTCGAGCCGCTCGCAAGCACATGAAGGTGAATCTGCGGGTACATCCGTCCCCTCTCGTTGCCGTACACTTTGCACCGAAAAAAGATACACGTTGGGGAGGTCAGGATGCCGAGTGTTTCTCGCCGATACGCGGCAGGGCGGCAGCGCTTCGAGCGGCCGAGCGGGCAGGAGGACGACGAGCTGCGCGCGCCCGTGGTCCTCATGGTCTCGGGCGGGGCGGACTCGACGGCGCTGCTCGTCCTCGCCGCGAGCTCCGAGCTCGACATCGACGACGGCCGGGGCCGCGCGCGCATCGCTCGCGAGCGCCTCCACGTGCTCCATGTGAACCATCAGCTTCGCGGTATGGACGCGCAGGAGGACGAGGAGTTCGTCCGCGGGCTTTCCGAGCGCTACGGCATCCCCTGCGACGTGCGGCGCGTCGACGTCTCCGAACTCGCCGCGAGCACGGACGGCAACGTGGAGAACGCGGGGCGGATCGCGCGCTACTCGGCGGCGGTCGAGCTCGCCAACCGGCTCTGCGCCGAGGTCGGCTGTGCGCGCTCGGCGGCGCGGATCCTCACCGCGCACACGGCCGACGACCGCGCCGAGACGTTCTTCATCAACGCGATCCGCGGCACGGGCGCGGCGGGCCTCTCCTCGATTCCGCGCCGCCGCAACCGCATCGTGCGCCCGTTGCTCGACCGCACCCACGACGAGCTCTGCGACCTGCTGCGTATGCGCGGCATCGTCTGGCGAGAGGACGCGACCAACGCCGATACCCGCTACCTGCGCGCATTCGTGCGCCACGAGCTTCTTCCCGTGGCCAAGAAGCGCAACGAGCGCCTGGCCGCGAGCCTCACGAACACCTGCGACATCCTCTCCGACGAGGACGCCTATCTCACGGCCGTGGCGGCCCGCGCGCGGCGCGATCTCACGCGGCGGACCGACGAGGGCGTCACGGCGCTCGACGCGGCGCGCCTTGCGGCGACAGAGGTGGCCATCGCCCGGCGCGTCGTGCGGGCGGCCATCCTCGAGGTCTGCCCGGAGGCTCGGCTGGAGGCCCGCCACATCGCCTCTGTCCTGCGCATTGTCGCGGCGGGGGAGGGTTCGGCGACCATTCCGATGGGCGTGGACGCGCGCGTCGTCCACGGCCTGCTCGTGCTGCGCGCCCGGACCGCGGCGCCCGATGCCCCGGCGGCGTGGCTCGAGGTCCCGGGGCGGCTTGAGCTTCCGGGCGCGGCGGGTCCGACGGGTGGCCGCGTGCTCACCGCGCGCCTGCGCACGGTCGACGCGGCGACGGACGTCTGCGCCCTCGCCCGAGCCCACGGTCTCGAGTGGGACGGCGAGTCGGTGCTCCTCGACGCCGCGGCCTGCGGGATCGACGCCACGAGCGGCGGGCGGCTCTGGGTCGACGGGCCGCGCTCCGGCGACGTGCTCTGTCCGCTCGGGATGCACGGCCAGTCAAAGAAGGTCTCCGACCTGCTGGGCGAGGCCCGTGTGCCCGTGCCCGAGCGCGTCGCGGTGCCCGTGGTGCGCGTCTCGGCGTCGGGGCCGATCCTTTGGGTCGCGGGAATCCGCGCCGACGAGCGCTGCCGCTGCGAGCCGGGAACACGCCTCTTGCTCGAGCTCACGCTTTCCGGTGCCGTGGGCTGATTCGGGGCGGTTTTCCGCTTTTTGTCCCACTCGCGTTGCTTGCGGGCCCGCTTCGGGAGCGTCGGCGGACTGTTTGCGAGACAAACTCTGACTTTTCGCACTTTAAAATCCAAGTCCGCGAGTAGCTGGCCTCATTGCGCTGACGTTTGCCCAGTTGGCGAGGTTGTGGCGCGACGGCTACCTCGGCAAGTTGAATTTTAAAGTGCGAAAAGTCAGAGTTTGGCGATGGCAAGGGCAGCATGAGGGTTCGGGCGGACGAAAGATGCCCCGCCGCTCCCGCCCGCGGTGCTTCTCATGTGGCAAAACCCTCATGCTTGCGCGTGACGCGCCCTGTGCGGTGTATCCTAATGACCTGTATTGCCGCAGGCCGGGCTCGCCCGCGCCGCGGCCGACCGCGTAAGCAATCCCAGGAAGGGGACGCTCATGGAGGCGCTGCACCCGGACGTTTCGGAAGTCGTGCTCAGCGAAGAGGACATCAAGGGCATCGTGAGCCGTATGGGCAACGCGATTACCACCGACTATAAAGACAGGAATCCACTGGTCGTGGCCGTGCTCAAGGGCGCGGTCGTCTTTACCGCGGACATCATGCGTGCCATCAAGTGCCCCATCGCGGTGGACTTTATGGCGGTCTCCAGCTACGGGGACGGCGTGAAGAGCTCCGGCGTGGTGCGCATCGTCAAGGACCTGGACGCCAAGGTCGAGGGCCGCGACGTCCTCATCGTCGAGGATATCCTCGACTCCGGCCTCACGCTCAGCTACCTCATCCGCATGCTCGAGGCCCGCGGCGCCAGCTCCGTGAAGGTCGCCGCGTTCCTCGTTAAGGACGTCACCGGCAAGAAGCCCGCCGTCCACCCCGAGTACGTGGGCGCCCACGTGCCGGACGAGTTCATCGTGGGCTACGGCCTTGACTACGCCGAGCGCTACCGCAACCTGCCCTACATCGGCATCCTCAAGCCCGAGGTCTACTCTTAGGCCATAGAACCAAGGCGAGAAGGGCGGCGGACCTGCCGCCCTTCTCGCTCTCTATCTAGCAAGGAGCATTGCTTTTGTCTGATAAGCCCGAAAAGCCCGAGGAGCCGACCGCCCCTCAGGCGCCCGCCAAGCCCGGCAAGCACGCCAAGCCGGAGGAGCCTTCCAAGCCGGAGAAGCCCGCCAAGCACGCGGTGCCCGGCCTCGACCAGCTGCCTCTCCCCGAGGGGCCCGACGGCAAGAACCCCTACGGCGCGGCCATCGTCGTCGCGCTCGCCATTGCCGTCTACCTCATCTTCTCCATGGGCGGCAATCCCTTCACCCAGCAATCCGAGGTCGACACCATTGCCACCAACGAGTTCGTCGCGGCGGTCAACGACGGGCGCGTCAAGGACGTGACCTACAAGACCTCCGACGGCTCCGCGACCGGCGACTATTGGCGTCCCGGCTCGGGCAAGGACGAGGATTCCCTGGTCAACTACAAGACCTACTACATCGGTTCCGACTCGCTCCAGGAACTCATGGCGGCGCACTCGGACGTGAAGTTCACTATCGACACCGCGGACGGCTCGCTGCTCGAGACCGTCCTTATCTCGGTGGTGCCGACCTGTCTGCTGGTCGGGGTCTTCGTTTTCTATATGCGCCGCATCGGGGAGCAGAACGGGCGCACGATGCAGTTCGGCAAGACCAAGGCCAAGACCACCGAGGAGGAGCGCCCGAAGGTCAAGTTCGCCGACGTCGCGGGCATCGACGAGGCCGTCGAGGAGCTCCAGGAGGTGCGCGACTTCCTTTCTGAGCCCGAGCGTTACCTGCGCATGGGCGCAAAGATCCCGCACGGCCTTTTGCTCGTGGGTCCTCCGGGCACGGGCAAGACGCTGCTCGCTAAGGCTGTGGCCGGCGAGGCGGGCGTGCCGTTCTTCTCCATCTCGGGCTCCGACTTCGTCGAGATGTTCGTGGGTGTGGGCGCCTCGCGCGTCCGCGACCTGTTCAAGCAGGCCAAGGAAGCCGCCCCCTGCATCATCTTCATCGACGAGATCGACGCCGTCGGCCGCCAGCGCGGCGCCGGTGTCGGCGGCGGTCACGACGAGCGTGAGCAGACCCTGAACCAGCTCCTCGTCGAGATGGACGGCTTCGACGACAGCTCCGCCGTCATCCTCATCGCCGCGACCAACCGCCCGGACATCCTCGACCCGGCGCTTCTTCGTCCCGGCCGCTTCGACCGCCGCGTCACGGTGGACCGCCCCGACGTCCGCGGCCGCGAGCAGATCCTGCGCGTCCACGCCGCAAACAAGCCCTTCGCCGAGTCCGTCGACTTCGGGCGACTCGCCAAGCTCACCCCGGGCTTTACGGGTGCCGACCTGGCCAATCTCTGCAACGAGGCCGCGCTTCTTGCCGCCCGTCGCCGCCACGCCGCCATCGGGACCGACGAGGTCGAGGAGGCTATGGAGCGCGTGATGGCCGGCCCCGAGCGCAAGAGCCGCGTCATCACAAAGAGGGAGCGCACGACCATCGCCTACCACGAGAGCGGCCATGCCCTGGTGGGCCACATCCTGGAGAACTCCGACCCGGTACACAAGATCTCGATCATCGCGCGTGGGCAGGCGCTGGGCTACACCATGCAGGTGCCCGAGGAGGACCATTTCCTTCAGACGCGCGAGGGCATGCTCGACCAGGTGGCCGTGCTGCTCGGCGGCCGTACCGCGGAGGAGATGTTCTGCGACGACATCACCACCGGCGCGAGCAACGACCTCGAGCGCGCGACCAAGATCGCCCGCGAGATGGTCACCCGCTACGGCATGAGCGAGGAGCTGGGCGCGCAGGTCTTCGGCGAGGCGCAGCACGAGGTCTTCCTCGGCCGCGACTACGCGCAGAAGAACGACTTCTCGGCCGAGACCGCCAAGCGCATCGATGACGAGGTCGAGCGCATCATGCGCGAGGCGCACGACCGCGCCCGCGAGGTGCTCGGCTCCCGTCGCGACCAGATGGACACCATGGCCCGCGTGCTGCTGGAGCGCGAGACCGTTGAGGGCGCCGCCGTCGACGCGCTTCTCAACGATACTTGGGACGAGTTCGAGGCGTCGCAGGGCGGCAAGCCCGATGCCGGCTCCGACCCCGAGCGGGTCGTGGAGTAAGGGCGCGAAATCCCTCCTCTTGGTTTGAGAGCGGCGCCGGGAGCGTATCCCGGCGCCGCTTTTTGGCGCTTGGGCCGTTCAGGCCGGTCGAGGGCGGGTTGCGGCCCCGCGGTTCGCCGAGCGCCTGCAAGCAAATTTCGACTTTGCGGCAACTTCTGGGTGTTTTGGGGCTCTTGGGGCTGCATGCGTTGTCGTGTCGTCGCGTTTGCCCAGTTAATCAGGTGCAGTGCGCCCCTCAGCCGCCGAAATTTGCCGCAAAGTCGAAGTTTGGTTGCGGGCTTGCGTCATCGATTGCTTCGAAGCGGTCCCGAGCCGGTTCCAAGCCGGCCATTGTTACGTCATTGCGCCGTTCGGCGGCCCTTGGTCGGCCGCCGCGGCATCTGGCTAGAATTGACAGCAGCAAAAACCGAAAGGAGACCTGCATGAGCATCAACGAGACGAGCTACGCGTACGGCGCGTCGAAGTCCTCCATCCGCGAGATCGCGGCGTACGGCGCGGCCCGTAAGGCCCAGATCGGCGCCGAGAACGTCTTCGACTTCAGTCTCGGCAACCCCTCGATCCCCGCGCCCGAGGCCGTGCGCGCGTCCATCGCCCGCTCGCTCGAGCTGCCCGCCACTGAGCTGCACGGCTACACCGCGGCGCCCGGCATGCCCGCCGCCCGCGAGGCCGTGGCCGCGAGCCTGAACCGCCGCTTCGGCACCGACTACGCCGGCGCCGACGTCTATCTGACCTGCGGCGCCGCGGCGTCTCTTTCCATCACGTTCCACGCGGTGGTCAACCCCGGCGACGAGGTCGTCGTCATCGCGCCGTACTTCCCCGAGTACCGCGTGTGGATCGAGACCGCGGGCGCGACCTGCGTCGAGGTCATGGCCGAAGCCGAGACGTTCCAGATCGACGTTGCCGCCGTGGCTGCCTCCCTCAACGAGCGCACCAAGGCCGTGATCATCAACTCGCCGAACAACCCGGTCGGCTCCGTTTACGCCGAGCAGAACCTGCGCGATCTCGCTGACGTCCTGCGCGACGCCGAGCAGCGCCTTGGCACCCAGATCTACCTCGTGGCCGACGAGCCTTACCGCGAGATCACCTACGGCGCCGACGTGCCGTGGATCCCGGCCATCTACGAGCGTACCGTCGTGTGCTACAGCTACTCCAAGAGCCTCTCGCTGCCGGGCGAGCGCATCGGCTGGGTGCTCGTGCCCAACACCAACCCCGACCACGACCGCCTCGTGCTCGCGGTTGCCGGCGCAGGTCGCAAGCTGGGCTTTGTTTGCGCGCCGGCGCTCTTCCAGCGTGTGGTCATCGACTGCATCGACGAGCCTTCCGACGTCGAGGCCTACGCGAAGAACCGCGGGGCGCTTACGCGCGGCCTCTCCGAGCTCGGCTACGAGTACATCGAGCCTGAGGGCGCGTTCTACCTGTGGGTCAAGGCCCTCGAGCCCGACGCGAACGCCTTCTTCGAGCGCGCGAAAGCCCTCGAGCTCCTGCCCGTGCCGTCCGACTCCTTCGGCTGCCCCGGCTGGGTTCGCGTCGGCTACTGCGTGAGCTACGACACCATCGTCAACTCCATGCCCGCCTGGAAGAAGCTCGCCGAGAGCTACCGGTAGGGAAGAAGGGCCGGGCGCCCTTCTCGCCGCATCGTTCCCACTGTGTTACGACCCCTCGATTGCTGAATTCCTAGCAAGAAGCTAGGGTTATAGTGCTCGGGCTAACGCTGCGTCCGTGCGCGCATCATGCCCGGGCATGCAATCGAGGGGATTTTTGTTTTGGACTTGCAGGCAATGGCGGAGTACCTTCCGCTTTACAAAGATGCCGCTCTGCTCACACTGGGCATCGGCTGGGCGGGCATCGCCGGCGCGATCGTCATCGGGCTGGCCGCGGCGCTCGTCATCCACTTCCGCATACCGGTGATCAAGCAGCTCTGCCAGGCTTACGTGGAGCTCTTCCGCAACACGCCGCTGCTCATCCAGCTGTTCTTCTTCTACTTCGGCCTGCCGCGCTTCGGCTTCTCCATCACGCCGCAGTTCTGCGGCGCGTTCGGCCTGGCGCTCCACGGCGGCGCGTACATGGCCGAGTCGTTCCGCTCGGGCTTCGAGTCGGTCGACCGTATCCAGCGCGAGACCTCGCTCGCCCTCGGCCTCACGCCCATGCAGGCCGTGCGCTACGTGATCCTGCCGCAGGCGGTCACGCTCTCGTTCCCGTCCTTCGTGGCCAACGTGATCTTCCTTCTTAAGGAGACGAGCGTTTTCTCGGCCATCTCGCTCATGGACCTCATGTTCGTTACCAAGGACCTGATGGGCCTGTATTACCGCACGACGGAATGCCTGACCATGCTTGTTCTCTTTTACCTGGTCATTCTTGTGCCGGTGAGCGTTGCCGGCAGCGTCATCGAGAGGAGGCTGCGCTATGGAAGCTTTGGGAATTGATGTTCTCTTCAAGGGCTCGAATGCGGTGCGCCTGCTCCAGGGACTCTGGATCGCGGTGCAGATCAGCGGCATCTCGGTGGCGCTCTCCGTCGTGCTTGGCACGCTCTTTGGCATCTTCATGACGTGGAAGAATCCCGTGGCGCGCGCCGTCAGCCGCCTCTACCTCGAGATCGTTCGCATCATGCCGCAGCTCGCGCTTCTCTACATCGTGTTCTTCGGCGCGACGCGCGTGCTCGGCATCAACCTCACCGCAGAGTTCTCGGCCATCATCGTGTTCACCTTCTGGGGCACGGGCGAGATGGGCGACCTTGTCCGCGGCGCCCTGGCCAGCACCCCGCGCCACCAGTACGAGAGCGCAGCCGCCCTCGGCCTCACGCGCGCGCAGTCCTACCGTTACGTGATCATCCCGCAGGCGGTGCGCCGGCTCGTGCCCGCCGCCATCAACCTCGTGACCCGCATGGTCAAGACGACCTCGCTGCTGCTCATGATCGGCATCATCGAGATGATGAAGGTCGGTCAGCAGATCATCGAGGCCAACCGCATGACATCGCCCAACGCCGTCTTTGGCATCTACGGCACCATCATGCTCCTGTACTTTGCCGTGTGCTGGCCCATCAGCCTGCTCGCGAATCACCTTTCGAAGAAGTGGAACTAAGAAATGGCAGATACCAACACCGCGGCGACCGTTACGAACGACGCCGCTGAGCCCGTCTTGAACGACGCCGCCGAACCCGTCGCGAACGGCGCCGACGCTCGAACCGACGAGGCCCTGCTCGAGGTCGAGCACCTGCACAAGGCCTACGGCGAGAAGGTCGTACTCAAAGACATCTCGCTCACCGTCAAGCGCGGCGAGGTCGTTGTGATCATCGGCCCCTCCGGCTGCGGCAAGTCCACCTTCCTGCGCTGCCTGAACGCGCTCGAGCCCATCCAGGGCGGCAGCGTCCGCGTGGCCGGCGTCGAGATCGGCGCCGATAAGCGCCAGCTCGTGGCCCTGCGCCAGAAGGTCGGCATGGTCTTCCAGAGCTACGACCTCTTCCCGCACATGACGGTGCTCGACAACATCACCCTCGCGCCGATGAAGGCGCACGGGCTGGGCCGCGCCGAGGCCGAGGCCCAGGCGCGGGCACTTCTTGACCGCGTGGGCCTTGCCGAGAAGGCCGACAGCTTTCCGCGCATGCTCTCCGGCGGACAGAAGCAGCGCGTGGCCATCGCCCGCGCGCTCGCCATGGAGCCCGAGATCCTGCTGCTCGACGAGGTCACCGCGGCCCTCGACCCCGAGATGGTGCGCGAGGTCCTCGACGTCATCCTCGACCTTGCGCGCGAGGGCAAGACCATGGTCATCGTCACCCACGAGATGCAGTTCGCCCGCGCCGTGGCCGACCGCGTGCTCTTCTTCGACGGCGGCGGCATCGTGGAGCAGGACATCCCTGAGCGCTTCTTCGCGCACCCGCAGACCGAGCGTGCCCAGCGCTTCCTCCACACCTTCGAGTTCGACGCTGTCCGCACCCACGAGGCATAAAGCGGCAAGAAGGCCGCGCGCTGCGCGTCTCTCGCCGCCGACACCGACTCACACAACAGCGACCGCCCCCAAACCACGGCTGTTTGGGGGCGGTCGCTGTTGTTCGCGGGGCGTTTAGCGCGGCGCCGCAGCTTCGCCCAGCTGTTCAGATAACCAGTTATCGGATTTGCGGGTAGACGCCGTTGCGGGGCATTTGCGCAGGTAAACTGCCTTTCTCGACGTGTGTCGCTGATTCGTAACAATAAATCCCATTGTTTAGCTAGGAATTACGTGTTTTACTCTTCCCTGCCATTACAGGAGCCCTTAAGACGAGGGCCGAGTAAACGAACCATAGGAGAGAACACCATGGCATCCAGCATTTCCCGCAGGAACTTCCTCTTTGGCGCCCTCACCACGGCAGCCCTTACGGCTTCCGTCGCGCTCGGCGGCTGCAGCATCAGCGCCACCTCCGACGGCGGCTCCAGCTCCAGCAGCGACTCCGCGAGCTCGGCCGGCTACCGCACACTCGACCAGATCAAGGAGTCCGGCAAGATCGTCATCGGCGTCTTCTCCGACAAGAGCCCCTTCGGCTACGTCGACGAGAACGGCGAGTACCAGGGCTACGACGTCGAACTTGCCCGCCAGATCGGCACCGACCTGGGCGTCGACGTCGAGTTCGTCTCCACCGAGGCCGCCAACCGCGTCGAGTACCTCGAGACCAACAAGGTCGACGTTATTCTCGCCAACTTCACCGTGACCGAGGAGCGCGCCGAGAAGGTCGACTTTGCCGAGGCCTACATGAACGTCGCGCTCGGCGTCGTCTCCCACAAGGACAGCGTGGTCACGGACCTCTCCCAGGTGGGCGACCGCACCGTCATCGTGATCTCCGGCACCACCGCCGAGACCTACCTCACCGAGCACAACCCCGAGCTCAAGCTCGAGAAGTACGACACCTACGCCGCCGCCAAGACCGCCTTCGAGAACAACAAGGACGCCGTCTGGGCCAACGACAACACCGAGGTCATCGCCTTCGCCAAGTCCTCCGGCAGCGACGAGTACGTCGTGGGCATCGAGGAGCTCGGCGACAAGGACACCATCGCCCCGGCCGTGGCCAAGGGCAACTCCGAGCTGCTCGAGTGGGTCAACGACGAGCTCTATACCCTCGGCGGCAAGAACTTCTTCCACGCCGACTACGAGAAGACCCTGCTCGAGACCTACGGCGCCGACTACGAGGACACCCTCGTCGTGGAGCCCACCAAGTAACCAGGGCGCATAGCTTTACCAGCAGCGGGCCGGTGCCTTACGGGGCGCCGGCCCGCGCCGCGTTAAAATGGGCGGCGACAAATCTTCGATGGAAAGGCCGCACATGATCCGCATCGCCTGCGACGTGCACACGCACACGCTCTTCTCTCGCCACGCCTACTCGACCGTGGAGGAGGACGTCCGCGCGGCGTCCGCCCAGGGCCTCGAGCTGCTCGGCGTCACCGACCATTTCAGCTGCATGCTCTTCGAGCAGCAGACCCTCAAGAACTTCCAGTACTTCATCAACATGAGCGTTTGGCCGCGCGAGTGGATGGGGGTGCGCGTGCTGCACGGCTGCGAAGCGGACATCGTGGACGCCGAGGGCCATCTCTTCGGCTGGGACATCCCCGTGGTGGCAAACATCACCGAGGAGCGCCGCCGCGAGTCCACCCTTAAGGAGAAGTGCTTCGCCGCATGCGACTACGTGATCGCGAGTATCCACCGCAACGACTTCTGCGATGCGGCCACGCGCGCACAGAACACCCAGATGTATATCAACGTGCTGCAGGACCCGAAGGTGCTTATCCTCGGGCATGTGGGCCGCTCGGGCGTCGACTTCGAGCTCGACCCCGTCATCGAGGCGGCCCGCGACCTGGGCAAGCTCATCGAGATCAACGAGTCCAGCATCTCAGACCCCCTCAAGGCAAAGAAATCCCTGGGGCGCTGCGAGGAGGTCGCCCGTCGCTGCGCCGAGCTCGGCTGCATGGTGAGCTTCGGCTCCGACGCCCACGTCGCTCCGCAGGTCGGGCGCTATGCGCGCACAAAGAAGCTCCTCGAGTCGGTCGACTTCCCCAAGGAGCTCGTTGCGTGCGGCAGTGCCGAGAAGTTCCTCTCGCTTCTGCCGGGGCGCGAGGAGTAGCCGGATCGGGGTTTGGGCGGCTATAAGGGTCAATTGGGTTGTCGCCGCGCAAAATAGTACGAAAGTTGGGAGCAGTATCGGTCTGAGACAAGTAGACCTACCAAGACATGAAGAAAATACCAGGTAAATCAGGGGCTCATGACGCTATTTGCGGCCGGATACCCTTAGGTTCGAAGAACTGCTCCCAACTTTCGTATTATTTAATAATGTGGCGCCCCGAGCACCACACTTCATGGTTTGAAGCGACGCGTACTCAGGGCGAATCCAGCCAGTGGGCGGTGTGAGCGGAGTTTCCAGTAAGGTTTTTGCCGTTCGCCCGGCCTTAAAGCCGGATGCGCAGCTCGACGGGGCAGTGATCGCTGCCGAAGACCTCATTGTGAATGCTCGCGTCGACCACGCGGTCGGCGACATCGTCGCTTACCAGGAAGTAGTCGATGCGCCAACCGGCGTTGTTCTTGCGCGCGTTGAAGCGGTAGCTCCACCAGCTGTACGCGCCCGCGAGGTCGGGGTGCTGCGCGCGGAACGTGTCGGTAAAGCCGGCGCCCAGAAGCTCCGTGAAGCTTGCGCGCTCCTCATCGGAGAAGCCGGCGTTGCCACGGTTGCTTTTGGGGTTCTTGAGGTCGATCTCCTTATGCGCGACGTTGAAGTCGCCGCAGGTCACAACCGGTTTGTGCTCGGCGAGGCTGCGCAGGAACTCTCGGTAGGCGCCGTCCCACTCAAGGCGCTCGTCGAGGCGCGCGAGCTCGCTCTTCGCATTCGGCGTGTAGACGTTCACGAACCAATAGCGATCGAACTCGAGCGCGCACACACGCCCTTCGTCGTCGGCGCAGGGGCAGCCGATCTGCCGCACGACCTGCAGCGGCTCCTCTCGCGAGAAGACCGCCGTGCCGGAGTAGCCCTTGCGCTCGGCGTAGCTCCAGGTCTGCACGTAGCCCGGCAGGTCGAGCTCGAGTTGGCCCTCCTGGAGCTTGGTTTCCTGCAGGGCGAACACGTCGGCGTCGAGCGCGCCGAACACGTCCTCGAAGCTCGGGTCCTTCTTTAAGACGGCGCGCAGGCCGTTCACGTTCCAAGAAACAAACCGCAGCTCGCGGGCATCGTCGCTCATGGGTGGCCTTTCTTCTCGGTAAAGTTCGCGGGGGGGCGGCGCGGCATTGGCGCCGGTCCGACGTCGGATGCCGGCTCGGTCTCGGCGCCGTCGGCCCGCCCGCGCAACAGCTTACCCGATGGTTATGTATCCGTCCCAGCCGTCCGGCCCTTGCGGCCCGGCCGTGCTCGAGCCAAAGACGAATTCGCGCAGCAGCGGCAGGTCGCGGCATGCCTGGTCCCAGCCCATCTGGTAAGAAGCGCGCAGCTTGGCCCGGTTCACGGTCGTGCTGCTCACGGGCATCTGGTCGGGATAGATGATGAGGCAACGGCCGTCCGCGGCGAGCTTCTCCACGCGGTCGAGCTCGGCGTTGTAGCGCTCCCAGCGCGAGAGCAGCGCCTGACGCAGGTAGGGGAAATCGGACGCGGCGCGCTTGACGACCTCGGCCTCCGCCGCGCTGGGCATCGACTTGCGGTAGCCGCGCGGCCGCGTGGCGAGGAAGACGAACTTCTCGTAGCCCGCCGCCTCCGCGATGCGCACGGGGATGCCCGCGCCCTCGCCCAGGCCGCCGTCGTAGAGCACGCGGCCGTCGACGGGCCTGGGCCTCATCGCGCCGGGCAGCGTGGAGCTGGCGCGCACGATGTCGATCATGCGCATGACGTCGGGCATGTCCGCTTTGGAAAACCGCAGCGTGCGCCCGGTGTCGCGCTCGAAAGCCTGAATGCCGCAGTCCGCGGGGCTCGCGCGGAACGTGTCCCAGTCGAAGGGCAGCCGCCCATCCTCGACGGCGCCCTCATAGAGCGCGTCGGCATCGAAGTAGCCGTTGCCTTGGGCGAGGGAGGCGAGGCCCACGTGCCCGCGGGTCCAGTCGTCTCCGCCGAACGCGGCCCGCGTGCGGTACTGGTCGCGGCTGAGGTAGTCGACGGTATTGCTCGACCCGGCGGATACCCCGCACACGTAGCCGAAATGGATTCCGTTGGAAAGAAGCACGTTTGCCATGGCGGCCGTGTATCCCGCGCGGTTGCCGCCTCCCTCGAAGACGAGCGCGCAGTCGCGGACGTTGCAGGTGAGCTTCTCCATGGGCCAAGAACCGCCTTTCGAATCCAAGTCAATAAATAGTGTGTACCCCATAGAGGGCGGCGATTCACGCGCAGGGGCCCTATACTTCATTCAAACCGTACACAAGGAGGCTCACATGGCGCGCGCAATCACGGACCCGGTGGAGGCTGCGGCCCAGCTCAAGGCACTTATCGACGAGGCAAAGAGCGTCGTCTTCTTTGGCGGCGCGGGCGTCTCGACGGCGAGCGGAATCCCGGACTTCCGCAGCGAGAACGGCCTGTATCATCAGAAGTTCAAGTATTCACCCGAGACGATGCTCGGCCACCAGTTCTTTTGCGAGCACACGGCGGAGTTCTACGAGTTCTATCGCGACCGCATGATCGCGCTCGGCGCCAAGCCCAACCGCGCGCACGAGAAGCTCGCCGAGCTCGAGGCCGCGGGCAAGCTTGCGGCCGTCATAACGCAGAACATCGACGGCCTGCACCAGGCGGCCGGCTCAAAGAACGTGCTCGAGCTCCACGGCTCGGTCCACCGCAACGTCTGCCAGAGCTGCGGCGCCGTGTACTCCGCCGAGTGGGTCGTGGCGCGCGAGCACGAGGACGAGCGGGGCGTGCCGCGCTGTCCCGCGTGCGGCGGGCTCATCAAGCCGGACGTCGTGCTCTATGGCGAGAGCCTCGACGGAGACGTGATCGAGGGCTCCATAGCCGCCATCCAGGCCGCCGACCTGCTCATCATCGGCGGCACGTCGCTCGTGGTGTATCCGGCGGCGGGCCTCGTGCAGTACTTCGGCGCGGGCAAGCTCGCCATCGTGAACATGCAGCCGACCCCTCAGGACGGCGCCGCGGGCCTTGTCTGCGCGTGCGACATCGCGAAGGCGTTCGACTTCTAGCGACTCTGCGCCTTCTCCCCTAAGAACCCGGGCATCCCGCGGGGGCCGGTTACAATGGGGTTTTCCGCGCCGCGCCGCCGCGCCGCGGCAGCTTCTTCACAAGTCCGGAACCACGGGAGGACGCCCATGCTCAGAGAGAACCACGCCGTCTGGCGCTGCGGAAAACACGAGATAAGCCTCGCGCGTCCGCGCATCATGGGCATCCTCAACGTGACGCCGGACTCCTTCTCCGACGGCGGGGAGAACCTCGACGCTGAGGCCGCCGTGGCGCGCGGGCTCGAGATGCTCGACGAGGGGGCGGACATCATCGACGTGGGCGGCGAGTCCACGCGCCCCGGTCATCGCCCTGTGAGCAGCGAGGAAGAGGTGCGCCGCGTGGTCCCCGTGGTCCGCAAGCTCGTGGGCGAGGGCGCCGTCGTCTCCGTCGACACGCGCCACGCGGACGTCGCGCGCATGTGCCTGCGCCTGGGCGCCTCGATCGTCAACGACGTCACGGGCTTCTCGGACCCCAAGATGGTCGAGGTGGCCGCCGAGCACGACTGCGGCTGCGTCGTCATGCACTGGGACAAGGACGGCCTGGGCACGCGCCCGGCGGGCGGCTCGCGCAAGGAGGTCCAGCTCGACGAGACGCGCCCGGCGAGGCCCCACGCCGCGCTCGCGGCGGGCGGCGGCGTTTCTCGGCACCGCTTTACCCTGCCCGACCAGGCGCCGATCATGCGCCAGGTCATGGGCTACCTCGGCGACCAGGCTCGCATCCTCATGCGCGCCGGCGTCTCCCACGACCGAATCTGCATCGACCCCGGCCCCGGCTTCGATAAGTTCGCCGACGAGGACGTCGTCATCCAGCGCGCCACCCGCTCGATGGTCTCGATGGGCTACCCGCTGTGCGCGGCCGTGAGCCGCAAGCGCTTCGTGGGTGCCGTGGCGGGCGTGGACGAGGCCGTCGCGCGCGACGCCGCCACGCAGGGAATCTGCATCGCCGCCGTCTCGAACGGGGCCCGTATCCTGCGCGTCCACGACGTCGCGGGCTGTGCGCAGGCCGTGAATGCCTACTGGGCCGTGGCGCAGAAGGACGCCCGCCAGGGCTTCGTGAGCCTCGGCTCCAACGTGGGCGACCGCCTCGCCAACCTCGGCCGCGCGGTGCGGCTCATCGACCAGATCCCGCTCACCTGCGTGGCCAACGTGAGCCACGCCTACGAGACCGAGCCCGCCTACGGCATCGCCACGCCCGTGGCCAACTGCGTGGCGGAGATTCGCACCGAGCTCCACCCGCTCGTGCTCATGGACCACCTGCTCAAGGTGGAGGAGCAGCTCGGCCGCAAGCACGACGCGGACCGCGACCCCAAGAAGCCCGGCAACAAGTCCCGGATCATCGACTGCGACCTCGCCTGGGTCGAGGGCGAGACCCACTGCGGGCGCCGCCTCACCCTTCCGCACCCGCGCCTCGGCGAGCGCGACTACGTGATCATCCCCATGGAGGACCTCATGCACAACCCCACGCGCTTCCTCGAGCACGGCGGCGTCCGCGTCAAGCCGCGCGAGGAGCGCGTCGGCTCCGTTACTTCCGATTTGGGGGAGATCACATGGGCGTAGCGCTGGTTCTGAGGCCAAAGGTGCCGATGGGGTTCATCGACGGGACGCCCTTCGTGGCCGCGCTCGCGGCGGCCGAGGCGATGGGCGCGCACGTGGCGTGGCCGCACGACGTGGTGGATTCCGAGGGCACCCGCGTCGCGCGCGTGGACACCCGCGCGGGCTATGACGACGAGGGCCTTTACGTGACGTGCCAGATCGAGGGCGAGGGCGCGGACGACTCAGTGGCCGACGCCGTTGCCGAGAAGGTCGCCGCCTGGGGCGAGGCCGTTGCCGCGGGCAGCAAGGCCGGGCCTCTCGCCGCCGTGCTCGAGGACTACTTCGACGCATGCCTGCTCATGGGCAAGCCGGCGGCGGTCGTGCGCCGCGACGGCACCGTGGCCTGCAAGGGGACGCTCGCGGGCATGGACATCTGGGGCCGCGTGACCGTCAAGCTGCTCGACGGCCGCGAGGTCGAGGTCGCCCCCGGCCAGGCGTCCATCGAGGCCCTGGGCTAGCAACGAAGGGGCGGTTCCCCTGTCCCGCGTTCCGCTAACTCCAGCAAAACGCTCCAAGTGGTGCCTCTCGTGCCGCTTGGAGCGTTCTTTAACGTTCGTTTTTCGCGCCGCCTTGACGCGATCGCGCCCGGCGAGCAACCGCCTCGACCCGATTCACGCGGCAAGAAGCGCGCTACCGCTGCCTGAGCCAGATCGTGCGGATGCCGCGCAACGTGAGGTCGGGGTCGACGGCGTCGAAGAGGTCGGTCGCGCGGCTCACGGTGCGCGCGAGGCCGCCCGTGCCCACCACGGTGGCTCCCGGCTCGCCGAGTTCCGCCTTCATGCGCGCGACCAGGCCCTCCGCCTGCGCGGCGGCCCCGATGACGAGGCCCGACTGCATCGCCGTCTCGGTCGTGTTGCCCAGCGCGCGCTCGGGGGCGACCACGGGGATGCTCGCGAGCTTGGCCGCCCGGGAGAAGAGGGCCTCGGCGCTCAGCATGAGGCCCGGGCTTATCGCCCCGCCCCGGTAGGCCCCGTCCGCGTCCACCACGTCGATGTTCGTCGCCGTGCCGAAGTCGACCACGATCACGGGCGCGCCGTAGGTCTCGACGGCGGCTATGGCGTTGGCGATGCGGTCGGCTCCCACGGTCGTGGGGTCGGGCATGCGTATCTCCATGCCGTAGTCGGTCGCCGCGTTGACAAGAAGGGGCTCGCGGCCCAGGAGCTCGCCCATGCACACGCTCCAGGCGCGCTGCAGGGGAGGCACCACGCTCGCCACAGCCGCGTCCGTCACGCAGGAGAGGTCGAGGCCGTCCTTGGCGAAGTAGGTCCAGAGGCGCGCCTGGAGCATGTCGGCGGTCTGGGCGGGGTCGCTCACCATGCGCCAGCCGCGGACGAGCGCGCCCTCGTCGTCAAAGAGCCCCAGCGTGGACTGGGTGTTTCCCACATCGATGGCCAGGAACATGCGTTAGACCTTTCGTTTGGCGAGAACGCGTTTGGCGAGAACGGCGTCCCGAGCCGGGCGACGAGGGGCCGGGCCGGTGGGGGACGGGTAAAGAATTCAACCTGCTCACTTTAGCGCAAATCTCCATAGAACGTTCGAACCGCGGCGCATGCGTTCTGATACACTCGAAAAGCTTGACTGTCCTGGCCAAATCCAGGACACAACCCCTGCCCTGGTCGGAACCAGGGCCGACGAACAGGAGTCCTGCTATGAAGCAAGGTATTCACCCGAACTACGTGGAGTGCACCGTTCGCTGCACCTGCGGCAACACTTGGACGACCCGCGCGACCAAGTCCGAGATGACCATCGATCTCTGCGACAAGTGCCACCCGTTCTACACCGGCCAGCAGAAGCTCGTCGACACCGGCGGCCGCGTCCAGCGCTTCGCCGACAAGTTCGGTGGCGCCGCCGCTGCCCAGCTCAAGAAGGCTGCCGAGGCCAAGGCCGCCCGCGCCGCCAAGGCCGCCGAGGCCGAGGCCGCCCGCAAGGCCGCTGCCGAGGCTAAGGCTGCCGCCAAGGCCGCCCGCGCTGCCGAGTACGCCAAGAAGGCCGCCGCTGAGGCCGAGAAGGCCGCTGCCGAGGCTCCCGCCGCCGAGGTTGAGGCTCCCGCCGAGACCGAGACCGCTGCCGAGTAGCGCACGCTTCATAGCTTGTGGAAGGCCCCGAACCGCCGTGGTTCGGGGCCTTTTTCGTGCGACGCCGCCCTTCTCGCCGACGGCCCTGCCGTGTAGACCCTCTGCAAACGCGCGGCGGGCGGCGTCGTTTGCGGTATTCTTAGCAGGTTGAAACGAGGAGGGCGCAATGTATCTGCGAATGGACAATTTCTAGCTGGGCCGCGCCTTGCTGAGTCATGCCCATTTTTTCCACAGATAAGGAACAGCCATGCCCGAGAAGCTTCAAAAGATCATCGCCGCCTACGAGGAGCTCACCGCCAAGCTCATGGACCCGGCCGTCGCCTCCGACCCCAAGGAGTACGCGCGCCTGGCCAAGGAGCATGCCAACCAGTCCGAGCTCGTCGAGAAGGCCCGCGAGTATCTCGGCGCCCTGGACGATATCGAGGTCGCCAAGGAGATGCTCCACGACGCGGCCGACGCCGACGAGAAGGCCATGCTGCAGGAGGACATCGCCGCCAACGAGGCGAAGGTCCCCGTCCTCGAGGACCAGATCAAGGTCCTTCTCATCCCCACCGACCCCAACGACGAGAAGGACACCATCGTCGAGATCCGCGCCGGCGTGGGCGGCGACGAGGCCGGCATCTTCGCGGGCGACCTCTTTAAGATGTACGAGCGGTTCGCCTCCAGCAAGGGCTGGAAGGTTGAGGTCCTCTCGTCCTCGCCGTCGGACGCGGGCGGCTTCAAGACCATCGAGTTCAAGGTCGCCGGCGACAAGGTCTACTCCGTGATGAAGTACGAGTCCGGCGTCCACCGCGTGCAGCGAGTCCCCAAGACCGAGAGCCAGGGCCGCATCCAGACCTCCACGGCCACCGTCGCCGTGCTGCCCGAGGCGGACGAGATCGACATCCAGATCGCGCAGGAGGACCTGCGCATCGATACCTACTGCGCCTCCGGCCCCGGCGGCCAGTGCGTCAACACGACCTACTCGGCCGTCCGCATCACGCACCTTCCCACCAACACCGTGGTCCAGTCCCAGGACCAGCGCTCGCAGATCCAGAACCGCGAGGTCTGCATGCAGATGCTGCGCGCCCGTCTTTACGAGATGGAGCTCGAGCGCCAGCAGGCCGAGCAGGGCGCCGAGCGCCTCTCGCAGATCGGCCACGGCAACCGCAGCGAAAAGATCCGCACCTACAATCAGCCGCAGGACCGCGTGACCGACCACCGCATCGGCTTCAACTCCACGTACAACGGCGTGCTGCTGGGCAGCAACCTCGCCGACGTGATCGACGCGCTGGCCGCGGCCGAGCGCGCCGAGAAGCTCGCCGAGCAGGTGTAAGGGTATAAGGCAAAACGGCATCACGTTCAGTCGAAACGTTCGGCGCCCGGCGAAGCAGGCCGGGCGCCGTTTGGTCTAGAAAGAGGCGCTTTATGGAAGAGGGGACGCAGCGTGTGGAGGATTTCGAGCTCGGGGAGCCGGTGCTCGTGTGCCGTTGGCGCCTGGCGGGCGGGCGGCTTCCGCTCGAGAACCGGCACCTGCGCGCGTTCGGGCGTCGCCGTGTGGCGGGCCGCGGCGTGACGACGCAGCTCCTGAGCTGGGCAAAGCAGCACATCGAGTGGACGCTGCGCGACGGCTCGGCCGAGAACCCCGACGGCGTGCTGATGATCGCGATGGACGAGCAGGGGCGCGCCGCGATGTCGGTGGGGCCGTATGCGGAGCTGTCCGATCGCGGCGCCGCGGCGTTGGCCGCGCGCGCGGAGGCGTCTGTTCTTGAGGAGTCCGAGGCGGGCGTGGCGCCGGAGACCCTCTGGGCCGTGCGCGACGGCGCGCTCGTGTGGGGCGCGGGCCCGGACGCGGTGGCCGCAGGCGCGGCGAGCCTTGTTGCCGACTTGGCCAAGACGTTCGGGATCGTGGTCGAGCGCGACGCCGGGCTTATCGGTGAGGTGGCGGCTGGCGACGTGCCTGAGCAGGTGTTTCTCTGTAGCGACGAGCACGGCGTGGTGGTCGCGGCCGACGCCGCGGGCGAGCTTGCGCAGCGGTTCGCGGACGCATACGCGAAGCTGCTCGATTCGGAGCGCGAGAAGCGCTAGTCGCTGACTGGGTCGGCTTGGGCTGGGCTGGGCATGTCCGGCTCGCTCTGCTCGGGCGCCTCGGCCGGGCCGTTTGGTTCGTTTGGCTCATCTCGGCCTGCCAAGGAAACGCGCCCGCCGGCATGCATGTGGTGCCAGCGGGCGCGTTTCCTTGGCCGACAGCCCTATACGGCCTACGACCTCGCGCATAAGCCTGGCTCGCTGCCGCCCGCGGGGCGCGCAAAACCCGAGACGGCAGCAGTTTTTTGCGGGTTCCCCGAGTAGGCCCACGCCCGGGGTTTGAGGAGCCGCAGGTAGACGCGTCGACCGGAAATTGCCTGCGCGGTCCGGGCGGCAAAACTGCCGCCGACGCCGTTCGTGTTGCTTAACAGCGCGGTTCGACAGTTTTAAATTGATTTATAGCTTGGGTTGCGGCAACAATAATTCGGTTTCTATTTCCCCATACCAACCCAAGGAAGTTGCTCATGAAGAATCGGGTTAACGGCTGGGCCGGCGTGGCGGGCCTAGCCGCACGGGCCGGCTTGGCGGCTGTCGTCTCCGCCTCGATGGTGCTCTCGGGCTCCCCGCTGGTGCCTGCGGCGTGCGTCGCGTTCGCAGCCGGGGCGGGTGCGTCGGCCGATGGCGCTGCCGGGACGGAGTCTTGGACCGATCGCATTGGCTCTATGCTCAGCGCCGGCGATTACAACGAGGGCGAGGTCGTCGCCATCGTCGCGCCTGCGGCCGAGTACGCTGCGGCCGGCGTCGCGGCGGACGGCGAGGCGTCGGGCAAGGCGGCCGCCGACTCCCTTCTCGACGTGGCACAGACCGAGGAGCTCGCACAGACCGACGGCGACGTCTATGAGGGCGCCTTCGGAGAGGCGCTTCCCGCCGCAGTCGTCGAGGGCGCGCGAATCGCGGCCGCTGCGGACGGCGCGGACGAGGAGGTCGCGGTCCAGGCGGCGGATGTCGACGTCTACACCCTGCTCGTCAAGCGTGACGGCATGAGCACCGAGCAGATCCTGCGCGAGCTCGCCGGCGACGCGCGCGTGCTTTGGGCCGAGCCCAACTACACCTGGTCGGTCGACGACGCCGACGGCTCCGGCGGCGCGGTCGGGTCCGAGGTCGCTGCGTCCGACGCCGACCTCGCCGCCGCCCTCAGCTCCGATGCCGGCTCCGGCTCCGATCCCGCAGATAAAATCACCCCCGTCACACCGTCCAAATCCGAGGTCGCGTCGAGCGGGGAGGTCGCCGACGGCACTTCGTTCCAGTGGGCCTACAGCGAGGGCGAGGGCGCCGCGTACGGCGACCTCCACGCGAGCGGCCTCACCGTCAACGACCCGGACTGGAACGACGCCTCTAAGACCAACTCGGCCGGCGTCATCGCCATCGTGGACACGGGAATCGACTACGCCAACCCCGACCTCGAAGACGCGATGTTCGACATGAGCGGCTACGTTGCCCGGCTCGGCGGGGACGCCCACGGCTATAACGCGACCTTGGACGGCGGCGATTCCGGCGACGTCCAGGGGCACGGCACGCATTGCGCGGGCATCGCGGCGGCCTCATGGAACGGCTATGGCGTGAGCGGCGCGGCCAACGGCGCCAAGCTCATCTCCGTGCGCGCGGCCACCAACGAAGGGCTCTTCTCCAGTGTCGCGGCCGTCAGGGCCTTCGAGTACATCGGGCGCGCGGTCGACGCCGGCGTGGACATTCGCGTGGTGAGCAACTCCTGGGGCGGCGAGGGCGGCTGCCGGGCCCAATACCTGGCCACGGAGGCGCTCGGGCGCAAGGGCGTCGCCGCCGTCTTCGCCTCGGGAAACGACGGCGCGGAAGTCGACAAAATCGTCGACACCGCGAAGGTCGAGGGCGCGAGCGACTACGTGACCGTCGTCAACTCCGCCGCGATGACGGGCGCGGCATCGTCTTTCTCCAACTGGGGCGCGACCACGACCGACGTCTACGCGCCCGGGTCCTCGATTCTCTCCACGGCCATCTCGCAGGGCAGCAAGGCCACCGCGTCCTTCCTCCCGTCGCTGCTCGAGAACAAAGACGACCTCGTGCTCTATGAGGACTTCTCGGGCAATGAGGCGCAGGTAGAGGCCTGGACCGGCATCAAACAGTACGGGAGCGGCCATGCCAAGAAGGGCAAGATCGGCGGCCTCGACTCCGCGACGGTCGGCTTCGACGCGGAGCCCGGCGTGCTCAGGGTCTCCAAGGAGGAGCTCGAAGCTGTGGCAAAGGACAGCGGAGAGGACGCCGTGCTCGTGTCGCTTAAGGTGCCGGTCGACGCGGGCCGGCTCGACGAGCTCTCCAACGTCGCCTTCTCGCTCGCGCTCTCGGGCGCCAAGCCGAACGAGTCCCTGCAGTTCTCCACCTTCGTGCTCGACGTCGTCGACGCCGACGGCAACGTGAAGACCGCGGGCAACCTCGCCGGCGTCGCGTCCGCCGATCAGGGTTGGACCGTGTTCTCGACTTCCGTGGCCAGCGTCCTCAGCGAGGCGGGGGAGGGTTACCGGCTCGCGGTCCATACCGATGCCGACGGCAACTCCTACATCTGGGCGCACTTCGCCGTCATCATGGAGGTGCTCGAGGGGACGTCCGCCGACGGCCTTCTCTTCGACTGCGTCGGCGCCGGCAATAAGCTCGTCCCGTACATGTACGCGAGCGGCACGTCGATGGCGACCCCGTGCGTCGCGGGCCTCGCGGCCGTCGCCTCCGAGCAGATGGGCGGCTACGGGGAGCTCGACCGCAGTGTCCGCGCCGCCGCCCTCACCCGCGTGCTCAAGGCCTCCGTCACCTCCTCCGACGCATTCGACGGGCGTTGCACCTCCAACGGCTTCATCGACGCGAGCAAGTTCGCGGCGAGCGAGGGGCGTGCGCCGGTCATCGCCTCGGCATCTCTCTCCGCCGACGGAAAGAGCCTCGTCATCAAGGGCGACTCGTTCGGCTCGTCCGCTGGCAGCGTCAAGTTCGGCGAGAAGGACGCCGGAGTCGTTTCCTGGTCCGACGGCGAGGTCGTCGTCTCTCGTTCCGACGGCCTCGTGAGCGGCTACCTCAAGGTCGCGCTGACCACGGCTGCGGGGAAGTCGTGCGCCTTCGCGCAGACCTACGTCTTCGCGACCGACGCCTCCGTCGACGAGCTCCCCGTGTTTGAGGAGAGCATCGACGTGCCTGAGGCCCTCGGCAACTGCGACTGCTACAACACGATCGCCGCCCTCGACGGCTCGCTCTACGTGTTCGGCTCCCGCAACCTGGACAACGACGAGCTTGTCTCGGGCCAGCAGCAGTCGCTCGCGCTCGTGTATGAGCTGGTCTGGCGCTACGACATCGCGTCGGGGAGATGGAGCCAGGTCGAGAACCTGCCGTGCCGCCTCGCGAACGTGAGCTGGGCGCTGTGGGAGGGCAAGCTGCTCGTGATGGGCGCCGCCTGGAGCGAGGGTTACGGCCACCTTGCCACAAAGAAGCTCTTCTCGCTCGATCCCGCGACCGGAAAGTGGACCGATCTCTCGGAGAAGGTGGCCGGCGATGACGTGCCCTATCAGGCCTCCATCGTGAACGTCGGCGGGCGTCTGCTCATAATCGGCGGGTCCGTCGTCGCGCAGCTGCCGGCGAGCGAGGAGGCGGCGGCAGAGCAGGGCGTGTGGGTGAGCCTGGGCTATACGCTCGAGGCGGCGCAGTCCGTGATCAAGTC
This sequence comes from bacterium, assembly GCA_963605405.1. Taxonomy (GTDB): domain Bacteria; phylum Actinomycetota; class Coriobacteriia; order Coriobacteriales; family Atopobiaceae; genus Paratractidigestivibacter. The sequence goes on along the minus strand of CAVCUP010000004.1, from coordinate 75,372 downwards.
GGATTCCGCGTTGATGACCCTGACCAGGGATAACGTGCGCGAGTTCGACCTCGCCGACGGCAAGGCCACCGTGATCGGCAGTTGCTTGCCCAGGTCGAACGCAGGTCTCGTGCGCGGCGAATCGGATATCCAGGCGGCGGTCTGCGGCAGCGAGGTCTACCTTACCGGCGGGGCGAAGCTCAACGTGTTCTCGCCGACAACGGACGAGGCCCAGGCGACCGTTGAGCGCCTGACCCTCAAGGGGGATGGAAGCGTCTCGCGGGAGAGCGTGGGCACGCTTGGCGGGACCGAGGATACCGTCGGCGGTGTCCCGGCGAGCATGGCCAAGTTCGCGAACGGCGTCGCGCTCGCGGGCGCGCAGGACGGGCCCGTGCTCGCGGGCGTCTTCGCGGTCAACGGCTTCGGTGAGGACGGCATCGCGACCGACGCGCTCATCCAGGCCGATACCTACCAGCTCAAGTCCGGAGCCTCGGCCTTTACGGGCATCGGCAAGCGCGGGAACTACACCCCGATCGCGTATGCGCGCGCGATCGCGTACCGCGGCAAGCTCTATGTGCTCGGCCACGACTACTACAACAGCTTCGAGCCCGTGATGCGCGCGACCTCCATCGCGACCGACGAGCTCGCGGGCGACGTCTCGGGCGGAGAAGCCGTGCCCAACAGCGAAAAGAAGCCCCAGGCAGCGAGCACGAAGACCGCCGCCGGCCGCCTCCCGAGGACGGGTGATGCCGCGCTGCGGTCGGTGCCTCTCGGTGCGGCGCTCGTCGGCGGCGCGGCCCTTCTTGTCGCGCGCAGGCTCCGCAGCTAGGCCGGCGCCCCGCAAAGGCGTCCCGTCGAATCAGGCGGCCCGCGGCCCTTCGGCCGCGGGCCGCCTTTTGGTTTCCGGGCGCTCTTCCCGCCTCGCCGAGCCCGCCGTCTTTCTCGCCGCGCCAATCCTGAAAAGGAACAAAAAGAAGAGGGCGGTCCGGAGGCCCGGACGGATAGTTAGACGCCTCGGCGTCCGGTCGGGAGTCCGAATCCGCGACGGGGACACGGTCGGGCTCGCGTTGCTTGCCGTGCGTATGCAACGAAACTTCGACTTTGCGGCAAGAGATCGGCCCCGAGCGCTCCCGAGGAATATCAAATACGGTACAAGCCCATATAAGCGCAGGAAACGTCGGGCCGGGCTATCCCGAACCGGGCGTTTGGGCCCTAAACTTGCCGCAAAGTCGAAGTTTCGTTGCACGCGTCCCCCCGACTGCCCCGGCGAGGGGGCTCCCGACTGCCCCGGCACGCGTCCCCCGGCTGCCCCGGAACGCGTCCCGCGCGCCGTGCGTTAGCTGACCGTGAAGCTCCAGGAGGACGCGGCCTCCGAGCAGATCAGCGAGAGGTCCCACGTCTTATGGCTGCGCGCCCAGCTGTTCGAGTCGTGCACCACGGCCTTGCCGTCGGCGCCGAGCTTCTCGACCACGATGAAGTGCCCCGAGCTCGTGAAGTGCCCCGGGTTCATGATAAAGATCATCGGGCGGCCCGCCTTGAGCTCCGCCTCGGCGAGCGATTCGCTCGTCCCGATCTGCGTGCCCTCGAGGCCGAGCGTCGCCGCGCCGCTGGTCATGAGCGACCACGAGGTCCCGTTCTGGTCCGTCGAGTAGCCTTGGCTCGTGGAGAACTCGGCCATCTTCGCCGGGTCGTAGTCCGTCTTTCCGGTGAGGCAGACGTAGACCATGGAGAGCGCGGTGGGGCCGCACCCCTGATGGCGCAGGCGGCCGCCCGAATAGGTCTCGTAGGACCACTGGGGGTCGATCTGGTACAGATAGGGCATCTCGCCCTTCTTCCACTGGTCTTGAGGCGTGCTCGCGGGCTCGACGAGAAGCTCCGCGCGTTCGGCGACGGGGCCCACGAGCGCCTGGGCCTCCTGCTGGGCGCCGGCGAGGGTGGCCGAGGCGTACGCCGCTTGGCGCTCCTGGACGATGCCGGCGTGCATGTTGAGCACAAAGACCGTGGCGGCGACGACGGCCGCCGCAGAGAGGGCCGCGCGCGGGTGGTTGCGGCATGCGGGGACAAGGACGCGCACGAGCGCGCAGAGCACGCGCCAGAGCAGGGCGAGAAGCGCCGCGAGGCCGCGGGCGAGGGCGCGGACGGCGCGCCACGCGAGGCTGAGGGCGCCCCCGACGGCGGAGGCGGAGCCGCCGGAGCGGCCGCGGCCGTAGTTGTCCCGCGCGCCGCCGAGCGCGCCCGCGTCGCGAGCCGGCCTGCCGGCCCCGCGGGCAGAGGGACTCGCGGAGGCCGAGCGTCCCAAGGTGGAGGTGGACATCGGCCGCGCGGAAGGCGCGTACCTGCTCATGGAGGCCCTTCCGGTGCCACCGGCCGAGGGGCCGCGCGAGCCGCTGCCGCCCGAGCGCCTCGTGCCGGAGCGCCGCTCGCGCCGTGCCGCTCGCTCGGCGCGGCGAGCCTCGAAGTCGTCTCTCTCCGCTTGCATCAAAAAACTCCTGCTGCAAAACCACGGTACAATTAGCAAACCAAGAAATCATATCACCGTGCCCGGGGACCCTGAGCGCACGGGGCCCGATCTTGCGGCCCTTGAGTGCAGCTGGCGGCGTATTGTGCGCCGTTTGGCGAGGTGAGGGCCCGCGCCTGCGCGCACACGTATACGATTCTCTGAACCGTGAAGTTCGATAGATGATTAGAGGCAGGCATGCGCAACGTGGGTGTTCGCGAGATAAGCCGCAGGACGGGGTTCTCCCCGGCCACGGTCTCAAACGCCCTCAACAACAAGCGCGGCGTGAACAAAGAGACCGCCGAGACCATCCGGCGCATGGCCCGCGAGCTCGGCTACGAGCGTTCGGGCAACCTCGACCACATCCGCTTCGTCCTCGCGCGCAGGACCGGCCGCATCCTCGACGAGGGCACCTTCCACCCGGGCGTCATCGAGGGCGTGGAGCGCGCCGCCGCCCAGCATAAGCTCCAGACCACCTTCACCACCATCGAGCTCAGCGACCGGGAGGCCGCCTCTCGCCAGGCGCGCGAGATTGCGGCCGACACGAACAACGGCATCGTGCTTCTCGCCACCGAGATGGGGGAGGACGACTATGCGCTCTTCCGCGGCGCCGCGGCGCCGCTCGTGGTCGTGGACGGCTGGTCCGACAGGCTCTTCTTCGAGAGCGTGGTCACCCAGAACGAGAACTCGGTCTTCCGCGAGGTCACCTACCTGGTGGAGCACGGCCACCGCCGCATCGGCTACATTGCGGGCGACTACCGCATCAAGAACTTCCCCCTGCGCGAGCGGGGGTACCGCCGCGCAATGCGCGAGGCCGGGCTGGCCATAGACCCCAAGTGGCGCATTGAGGTGGGGACCACGGTCAACGGCTCCTACGATTCCATGCGCGCCTGGCTCGCCGGCAATCCCGCGCTTCCCACGGCCTTCTTCGTGGAGAACGACATCATGGCGCTTGGCTGCATGCGCGCCCTCTCCGAGCGCGGCGTGCGCATCCCCGAGGATGTGAGCATGGTCGGCTTCGACGACCTGCCCTACGCGAGCATCTGCAACCCGCCGCTGACCACGGCGCGCATTCCCAACCGCGAGATGGGCGAGATCGCCGTCCGCCGCCTCATCGACCAGATCCGCGAGCCGCGCGACTACACCTGCGTCACGCATCTCTCGACGACGTTCGTGGAACGGCAGTCGGTAAAGAGCCTCTAGGTCCCGGCCGCGGCTGAGAAGAGCCCGTCGATTCGGCGGGCTCTTCCGGTTATTTATCGGTTGTGGGCGAGAGGTGAACCGCCCCCGTGCCTCCGAATTACTGCACAGGCTGTGCAATACTTCTCAAGTTGTGCAAAAACCGATGAAGGGACCAGATGCCCGCCACCGAGCTCGCGCCGAGCACCGACCGCCGCTGCGTGCGGACCCGCGCCGCCCTGAGGCTCGCGCTCGCGCAGGAAATAGACGCCACCGGCGACCTCTCCCGCGTGACCGTGACCGCGGTCACGGAGCGCGCCGGCGTCACGCGCCGCACGTTCTACTCCCATTACAAAGACATCCCCGACCTCGTCACCCAAATCGAGGACGAGACCCTCGCCGACCTGCGCTCCCATGTGGAAAAGATCGCCCGGGTCCATCTCGACGGCCTGGCCGGGTCGCTTAAGGAGCAGGAGCCGGCCCCCGGCTCCGAGGAGCTGCTGCGCGCGGTCCGCGAGCGCGGCGACTACCTGCGCCCGCTTCTGGGCGAGGGGGGAGACCCCGCCTTCGCCGGGCGCCTCAAGCGCATGGCCTATGACGCCGTGGCCGGCCGCGCGCTCGACGGCATCGACGTCCGTGCGGTGGGCTCCTTCCTCGATTATTACCTGACCTTTGCCATATCCGCCGAGGTCGGGGTGCTCTTGCGCTGGCTCGAGGGGGGCATGCGCGAGAGCGTGGAGGCCATGGCGCGCCTGATGACGGCGCTCATGTTCGTCCGTCCGGGCGACCTGTACGGCAACCCCATCGACTTCGACATCCCCAGCTTCGCGCTGGCCATCATGCGTTGTGAGGAGAGACACAATGTCCGATAAGACCGCAGCTTCCATCAAGGCCGAGAAGGCCGCCCGCCCCGCCATCGAGCTCAAGCAGGAGGGCGCCGAGCTCAGCCCGCTGAACCCCTACGACCTCAGCTACGCGCGCCTGCGCCTGGGCATCGACGTGGGCTCCACCACCGTTAAGCTGGCCGTCATCGACGACAACGACCATCTCATCTACGCCAACTACGAGCGTCACCACACCGACGTGCGCGCCACGGCCAAGGAGCTCTTCGCCCGCGCCCAGAAGGTCATCGGCGACACCCCGATGCGCGTCTCCATCACCGGCTCCGGCGGCATGCTGCTGGCCAAGTGGCTCGGCCTCGAGTTCGTCCAGGAGGTCATCGCCTCCAAGCGCGCGGTCGAGACCCTCATCCCCCAGACCGACTGCGCCATCGAGCTCGGCGGCGAGGACGCGAAGATCATCTACTTCGACAACGGCATCGAGCAGCGCATGAACGGCACCTGCGCCGGCGGCACGGGCGCCTTCATCGACCAGATGGCCTCCCTGCTGCACACCGACGCGACGGGCCTGAACGAGCTCGCCAAGTCCGCGACCCAGATCCACCCCATCGCGAGCCGCTGCGGCGTCTTCGCCAAGTCCGACGTCCAGCCGCTGCTCAACGAGGGCGCCGCCCCCGCCGACGTCGCGGCCTCCATCTTCCAGGCCGTGGCCAACCAGACCGTCTCGGGCCTCGCCTGCGGCCACCCAATCCGCGGCTACGTCGCCTTCCTCGGCGGCCCGCTCCAGTATCTCTCCGAGCTCCGTCGCCGCTTCTACATCACGCTGAGCCTCGACGACGAGCACATCATCGTCCCCGAGAACGCCCATCTCTTTGTGGCCACGGGCGCGGCGCTGGCCGGCGAGTCCGACAAGCACGTGACCTTTGCCGAGGTCATCCGCCTGCTCGAGGACCTCAAGGACACCCAGGGCTCCGAGGTCGCGCGCCTCGAGCCGCTCTTCGCCTCCGAGGACGACTACAAGGAGTTCAAGAGCCGCCACGACGAGCAGGTCGTTCCCAAGGGCGACCTCGGGAGCTACCATGGCCGCGTCTTCATCGGCATCGACGCCGGCTCCACGACCATGAAGGCGGCCGTCGTCGGCGAGGACGGCGAGCTTCTCTACACCTGGTACGGCAACAACAACGGCGACATCCTGGGCACCGCCCGCGTCATCTGCGACGACATCTACGACAAGATGCCCGCCGACTGCACCATCGGCCACGTGACCACCACCGGCTACGGCGAGCAGATCCTCATCGAGGCCCTGCGCGCCGACTCCGGAGAGATCGAGACCGTCGCCCACCTGCGCGGCGCCAAGGCCTTCATCCCCGAGGTCGAGTTCATCCTCGACATCGGCGGCCAGGACATGAAGTGCCTGCAGGTCAAGGACGGCGTCATCGAGCACATCATGCTCAATGAGGCCTGCTCCTCGGGCTGCGGCTCCTTCATCGAGTCCTTCGCCGTCTCCATGAACATGTCCGTCCAGGAGTTCGCCGAGGCCGCTGTGCGCGCCGACGCCCCCGTCGACCTGGGCAGCCGCTGCACCGTCTTCATGAACTCGCGCGTCAAGCAGGCCCAGAAGGAAGGCGCGACCATCGGCGACGTGGCCGCGGGCCTCTCTTACTCCGTCATCAAGAACGCCCTGTTCAAGGTCATCAAGCTCCGCGACTTCTCCGAGATCGGCAAGTACTGCGTGGTCCAGGGCGGCACCTTCATGTCCGACGCGACGCTGCGCGCCTTCGAGCTCCTCACCGGCCGCGACGTCATCCGTCCCGACGTGGCGGGCTGCATGGGCGCCTACGGCGCGGCGCTCCTTGCCCGCGACCGCGCCGGCGAGCAGGGCACTTCCGGCCTTCTCTCCCGCGACGCCATCGATAACCTGCAGGTCAAGCACACCAACGTCCACTGCGGGCGCTGCTCCAACAACTGCCTTCTCACCGTCAACGACTTCGGCGGCGGCCGTCGCTTCATCACGGGCAACCGCTGCGAGAAGGGCGCCGGCGGCTCCAAGCGCGCCAAGAACGACGCGCCGAACCTCTTCGAGTACAAGAACAAGCTGCTCTTCGACCGCCCCGTGCTCGCCGAGGACGAGGCCCCGCGCGGCACCGTCGGCATCCCGCGCGCGCTCAACATGTACGAGAACTACCCCTTCTGGCACGCGTTCTTTACCAAGCTCGGCTTCCGCGTGGTCCTCTCCGACCAGACCAACGGCAAGACCTACGAGGCCGGCATCGAGTCCATGCCCTCTGAGTCCGTCTGCTACCCGGCCAAGCTCTCCCACGGCCACATCATGAACCTCATCGCCAAGGACCCGGACTTCATCTGGATGCCCTGTATCCGCTGGGAGCGTAAAGAGGACCAGGCGGCCACGAACCACTACAACTGCCCGATCGTCATGAGCTACCCGCAGGCGCTCGAGCTCAACGTCGACGAGCTCGGCGAGGGCACCAAGGTCGAGTTCCTCGACCCCTTCATCCCCTACGACAAGAAGGGCGAGCTCAAGCGCCGCCTGTACGAGCTTATCTCCGAGCAGCGCGAGCGCGACGCCGCCGAGGGCCGCGGCCGCGTGCGCGGCGCCCACATCACGCGCGCCGAGGTCGACGAGGCCGTCAACGTCGCCTGGGAGGCCGACGTCGAGTTCCACAACGCCATGCACCGCAAGGGCGACGAGGCCCTGCGCTGGATCGAGGAGAACAACGGCCACGGCATCGTGCTGGCCGGCCGCCCCTACCACAATGACCCCGAGATCAACCACGCCATCCCCGAGCTTGTGCACTCCTTTGGCTTCGCGATCCTCACCGAGGACTCCGTGGCCCACAAGATGTGCCCCGAGCGCCCGATCCGCGTGGTCGACCAGTGGATGTACCACAGCCGCCTCTACCGCGCGGCGCGCTTCGTGGCCTCCCGCAACGACCTCGACCTCATCCAGCTCTTCTCGTTCGGCTGCGGCCTCGACGCCCTCACGACCGACCAGGTCCAGGAGATCCTCGAGGGCTCGGGCAAGATCTACACCATGCTCAAGGTTGACCAGGTGAGCAACCTCGGCGCCGCCCGCATCCGCATCCGCTCTCTCATGGCCGCCCTCAAGGAGCAGCGCGAGACCCTCGAGGCCCGCGCCGCCGCCGGAGGGCTCGTCGAGGTCGAGCCCGGCCAGCACCGCCTGGCCGACGGCACCGTCGAGGCCGCCGAGGTGCGCCTGGCCGACGGCACGCCCGAGCGTCGCCGCGCCGACAAGGGCCTCGTGCCCGTCTACCGCGAGGCCGCGAGCTCCGCGTTAAAGAAGGTCCGCTACACCAAGGAGATGCAGGACGCGGGCTATACCATCCTCGCGCCGCAGATGAGCCCGATCCACTTCGAGCTCGTCGAGGTCCTTCTCAAGAACGAGGGCTACAACTGCGTTCTCATGCCGTCCGTGGACCAGGGAGCCGTGGACATGGGCCTCAAGTACGTGAACAACGACATCTGCTACCCGTCCATCCTGGTCACGGGCCAGATCATGGAGGCCGTCCTTTCCGGCAAGTACGACCTCAGCCGCACGGCCGTCCTCATCACCCAGACGGGCGGCGGCTGCCGAGCCACCAACTACATCGCGCTTATCCGCAAGGCGCTCAAGGACTCCGGCCACCCCGAGGTCCCCGTCATCAGCCTGACCGCCGCGTCCGGCCTCGACGAGGACAACCCCGGCTTCAAGGTCTTTAAGCCCGCGCTGCTGGTCAAGGCCCTTTACGCGCTTCTTTACGGCGACCTCATCATGCAGCTGCTCTACCGCGTGCGCCCCTACGAGGAGAAGCCCGGCGCGGCCGACGAGCTCTACGACCGCATGATGGCCGAGGCCAAGGGCGAGCTGCTGCGCGCCTCCCGCTCGAGCTTCTACAAGCTGTGTCAGCGCACCGTCGACGCCTTCGAGGCGCTGCCGCTCGTCAACGACCGCTCCAAGCCGCGCGTCGGCGTCGTCGGCGAGATCCTCGTCAAGTTCCATCCCACGGCCAACAACCAGGTCGTGCGCGTCATCGAGCAGGAGGGCTGCGAGGCCAACGTCCCCGGCCTCGTCGACTTCTTCCTCTTTGGCATGACCAACGCCGTGAACATGAAGGACGAGCTGGGTACCAAGGCCACGAGCCGCTTCACGCACAAGGCGGGCATCAAGCTGGTCGAGGGCTTCCGCGAGCCCATCAACAAGATGCTTGAGGCCTCCACGCGCTTCGAGCCGTACCCGAGCGTCTGGGAGCTCGCCGAGAAGGCCGGCCAGGTCCTCTCGCTGTGCAACACGATGGGCGAGGGCTGGCTGCTCACGGCCGAGATGTGCGACCTCATCGAGACCGGCACGCCCAACATCGTGTGCTGCTCGCCGTTCGCGTGCCTGCCCAACCACGTGGTGGGCAAGGCCGTCATCAAGCGCCTGCGCGAGATGCACCCCGAGAGCAACATCGTGGCCGTGGACTACGACCCCGGCGCCTCCGAGGTCAACCAGCTCAACCGCATCAAGCTGATGATCTCTGTGGCCAAGGAGAACTACCGCAACAACCGCGGCGAGGGCTTCAAGCTGGTAAATGACGACGACCCGACCGAGGGCGACGATTACGGCATCGGGCTCACCGCCGAGCAGCGCGAGCGTCTGGCCGACATCAAGGCGCGCGCCGTGGTCGACTAGCGCGGGATTTTGATTGGGCGCCGTCCGGGCTCGGGTCCGGGCGGCGCTTCTGTGTGGCGGGCAAGGAATCCGATGGCCGCAATGCGTATGGAGATGGGGTAGAGCATGGCGCTCAAACTGGTGTTTATTGACCTGGACGGCACCTTCGTGGACTCGCAGAAGCGCGTGTGCGAGCGCAACCTGCGCGTGCTCGAGCGCGCCGCGGGGGTGGGCGTGCAGTTCGTGCCGTGCACGGGGCGCAACGCGAACGGCATCCTGCCCGAGCTCGCCGCTGCGCCGTGCGTGCGCTATGCGGTGTGCGGCAACGGCGCCTCCGTGGTCGACCTGCGCACAAACGAGGTGCTCCGCAGCGAGCCTCTGCGGACCGAGCAGGTCCTCGGGCTGTATGGACGTGTGGCTGGCCTGCGCGTGACCTTCGACGTATTCATGGGCGGCAAGGTCTACCTGGCGCGCGACCGCTGGGACGTGCTGCACGACGCGGCGGCGGGCGACGAGGCGCTCGAGAACTTCATCACCGGCCTGCGCACGCCGTACGACTGCCCGCTCGAGGAGCTTCTCTCGCGCGGGGAGGTGACCAAGCTGACGATGCTGCACCCCGGCAACGTCGACGCCCCGGCTGTGCGCGAGGCGGTCGATCAGGCGGACGGCTTGGAGTGGACCTGGTCTTTGCCCATGAACACCGAGGTCATGCGCGCGGGTGTGAACAAGGGGTCAGCTCTGCGCTGGCTTTGCGGTTACCTGGGCGTGGACACGGCCGACACGATGGCCTTCGGCGACGGCGACAACGACATCGCGATGATTCGGGCCGCCGGTGACGGCGTCGCGATGGGCAATGCCATCCCCGAGGTCGTCGCGGCGGCCGACCATGTGACCGCGACTTGCGACGAGGCCGGCGTCGCGGCCTACCTGGAGCCGATTCTGGCCGGGCTCTAGGCAGGGCACGACGTCCGGGCTGCAAGGTTTTGCTCCAAATGCGACGTAAAGGCCGATCCCTTGCAAGGTTTTGCGCCAAGTGCGACGTGATTTTTCGCTCGGCGGCGCCCTAAGGGTGCCTAAACAGGGTTTTTGGAGCCCGTTTGGGGCTTTCGGGCTCGAATTTACGTAGCACTTGGCGCAAAACCTTGCAGCGAAGTGCCCGCTGCGTCGCACTTGGCGCAAAACCTTTCAGACGGCGGGGCCCGCGCGGCCAACGGCGCCCACCACCGCCGCTCGCCGCGCTGCGACGCCCATCGCCTGCGCCCTGACCCGGTGGCGGTAGAATCGGGGGCGCCAAAACTCCCGAGAAAGGTACGAACGTGAGCGATGTTCTTGAGCGGTTCCTGCGCTATGTGCAGGTCGATTCCCAGTCCGACCCCGATAACGAGGAGGTCACGCCCTCGACGCCGCGCCAGCACGAGATGGCGCGCGTCCTCGGCGAGGAGCTCCGCGAGCTCGGGCTCGCCGAAGTGTCCGTGGACGGCCACGCGTATGTGACGGCGACGCTCCCCGCGTCCGCCGGCGCCGAGTCCGCGCCGGCGCTCATGCTCTGCGCCCATATCGATACCGCGCCGGACGCGCCCGCCGCGGGCGTCCGTCCGCGCGTCGTGCGCTATGAGGGCGGGCCGCTCGTGGCCGGCGCCGTCGACGGCGTGCCCGTGCAGACCACGCCCGAACAGGTCCCCGACCTTGCCAAATTCGTCGGTCAGGACATCGTGGTCACCGACGGCACGACCCTGCTCGGCGCCGACGACAAGGCCGGCGTGGCCGAGATATGCGCGCTCCTTGCCAGGCTCGTCGCCGACCCCTCGCTCGCCCACCCGACCCTCAAGATCGCCTTCGTGCCCGACGAAGAGATCGGCCACGGCGCGAGCCTGCTCGACCTCGACGCCCTCGGCGCGGCCTACGGCTATACCGTCGACGGCGAGACCCTGGGCGAGTTCAACTACGAGTGCTTCAGCGCCTGCGAGGCCGCGGTCCGCGTGCGCGGCGTGATGGTCCACCCCGGCAGCGCCAAGGACGTCATGGTCAACGCCATCACGGTCGCTTCCGAGTTCGAGCGCCTCGTGCCGGCTTGGGAGCGCCCGGAGCACACCTGCGGCCGCGAGGGCTTCTATCACCCCACGGATATCCAGGGCTCCGCATCCGAGCTCACCCTCAAGTACATCCTGCGCGACTTCGACGCCGAGAAGTTCGCCGCGCGCGAAGCTTGCCTGCGCGGCATCGCGGCGCTGCTCAACGAGCGTTACGGCGAGGGCACCGTCACCGTCGAGGTGCGCCAGCAGTATCGCAACATGGCCGAGCGCTTCGCGGGCAAGGAGTTCCTGGTCGACTATGCCATGGAGGCCAACCGCGAGGCGGGCATCGAGCCCTCCATCGTGGCGGCGCGGGGCGGAACCGACGGCGCCCAGCTCACGTTCCGCGGCCTGCCGTGCCCGAACCTCGCCACCGGCGGCTATAACGCGCACTCGGTCCGCGAGTTCATCCCCGTGCCGAGCATGGAGGCCACGGTGAACATGCTTGAGCACCTCGTGGCCAAGTTCGCGCAGGTGGACGCCCACGCTGCGTGCGCGGAGGCATAGCGTGCGGGTGGCCTTGCTCTGCATCCTGGCGGTTCTTCCCGGCGTGTTCGCGACGATCCTCGAGCACTTCGGCGGGCCCCTGCGCCTCGCGGAGAGGCACCACAGCCACCACGACACCTACGTGGTCTCGCCCGACTTCACACGCTCGATCGTGGTGGCCATGCTCGTGGTCGGCTGCCTCGGCGTGCTCCTCGCCGCCTTCTGTTTCGCGGGGGTGTTCGGGGGCGGGCACGCGTGCGTCCTCGCGTTTACCGACGCCTTCACGGTCACGATGTTCGTGAGCTGGCTCTTCTTAACCCGCTACAAGGTCTCGCTGTTCGAGGACCGCTGCGTGATCACCCCGTTTATCGGGCGCGACAATTGCTTCTTTTATTCCGATGTGACCTCGCTCGACTGGGCCGGCCTGCGCCGCAGCTCGGGCTATCGCGACCTCGTGGTCACCGAGAGCAACGGCAACGAGCTGCGCATCTGGGGGATCGTCGACATCGAGCAGGTCCTGCTGCATATGGACCGCTTCGATGTGCTGCAGCCCCTGGCCGCTGCGGGCGAGGGCGCTCTCGACACGCTCGACATGCGCATCGGCACGTGGCAGCCGCTCGAGGGCCGCGGCGGGGCCGGCGATCCGTCGCGCGGCAAGGAGCGCGGGCGAGGTCGCGGCAAGAATCGCATTGAGGGCCCCGGTCGCCGCGCCGGGCACGAAGATAGGAAAAACATTGATTAAGCTTGCTCTTTCCGACATGGACAACACCATCGTCCCCCTCGGCGCGCGCGGCATCAGCGAGCGCATGCGCGAGGCGATCCACGCGGCCACGGGGGCCGGCGTGCTCTTCGGGCCGTCCACCGGCCGCGACACGGTGGAGCTCTTCCGCCTCTTCCGTTCCGATGAGGCGTGCTACAAGACGGGCGTCATGTCCAACGGCAAGCGCGTGATGGCGGACGGCAAGACGGTCTCCCTCACCTTGATCCCGCACGACGGCCTGGTGGCCATCGTCGATGCACTTCGCGGCCGCGAGATGTTCGTCAACTGCTACCCGAGCGATTCGAACCTGCTGAACCCCGCCTACGCCGTCGACGCGCCCTCCGACGAGGTGATGGGCGGCTTCGAGGCGCGGATGCGGTTCGTGGGCGGCCGCGTGGACGAGGTGCCGGACATCGACTTCATCGCGGCGACCATCGCGTGCCCGGGCCACGCCGAGCCTGTGGAGCAGCAGATGGCCGACGTGAGGGAAATCGCCGAGAAGGCCGCGCCCGACCTGCGCGTCGTCGCCCCGCACGTCGGCTGGTTCGACATCATGCCCAAGGGGGTGAGCAAGGCCGCGGGTCTCGACGCGCTTCTCGGCGCCACGGGAATCCGCGAGGACGAGGTGGTCGTGTTCGGCGATGCCGAGAACGACCTGGAGATCCTGCGCAAAGTCAAGTACTCGGTGGCCGTGGCCAACGCGACGTCCGAGGTCACGGAGGCGGCGAACTACCACATCGGCGCGTGCGCGGACGACGCCGTGGCCGATGCGCTCCTCGAGGTCGCGCGTGCGGCCGAGGCGGGCGAGATGCCCGCGTTCTTGAGGGGTTAGGGGGCGGCATGCGCGCACCTCAGCTCACCAGAAGGCAGGCGGTGGCCGCGGGCGCCGTGGCGGTTCTCGGCGCGGCGGCGGGTGCCGTCGGGGCCGTGGGCCTCCTCAGCGGCGGCGACGAGTCCGTGCCGGCCGAGCCCACGAGCGCCGACGAGTCGTCCCAGGCCAAACTCGGCGGCAAGCTCACTATGTACACCTGCTGCGACGAGACGCTCATCAACGCCTTCGTCCCGGTCTTTATGCAGGAGACCGACGTGGTCGTCGACGTGGTCCAGAAGACCGCGGCCCAGATGCGCGATCTGGCGGCCGCCGAGGTCGCGGCGGGGCGCCCGGTAGCGGACGTCGTCTGGGGCGGCGACGAGTCGTGGTACGCGGGCGGCGCCGCCGTCTTCGAGAAGTACGTTGCGGCCGAGGGCGAGAAGCTCCGCGAGGACTGCCGCAACGAGACCGGCTATGTGACGACCGTCTCGCGAGACGTCTGCGCGATTGTGGTGAACAAAGCGCTGGCGGAGGAGCTCGGCGTCGAGGTCGACGGCTACGAATCCCTTCTCGACGAGAAGCTCGCCGGGCGCGTGGCCGTGGCCGATGCGGGGACGGACGCGGCCGCCAAGGCGTCACGCGACGCCGCGCGCGCGGTGGGCGACCTTCTGCCGGCGTATGTGACCACGGACGAGGACGGGGTGGTCCGGCCGGGAGGCGAGGCCTTCTTGGCGGCGGTCTGGGCGCAGGCGGGCGGCGCCGTGCGCGAGAGCTCGGCGGACGTGCTTATCGACGTGCTCGACGGGGGAGCGGCGGCCGGGCTCGTGTATGAGCAGCCGGCGGCCGCGGCGGCCCGGCTTACCGGGGACGTCGAGGTCGTTTTGCCGAAGGAAGGTTGCCTCGTGGCTCCGAGCTGCTGCGCGATTCTGAAGGGGGCCGGCAACCTCGAGCAGGCCCGCGCATGGATGGACTACGCGTGCAGCGAGGCGGGCCAGAAGGCTGCGGCGGGCAAGGTGACGCTGAGGAGCGTCCGCGACGGAATCGGGTCCGAGGACGAGTTCCCCGCGCTCGTCGCGGCGGCGAGCTGAGCCGGCCGGCAGCGATGGCCAACCAATTGTGAAGACCTCTCCACATTTGTTGACCAGCCAAAGAGAAGTGCGTATAGTTCTTTCTTGCGCAAAGGCGCACGCAAAAATTGCGGGGTGGAGCAGCTTGGTAGCTCGTCGGGCTCATAACCCGAAGGTCGTAGGTTCAAATCCTGCCCCCGCGACCATAAATTGACTGGTAGGGACCCGAGAGGGTCCCTACTTCTGTTTATGGCCCACGACCGGGGCCGAGCGGGCGGGCGCCGCCGGCGAGAACGGCGTCGGCGGCAGTTTTGCCGTCCGGGCCGCGCGGACGATTTCCGGGCGACGCGCCTACCTGCGGCTCCCCGAACCCCGGGCGCGGGGCTACTCGGGACAACCGCCAAAAATTGCCGCCGTCCCGGGTCTCCGTGCCTCGCGGGCGGTCGCCGGCCCGGCCTACGCGCGAGGTCGCGGGCCATGCTTCTATTTTTGGGAGGGGCGCATCCCGGCCGGGCGTGCTGCGTAGGGCCGCGGCGCGGCGAGAGGGCGCATCTGGAGTCTCGTGCCTTTCCGATTGCGAAGCGGCGGCTCGACCGATAAATGGCGAGCGGGTCCGGATCCCCCCGCTGTTTAAACATTGAATAAGTTCTTATATTGCAGAATGGCAAAGCACATGAAATCGCGCTGAAGCCGCAGGTGAATAGTGCTAGCATCCAACAGCATCTGTATGTTCGTAAACAAAGCGTCCCCATAAGCCCGGCGTGGGTTGGGGGCGCTTACAAACGAAAGGGACCACATGGCAAAGCAAGCAAACCGCCAGCGGGTTCTTGCGGGACTGACGACGCTCGCGCTCGTCGCCTCGCAGGTCACCACCTCTGCGGTTGCGGAGGTCGTGTCCACGGGGGGGGAGGGCGTCTCTGCGCAGGCGACGGGCGACGCCCAGGACAGCGGCACCCAGAACACCGCGGCCCCAGAGGCCGAGCCTGAGGCCAAGCCCGAGGCGGAGACCCAGGTTGATACCAAGGTCGAGACCGAGACCGCCCCGGCTGAGGAGAACGCCGCCCTGGCGACCGCGTCCGAGGACGGCGACATAATGCTCGCCAGCAAAACGCTCACGCTTAACCTGCATGGCGGCGACGCCATTACCTATAAGGACTTGTACCCGAAGCTGAGGGAGGAGTTTGGGGGTTATGACTCCTTCACGATCCATAAAGGCACCGAAATATATGGCCCAATTGGCCGTATCTTTCCTGGTTCCTTCACCCCCAATCATTTCGGAGAGTATTCCGTCGATGGCCTCACAAGCTCCCACAAATATGAAAACAATATCGGCACCCTGCAGGTGAACCGTACGCAGACGGTGACCTTCAAGGCCACCGGCTGCTTCTCCGAGGATGAGGGCGGCGTTATTGGTGCCGAGGACGGCGAGTATCCCGTTGGCACGAGGCTTTCCTTCGAAACCATGGAAGTCCCGGGGTACACGGTTGAGTCCGTCACGGTCAACGGCGCCAAGGTCACGCCCGGCGATGATGGCGGGTACAGTCTCACCGTCGGCGAGGAAGACGCCGTGGTTACCGTCACCTATAAGCCGGCCGCGTCCCTGAGCGTCGAGACCGGCAACTCTACGGTGGAGATGAAGTTCAGCGGGACCGACTACACCGCGAGCGGCAATAACATCGTCGAGGTGCCTCCCGAAGCCACGGGCACTCTTACGGTGACGCCCGAAGACGGCTACGCGGTTGTGAGCGTTAACTACAACGGCACCGAACTCCCCCTCAGCTTCAGCAAGGGCGTCGCGACGGCGTCCCTCACTTCCCCGTATAGGGGCGACCTGGGCTCCTTGAAGGTCACCACCGCAAAGTGCGGGCTCGTCACGAAGGGCAACGCCACCGAGTTCGAGGTCGCCCTCGCCGGCAGCGACCCCAGCGAGTACAAGTCCCTCATCTACGCGGCCGCCATCGACACGGAGGGCTCCGTGCTCTCCGGCCTGACCGCCGACGACGTGAAGATTCAGTACGACGCGGGCGTCCTTTGGGGTCCTTGGGAGGACCTGGATTACCAGCTCCCGGATGGCATCGTTGGCCACAAGTTCGACGCCTCCGAGGGCAAGACCGAGAAGATCAGGGTCACTTTCGAGGGCAACGAGCAGTACGCCAAGTCCTCCGTCGAGTTCACCGTCAAGTCGGTCGATGGCCGCCTCTGCACCAACGTCGTGGTGAACGACCCCGTCGCCATCGAGTACGACGCCGACGAAGACGTCATGAAGGCGAGCCTCTACGCCCAACTCGCGCCCAAGGTCTATATCGAGGGCTCCAGCGAGCCCGTCGACGGGATCGAAGCCGACGACTTCGAGATCACCGGGCTCGAGCACAAGGTCGGCGAGCAGACCGTCACCGTGAAGTTCAAGGGCGCCCAGCCCACCGGTGCCAGGTCCGCCGGCACCACCGCCGGCCTCAGGCCCTCCGAGCGGACCGTGACCGTCAACGTCAAGCGCATCGAGACCTCCCTGAGCTTCGACGGCTTCGACGAGAACGACACCCGCACCACCGAATACAACGGAAATCAGCAGCCTGTCACCACCACGGTGCTCGACAAGTCCGGCAACGTCGTTGAGGGCGCCACGGTTATCTATTGGTATGAGGGCAACTCCCGCAACGGCAATCACTACGAGAGCATGACTGCTCCCACCGACGCGGGCGAGTACGCCGTGAAGGCCACCTACATGGGCGACGCCACCTACGAGGACTCCTCGAAGACGGCCAGCTTCACGATTCTGCCCGCCGAGATCGTCTTCGACCTCGGCACGGTCACCTCCGTCTACGGCGAGGAGGTCGAGCACACCAAGAGCTACTCCGTCAACAGCACGCTTCTTGCCGACGACCAGAAGGCCGCCATCCTGGGCACCGTCACGTGCGAGGGCGACGACCACAACCACGACGCCAGCGCCGACGGCTACGTCATCGTCGCTGAGGTCCCCGAGAGCGTCGCCGCCGACAAGAACCTGAACGTCACCATCAAGCCGGGCACCCACATCGTGACCCAGCGCGAGCTCAAGCTCGAGATCGCGGACGCCACCAAGGTCTCCGGCCAGGACAACCCGACCTTTGAGGCCGTCGTCTACGACGGCATGACCGGTGAGAAGCTCGAGAACCAGGACGAGATCCTGAAGACCCTCGGCGTCAAGCTCGTTCGCGATGAGGGTGAGAAGCCCGGCACCTACAAGATCTCCGCCGACTACGCCAACAAAAACTACAAGCTCGATGTTGCCGAAGGCGAGCTCACTGTTCTCCCCAGCCTGACCGTTGAGGCCAAGGACGGCGGCATCGCCTCCGCCGACAAGGCCGGCGCCGCCAAGGGCGAGAAGGTCGCCGTGACCGCCGTGCCCGCCAGCGACGACTACGTCTTCGGCGGCTGGAAGGTCACCTCCGGCGATGCCGTCGTCGCCGACCCCACCGCCGCGACGACGACCGTGACCATGGGTTCCGAGAACGCGACCGTGGTCGCCAGCTTCATCGCCAAGACGAAGGCCACCGTCAACGCCGGTGAGGGCGGCTCCGTCTACGCCACGCCCGCCAAGGGCCTGAAGGGCGACACCATCAAGCTCGTGGCCACCGCCAGCGACGGCTACGTCTTCAGCGGCTGGGAGGTCGTCTCCGGCGACATCAAGATCGCTGATGCGAACGCCGCCGAGACCTCCTTCGTCCTGGGCGAGGACGCCCCGGTGATCAACGCCGTCTTCAAGAAGGCCGCTACCCCGGCTCCTGCCGATAACTCAAACAACAAGAAGCAGCAGGCCGAGGCCGCCAAGGCCGCCGAGGCAAACACCCCCGAGACGGGCGACGTGATCAACGCCTACGCTCCCGTTGCCGTGGGCGTGGCCGCCGCGATCGTCATCGCGGGCGCCATCCTGGTGAAGCGCAGGAACATGTAGCGCTTCTCGGCATAACGCCTAAAGCGGGCAAGGGGTAATTCCCTTGCCCGCTTTTTTGTGCCGCGGCCCTGCCGCGGGGTGTGGGGCGCCGGCGCCCTGCCCGCCCGGCGTCCCCCTCGGCGGGCGCCCGCCGAGAAACCGCTCCCGCCGGCGTGCCCTCACCGATGCCTGCCAAAGAATCAAATCCGCCGGCACGCCTCAATGCTGGCGGACGCGGTTTCTTGGCAAATGGACCGCCCTACGTGCCGGCGAGCGCGTCTTCTTAGTCCATGGGCCCAGCGTGGCCCATGGCCCGAGCCATGCTGCCGCCCCGCCGCCGGCCAAAACGGCGTCGGCGGCAGTTTTGCTGCTCGGGCCACGCGGGCGGTTTCGAGGCGGCGCGCCTACCTGCGGCTCCCCGAACCCCGGGCGCGGGTCTACTCGGGGGACTCGCGAAAAACTGCCGCCGTCTCGGATCTCCGTGCCCTGCGGGCGGTCGACGGCCCGGCTTATGCGTGAGGTCGCGGGCCATGTGCACGTTAATGAGCGTCGCAACGGGCCAAAACGGGGTATTTGTCCATTCCTGGATCACTTTTTCGAGATTGTGCGTGGGATTTTAGGGGTTGAGGCGAGTAGCGGAGGGACTGTAAGTCGGCCCCCGCTGCAAAAGCCCAGGAAAGTTTTGGGCCGAGGCGCAAAATTACGCATCAAAGATGTAATTGTGCACGCAGAATCTCGAAATAGTGTGCAGCTGGGGTGGCGTTGGGCCATGGGAGGTCTTCCGAACCACGCCGCAGTCTGAGTCCGAGGAGTCCTCCAGGCGATTCCGCGCGCCAAATTAAGGAACGGAAATCAGTGGAAAAGGCATTAGAGGAATAGGTGCTGAACAAGGACCTTTGCGCCGATGAAAATGAGGACGCAACCGCCGATGATAGTCGCGGGCTTGCGGTAGCGCGCGCCGAAGAAGTGGCCGATGGCTACGCCCGCAATCGTGAAGCCGAAGGTCACGACACCGATGAACGACGCCGCGGCCACGATATCCACGGAAAGCGCAGCGAGCGATATCCCGACCGCTAGGGCGTCTATTGACGTCGCCACCGCGAGCATGAGGTACTCTCGGAGGTCGATTTTATCTGCGTCGTTCCCGTCGGCGGACTCCGCCTCGTCCTCGTGCGCCGCGTCCCAGAGCATCTTTCCGCCGATGAAGGCGAGCAGCCCGAACGCGATCCAGTGGTCTACGGGCGCGATAAGCCAGAGGAATTGGCTGCCCAGCGCCCAGCCGATGGTGGGCATGAGCGCCTGGAACCCACCGAAGAAGAGCCCCAGCACCACCGCGACCTTGGCATTGATTCTCCGCATGCCGAGGCCTTTGCATACGGATACCGCGAACGCGTCCATAGAAAGGCCCATTGCCAAAAGCAGCAGCTCGAACAGGTCCATGACGCTCCTCTCGCCGGATGACCCAACGTCGCGCCGAGGAAAAAGGGCGCCCAATAAAAAAGACCGTGGCCCCGCGAGCGCCTGTCCGCGAAGCCACGAGTCTCGTTGATTAAGATGCGCCAGGCCAGAAGCCAGCATGTTGGTCGCATCGCGCGGCCGCGCTGGCCACGCCACTACTCCCTCGTCGTTGTCGCAGGTCTACCCGCAGGCCGCGGCACGTAGTCGGGAGCTGCCGGCAAATGGCCGTTTACCTGGCCGTTGCTCGGCGAACGGTCTCGGCCGCCCATCCGCCACGAGGGCGGCCGGGCCATGGTGAATGAGGGGGCTGGCCGACCGGCGGCCCCTTAGCTTGGCCTGCCTGCCGGCGTTTCTTCGCGCCGGCGCGTCACCGGCGAGCTACTGGGCATGAAGCGAGAAGGTCGCGTCGCAGCCGAAGAGGTCTCGCAGGGTGCGGGCAAGCTCCTCGCAGGCGGCGGTGACCTGGGCGTCGTTCACGCCGACGAAGCCGTCGATGGGGAAGAGCAGGTCGAGTCCGTCTGTGGCCTCAACCTTGCCGTTCTCGCTTTGGCGCCAGGTCCAACGGCGGGTGTGGACGAGGTTGCCCGCGGCGTAGACGAGCTCGCCCGGCTCGAGCGTGGGGTCGGCCTCGGTGGCGCCCAGCTCGACGAAGGTATCCACGGCCCGAGAAAAGCGCAGCTCAAGTGTCTCGTCCGGCGCCATGACGTGCGCGCCGAGCGGCAACCCGTACTTGATCGAGATTGCGTTGCCCAAGTCCACGACCGGGTTCACACGCCACAGGCCCTTACCCTTCGCTATGCGCCTGAGCAGGGCGATGTTGCTCGAGGGATAGCGGCTGGGGCTCATCCCCAGCGCGTGGAAGGCCTCGCGGTAGGGCTGCACGCGCGCGTCGTCGCTGGCCTTCGAACCGGCCAGGCGCTTCTCGGCGTCCGCCACCGCGGCGTCGAGAAGGGCGCCGACCTCGGGGCGCGCCGCCGAGTTGTCCACCCCATGGGCCTCGACCACGCCGACGCATAGCCTTGGCAACGCGTCGAACACCTGCGAATCAATGCGAAAATCCATTAATGGCCTCCTTACATGGTGAGCAGCGTCTCGCGCGCGGCGGCGGCCTGGCTCTTACGCCACGCTGCCGGCGAGACGCCCGTGCTCTTCCTGAACTTCATGATGAAATAGCTTGAGCTGCCGAAGCCGCAGGCCAAGGCTACCTCCGTGATATTGAGGTCGGTGGTGAGAAGGAGCCGCGACGCCTTCTGTAGCCGCATATTGAGGATGTGCTCGGACAAGGTGTGGCCGAGCTGGGCCTTGAAGTCGCGGCAGCAGGTCGCCTTGGAGAGGTTGACGTGCCTCGCCACGTCGTCGAGCGAGACGGGCTGCGTGAAGTTCGCCCCGATATAGTCGAGCATCTCTTTGACCTGCGGTTTTATCGCCCGGGACTCGCTCGTCCCGCTTAGTTGGAAGGCGTTGTTTACGAGCTCGCGCCACACGTCGGAGAGCAGGATGGTGATCTGCAGCTCGTCGGTCTCGGGCCCGTGAAAGTTCTCGTAGACCTCGGTCAGCTGCCCCAGCACACGCGCCTGCCATGCCACGCCCTGGTCGAGAAGGCACGTTGCACAGGAGGATTTGCCCAGGTAGGGGGCCACGTATTTGGTCGCGACCGCGCTGCCCGCGAAGCCGGCGACCATACGTGCGTCAAAGTCCAGGCAGGCATAGGTGCTGTCCTCGCCCTCGGCGTTTCTCGCCATGTGGAGCTGCTCGGAATTGACGAAGATGCCTTGGCCCGGTCCCAGGGTGTAGGACTCCTGGTTGACGAAGAACTCGACCCGACCCTCGAGCACAACGCAAAACTGCAGCTCAGGATGCCAGTGCCAAGTGATGTAGCCGAGGACGTTGCTTCGGATTCGCGTGGTGTAGATGGCCAGCGGGAAGGCAAAGGTGCCGTGCGGCGTGGATTCGCGGCCGCCTTCGTCGACGGGAATGTCGTAAACCTGCATGGCGGCTCCCTTGAGTTTCTCGCCGAGATGCTCTTGTCCTTTTACGAATATCAAACTGTCATATCTATCGCAATTAGTCAATATCGCAATATAAAACCGCTACGTTGATGATGGAAACATAGCCTGAACGCGAATAAAACTATATCAAGTCGAAACCTAGGCGGGGCACCCCGAATGGTTTGGGACACGATAGCGCCCCGCCACGTCAACGGAAGGAATCCAGATGTCCGACTTGATTGATTTCCTGAGCAGGGCCGTTCAGACCCGCAGCTACTCCGACGAGGAAGGTCAGATGGCCGAGCTTGTCGTCGCCGAGATGAAGAAGCTCGGCTACGACGAGGCCTACATCGACGAGACCGGCAACGCCGTGGGCCGCATCGGAGACGGCCCCAAGGTCATCCACTTCGACGGCCATCTCGACACCGTGCAGGTCAACGACGCCGAGGACTGGGAGCACGACCCCTTCGGCGGGGAGGTCGTCGACGGCGAGCTGTGGGGCCGCGGCTCGGTCGACATGAAGGGCGGTCTGTGCGCGAGCATCTACGCCGCGGCCGCCGCGCGCGACGCCGGGCTTCTCGACGGCAAGACGGTCTACGTGACCGGGACCGTCTGCGAGGAGTACTGCGACGGCGTCAATCTCGAGCTTTTCTATGGCGACACGGGCGTGAAGCCCGACTTCGCCGTAATCTGCGAGCCGAGCGGCAACCTCATTACGCTGGGCCACAAGGGCAAGGCCCAGGTTCGCATCACGGCCCACGGCGTCTCGGCCCACGGCTCGGCGCCCGAGAAGGGAAAGAACGCCGTTTACGAGATGGCCGAGATCATCCAGCGCGTCGAGGCGCTGAACGCGCGCCTGTACAAGCCCGGCGCGCCCCATGGCACCGTGGTCCTCTCCGACATCTCGTGCGTTTCGGCGTCCCTCAACGCCGTGCCCTCGGAGTGTGAGATCTACCTGGACCGCCGCCTGGCCCTGGGCGAGACCCTCGATCAGGTCCGCACCGAGATGGACGAGCTGGTGGCCGGCAAGGACGCCACTTGGGAGGTCGGCTGCCTCGACCACGTGAGCTGGAAGGGCCGCGACCTGCACTACGTCCCCATGCACGACCCTTGGAAGACCGAGGAAGACGCCCTCATCGCGCAGGCCCTTATCGGCGCCTACACCACGGTCTACGGCCACGCGCCCGAGAAGTTCGACTTCTGGGACTTCGGCACCAACGGCATCACGCCCATTGCGCACGGCGTGCCCACCATTGGCTTCGGCCCCGGGCCCTATAAGCTCGCGCACATGACCAACGAGCACACCCCTGTGGCAGAGGTTGAGCTCGCGTTTGAGGTCTACAAGCAGCTTATCGCGAACCTGTAGCGCGCCTGCACCGCTGTTTACCTGCGATGCATCGCCCGTCTTCTTGGAGAGGAGAAGACCGTGAAGCATAAGATCTGCAAGGATTTCCTGTGGGGCTCGGCCACAGCGGCCTACCAGTGCGAGGGCGCGGCCCATGAGGGCGGCCGCGGCCCCAGCCAGTGGGACGATTTTCTCGAGAGCCCGGCGAACGCCGGCGGCATCACGGGTGCCGTGAGCTGCGACAACTACCACCACTACGCCGAGGACCTGCGTCTGCAGCGCGAGGGCGGCCAGAACACCTACCGCCTGTCCATCTCGTGGTCGCGCATCCTGCCCACGGCCGACGGCGCGCCCAACCAGGAGGGCATCGCTTTCTACCGCCGGCTCTTCGACGAGTGCCGTCGTCAGGGCATCGAGCCCCTGGTCACGCTCTTCCACTACGATATTCCGAGCTTCGTGGCCCAAAAGGGTGGCTTTGAGAACCGTGAAGCGGCCTATGATTTCGCGCGCTATGCTCGTGTGTGCTTCGACGCTTTCCATGACCAGGTCAAGCTCTGGATCACCGTCAACGAGCCGGCCTACTACACCTACTGCAGTTACCTTGCCGCCGACTACCCGCCCTTCGTGGCGGACCTGCAGCGCTACGCCCGTGCTTCTTACCACGTTATGCTCGGCCATGCCCTGGCCGTGGCGCAGTTCCGCGAGGGCAGCTACGCAGGTCAGATCGGCATCGACCAGGATTCCGGCTATGCCCAGACCCCTTACGACGACCCCGCCAACCAAAGGGCCCTGCGCTACGCCGAGCTCTTCTATGTGCGTTGGGTTCTGGATCCGGCCCTTCTTGGCCGCTGGCCCCACGACCTGCGCGCTGCCCTGGAAGAGAAGGGCATCGACCTGGGCTTTGTTCTTCCCGGCGACGAGAAGATCATCGCAGGCGGCAAGGGCGACATTCTGGCCCAGAACATCTACACGCGAAAGAACGTGCAGGTCAACACCGACGGCGTGACCCAGTTCAAGGTTAACCGCAGGGGCTCGGCCTCCAAGGTCAAGGAGGGCACCTCCATTGGCGGCTGGTTCGAGACGATCGACGACCCCACGGTCGAGAAGAACAAGTGGGGCCGCGAGATCTACCCCAAGTGCATGTACGACACCCTGATGGGCATCAAGCGCGACTACGGCGACGTGCCCGTCTACATCGCGGAATGCGGCCACGGCATGTACGAGGAGCCCGACGCGGACGGCTACGTCGAGGACGACGAGCGCATCGGCATTCTTAAGCGTTTCATCGACTACATGGTCCAGGCCATCGACGAGGGCGCGAACGTCCGCGGCTTCTACGTCTGGTCGACGATGGACCTCTATAGCTGGATCAACGGCTATCAGAAGCGCTACGGCCTGGTGCGCGTTGATTACGACAACGGGATGCGCCGAATACCAAAGAAGAGCTGGTATTGGTATCGCGACTACATCAAGCAGTTAATGGCTTAGAGAGTGGGGGGGAGTGCTATGGGCAAGTACGCGGAGTTCTCCAGGCAGGCTCTTGAGGCGCTTGGAGGCAAGGAGAACCTCACCTACGTGACGCACTGCATCACGCGCCTGCGGGTGAGCTACAAAGACGAGGCGCTGGTCGATGTCGAGGCCCTGCGCCACCTGCCGGAAAGCGCCGGCCTGGTCAAGAAGGATCACTCGGCACAGCTGATCATCGGCCCGGATATCAAGCGAGCCTTCGACGAGTTCGTGGCCGTGGCCGATTGGGACCCGGACACGGACCTGCGCCCCGGGACCGCGGCGACCGTCGAAGTCGTGCCCGAGGCGGGCGCGCCCGCGGGGGTGGCCGGAGGTAAGCAGAGCCCGCTCACGTCGTTCAGCAACTTCGTCGCGCCGGTCTTCATGGATATCGTCCCGGCGCTTTCGGTCGGCGGCATGGTCCTCGCGGTCAAGACCCTTCTCGTCAACTACTTCGGTGTCTCGACCGACTCGGGAACAGCTCAGTTCCTGCTGTGCTTCTTTAGCGCGGCTTTTAACTACATACCCATCTACCTGGGATACTCTCTGTGCAAGAAGCTCAATATGCAGCCGATCTTGGGTATGCTGCTTGGCGGCATCATGGTCTGCACGCGCTTCCAGAGCGGCAACGTGACCGATTTCTTCGGCATCCCGGTGCCGCAGGTCGACTACACCTCGAGCATCATCCCCATCGTGCTGGGCGTCTTCTTCATGTGGTTCGTCTATCGCTTCGTGAGCAAGCATATGCCGCAGGTAATCACGTTCTTTATGACGCCGCTGGTCACGATGCTGGTGAGCGTGCCGGTGACCTTGATTGTCCTGGGGCCCATCGGCACCGAGCTCTCCACCGCCGTGGGTGTGGGCGTGCAGTGGATCTGCGACACGCTCGGCTTCCTCGCGCAGCCGATTCTCTGTGTGGCGTACCCGTATATGGTCATGCTGGGCCTCGACAAGGCGTGGGAGCCGCTCCAGTTGCAGCTTCTTGCCACGCTGGGCTACGACGCAATCACCGGCGGCGTCGGGTTCGTCTCCAATCTCTGCATCGGTGCGTCTGCCCTGGCCGTGGCTACGGCGCAGCATGACAAGGCACAACGCGGCCTGATCGCCTCCTTCGGCATTACGGGGCTGTGCGGCGTAACCGAGCCCGCCTTCTACGGGGCCCTCATCGAGCGCCCGCGCATCCTGGTGGGCACCGCGATCGGCGCGGCGGCGGCCGGCCTGTTCGAGGGCATCTTTGGCCTGCGCGCCTTTATCCCGACGTCGTGCTCGGGCCTCCTCACGTTCCTTCAGTACCTCGAGCCCGAGACCGGCGATCTGTACTACATCGTGGTCTCTGCGATCACGGCGGCCATCGCCATCGTGGTGAGCTTCGTGGCTGTGCGCGTCATCCTAACGTGGGACGAGCGACACGCGGCACCGGCGGACGACCCGGCGGTCTCGGCGACGGAGTAGGGCAATGACGGTAGAGTTTGACCTGGTGAGCAATGGCGTTGCACGGCGTGAATCTTACGATGGCGGGGCGTTCGGCTCCCGCGCGGCTGAGGCGGCCCTCGCGTTCCACCGCACCATCCCCGGCTACGAGCCCACGCCGCTCGTATCGCTTGACGCGTTGGCGGCCCACCTTGGGGTGGCTCAGGTTTGGGTGAAGGACGAGAGCCTTCGCTTTGGCCTCAACGCCTTCAAGGGGTTGGGCGGCAGTTATGCCGTTGCCCGCGTGATAGCCGAGCGCCTGGGCATCGACGAAGAGGAGCTGACTTTCGACCTTCTGACCTCGCCTTCCGTGGCCCAGAAGATTCGTGGCCTCACCTTTGTGACCGCGACGGACGGAAATCACGGGCGCGGCCTGGCCTGGACGGCGCGGATGCTGGGAGTGGGCTGCGTGGTCTACATGCCGCGGGGCAGCGCCCTCGAGCGCCTCGAGAACATTCGCGCGCAGGGCGCCGAGGCGCAGATCCTGGACCTCAACTACGACGACTCCGTGCGTTTCGCTGCCGAGCAGGCGCGGGAGCGCGGCTGGGTTCTCGTACAGGACACCTCGTGGGACGGATACGAGAAGATCCCGACATGGATTATGCAGGGCTATACCACGATGGGTCTTGAGGCCGCCCGTCAACTGGGCGAAACAGCGCCGACGCATGTGTTTCTGCAGGCGGGGGTGGGCGCGATGTCTGGGGCTATCGCTGGGTTTCTCGCCGACTATTACGGGGGCGACCGGCCGCGGGTATGCATTGTGGAGCCTGACGCGGCAGACTGTGTGTTCCGTACCGCGGCGGCGGGCGATGGGCGGCTGCATGCCGTCGGCGGCGACCTGCCCACGATGATGGCAGGTCTGGCCTGCGGCGAGCCGTGCGGCGTGGGCTGGGCCGAGCTCGAGCGCTCGGCGGATTTCTTTGCCAGCGTGCCCGACGAGGTCGCGGCCCGCGGCATGCGCGTTCTCGCCAACCCGTTGCCGGGTGACGAAGTTGTGGTTTCGGGCGAATCGGGGGCTGTGACCTTGGGTTTCTTGGCGACGTTGCTTTGTGGCGAAGGTGATGCAGCCCGCGCCGCCGCGACGCGCTTGGGCCTGGGCCCGGAGTCACGCGTCCTTCTCTTCTCCACCGAGGGCGCTACGGACCGCGCCAGCTACCGCCATGTCCTCTGGGATTTCTAACGAGCTGCGGATTCAGAACCAAAAACGACGATAGTTGGGACCAGTATTAAAGATGGCCGAGTAGCTAGCCGTTCCAAGTGACATCCAACTGGGGTTTTGTCTCTTGAAACGGGCGGCTACTCGGCCAATCCCGATACTGATCCCAACTATCGTTAAATTTGTTGCGTAGTGGCTAAGCTGCCCCGCTCGTTACTTGCCCATCGCGCGGCGAACGGCCTTGACGGCCTCGTCTACCACGACCACGGACACGGCGCAGAGCAGCATCTTGCCCCACAGCGCGGCCGAGAGGGGTACCGTCTCGAACACTGCGGCGCCGAACTCGGTGATGGTGAACTGCATGGCCAGCACCAGGCCGAACACGCCGAGCATGAGCTTGTTGTTGCCCACGTTGCGCAGCATCGGCACGTTGTTGAGCTCGCGGCAGTTGAAGGCATTGAGTAGCTGCATCAGCACGAAGAGCGTAAAGAGCACGGTGGCCTTTTCGCCTTCGGCGCAGCCAAGGAAGTTCCAGAAGTGCTGCGCCATGAAGACCGCGGAGATGTAGATGCCGTTGGCAAAGATGCGGAAGAGCATCGTGCGGTCCAGGATCGACGCGTCGCGGCGCGTGGGCTCGTGCTGCAGCAGGTCGTCGCGGATGGGCTCGAGACCGAGCGTGAGCGCCGGGGGCCCGTCCATGATGATGTTGATCCACAGCAGCTCAAGGGCGGTAAACGGCGCCTCGAAGCCGGCGAGGATCGAGAACACGACCACGATGACCGAGCTCACGTTGACCGTGAGCTGGAACTGGATGAAGCGCTTGAAGTTCTCGTAGATGCCTCGGCCCCACTGGACGGCCTTGAGGATGGTGGAGAACGAGTCGTCAAGAAGCACCATGTCAGAGGCTTCCTTGGTGACCTCGGTGCCGGCGATGCCCATCGCGATGCCCACGTCGGCGTTCTTGATGGCCGGCGCGTCGTTGATGCCGTCGCCGGTCACGGCCACCACGTTGCCGCGCGCCTTGAGCAGCTTGACCACACGCATCTTTACCAGCGGCGTGGAGCGCGCGATGACCTGGATATGTCCGAGCGCGTCGGCGAGCTCCTCGTCGCTCATGCCCTCGATCTCGGAGGCCTCGACGGCGATGTGGCCGTCCTCGAGCATGTGCAGCTCGTCGGCGATGGCGCGCGCCGTGCGGATGTTGTCGCCGGTGAGCATCTTGACCTCGATGCCCGCCTCGCGGCAGCGGCGGATGGCGTCGTAGACGTCGGGGGAGAGCGGGTCGGCGATCACGACGAAGCCGTCGAAGACCATGTTGCGCTCGATGTCTTCCTGCGCCTCGTCGTCGAAGGCGGCGAGTTCGCGATGAGCAAAGCCCAGCAGGCGCCCGGCGTGGCTCTGGTAATCCTCCATGAGGGCGTCGATGCGCTCGCGCTCCGTCTCGCTCACGCCCGGGCACATCGAGAGAATCTTCTCGGGGTTGCCCTTGGTGTAGAGCATGAGCCGCTCGGTGCCGTCGGCGGCTTGCTCGCGCACGATGGTCGACATGTCCTTGTTCTGCGAAGAGAACGGGAAGACGCGCACGACGTCAGCCTCGCGGCGGAGCTGCTGATAATCGCAGCCGGCCTTGTGCGCGGCCACGAGCAGCGAGCACTCCGTGGGGTTGCCGATGAAGTTCCAGCCGTCGCCCTCGGGCGTGACGTTGGCGTTGCCGTTGATGCAGAAGTTGCGCAGCAGCACGGGGTCGGAGAGCTCGGCCGGCGCCACGTTGCCCGCGGGCGTCCAGATGGTCTGCACGGTCATCTTGTTCTCGGTGAGCGTGCCCGTCTTGTCCGAGCAGATGATGTTCACGCAGCCGATGGTCTCGCACGCGATCATCTTCTTTACCAGGGCGTTCTCGCGGCTCATCTTGATGATGTTCAGCGCGAGCGAGACGGCCACGATGGTCGGCAGGCCCTCGGGCACCGCAGCCACGATGAGCACGATCGACGTGATGAAGGCGTCGGAGACCGTCTCCCAGTTGAACGTGTTGTTCATCAAGAAGGTAACGATCTCGATGGCAAAGACGATCGCCGCGGCCGAGCAGCCCATCACGGTGATCTGCTTGCCCAGGCGGTCGAGCTTCTCCTGCAGCGGCGTCGTGGACTTCTCGATGGTGCCGAGCTCCTTGGCGATCTGCCCGAACTCGGTGTCGTTGCCCACGCCCGTGACCAGCAGCTTTCCGGTGCCGGCGGCCACGAAGCAGCCGGAGTAGAGCATGTTCGCGCGCTCGGCCACGGGGGTGGCGGAGCCGCAGGCGGCCTCGGCGTCCTTGGCCACGGGCATCGACTCGCCGGTGAGCGAGCTCTCGTTCACGCTGAGGTCGACGCTGCCCAGCAGCCGCCCGTCCGCCACGATCTTGTCGCCCGTCTCGACGAGCAGGACGTCGCCCACCACGATGTCGCGCTGCGGCACCTGCGTGGGCTCGCCGTCGCGCACGACCTTGACGAGCGTGTCCTCGTTGATGCGGTTGAGCTCCTCGAACGCTTTCGCGGACTTGCCCTCCGTGATGATGGTGATCACGACGGAAAGCGCGATGGCGCAGAAGATGCCGGCGCACTCCAGGAAGTTGTACTCACCGCCCGTGAAGTAGCGGGCGATGTTCACCCCTAGCGTGATGATGGCGGCGAAGATGAGCATGAGCAGCATCGGCTCGGTCGATGCGTCCCAGATGCGTCGGGCCAAGGATTCTCCCTTGGCCTGTGTGAAGGAGTTGGCGCCGTGAGCGGCGCGCGAGGCCTCTACCTGCGACGATGCGAGCCCCCGCTCGGCATCGCTGCCGGTTTGCGCCAGCAACTCCTCCCGCGAGAGCGTGTGAGCGTTCTCCACGGAAATCCCCTCTCTTGTTCGTTTCCTAGCAAGAAGCCCGCGTGCAGCTCCCTACTTCGCTGCGCGCGGGCTCAAAAAAGAGACCCGACGCACAGCACCCCTCGATGCCGTACGTGAGTCTCGTTCATTAAGGCAAGCCAGGCTTTGCGGATTCGGCGCCCAGGCGCCCCGCGGCCAGTATGTTGACTTGCCGCAACCGATTCTGCCGGCTGCGACTACTCCCTCAAGTACCTGAGGCAGATTAGCACGACTCGCACGCCCGCGGCAAGAAACGCTTCAAGAAGACAAGAACAAACCCTGCGCCTGCGGCTGCCTTCGGAATGGGGGTCGACCGCGGCCGCAGGGTTTGCCGGCGCCTAATCCTGCGCGAGCAGCATCTCGCCGTAGCGCGCGTCGAGGCCGTCCTTGAGCTGCTGGAAGGCGGGGATATAGCGCTCGATGATGGTGTTTATCAGCTCGAGCTCTTTGGACTCGTCGTATAGGTGCATCAGGTCTTTTACCTCGGAAAACGTAGGTTCATCTGCTTGTACTACATACAAAATCATCGCCGTTCCCTAAGGTTGCGAGCAACGTACCCCCCAATGAAGGGAGAGCTGCAATGAGCAAGAATCGACTCGGAATGGTATTCGCGGCCGCCTTTGTCGTGGCAGCGCTCGGGGGCGGTTTGCCTGCCGTGGCGGACGAGGTCTCGCCAATCTCTCTTCCGACAGAAACGAGCTATGAGAACGTCAACATCAACACGGTCGGCATCAACTGGATTGACGACGGGAGCACTACGATTTGGACGCGCGGATACGCCCAGGTCAAATTGACTCAGGGCATTCCCGTCTATGCGGCTGGAAGGAACCTCGATGGCGGCCTGCTTGCGAGCGAGGTGACGGTGAGAAGCGCCGGGACTACCTACACGTTCTTCAACAACACGTATGGCAGCCCGGTCACCATGTGCCCAAGCCTGAGGTCCGCGACCGGCGGCACCGTCAATCCCTACGGGACCTGGATTTTTGTGAACAGATAAAAGTATCGGGGGGTGCGGCTCATGTTTGGCTCTCTTGCCTCCTGCGTCGCGAGGCCCAAGGCGTACGCGCTCGCGGCGTTCTCGCTCGTATCGGTTAACCAAACGCTCTGCGTGTTGGTCGGGCGGTTCGGAACCGGGTCTCGAGCCGGGACGACGCTGTACGGGTTCGAATATGCCTGGCCTGTGGCGGCGGCTTTCTCGTTCGAGCTTATGGGTCGCCTGATCTGGATCTGTGCCGGCGCATCCGCTGTGACTCGGCTGGCCCCTCTTGTGAGGGGCCGGTACCTGGACCTCGCCAAGGCCTCTTGTGGTCGATCTGCCAGAATCGCGTGGCCCCTTGCGCGTGGCCTGGTGGTCCACGCGATGCTTCTTTGGGCATCCGCGCTGGTTCCGGCGGGCGCGCTGTGCATTTTGTTTTGCGGGTCTGAGGTTTCCGGCCTGCCGTCGTACGCGACCTCGCCCCTTCTGTTCCTCGCGTTTATCCAGCCCCTGGCCCTTTGCATAGTTGCGTCTGCTGTCGGGGCCGTTGCCTTGCTTGCGAGCAAGAGCGAGATATTCGGTATCGCGATCGGGCCCGTTGCCTACCTGCTCCTTGGGTGGATGCCGGCGTTGTTTTCCGGGGATGTCCCTTTGCTTCAGTGGCTCTTGAGGCCGCTTGTTTTGCCGACGACGACTTCCGGGCTGTTGGTGCTGGCAATAGGGGGATTGGTAGCCGCTGCCGGGGCCGCATTCGTCGTTTTCTTGACTGTCGCCGCCGTCCCTCTCGGCATCGTCAGGAAGGGGTGAGCGATGTCCGTTTTCTTAAACGTTTTATGGCTTGAGCTGCGCCGCTGCGCTACGTCGAGGCGATGCGTTCCTGCGGCGATGTGCGTTCTGCTCGCCTACGCCTCAGCGAGTCCCGTGCTCGGATCGATCGCTTCGATTCGCGGAGACGGCCTGCCTGGCCGCTCGGCTCTCGACTGCTTTTTCGTCGCCTTGAACACCGAGGCGGTCACATCGCTCCTGATGCCTTTGGGGGCGCTGTTCCTTGGCGCCGACATGTTCTCGAAGGATTGCGGGCCGGGCGGGCTGCTCGGCCTGCTTCGCTCGAAGACCAGGTCTGCGACAACGTTGTTCTTGGGAAAGGTCGCGGCCCTGTGGCTTGTTTGCTTGGCGTACACGCTGTTCGTTGCCGTTTTTTTGACTCTGGCGGATATGGCTTTTGCGGGCAGTCCGTTGAGCGCGAAGCCCTCCGATTGGCTGGCGTATTCCGGCGACCCTGCCGACTACCTGTGGAACGTCAACGGGTATAGGCTCGCGTTGATCCCGCGTGATTGGAACTATGCGTTGCTGGTGATTTTCCTGGTGCTGGTCTGCTCCGCGTGCCTCGCCGCCTTCGTTTTGCTCGGGGCAGGCGTTGCCCTTGCGCTGGCGCCCCGCATGAATCCGCTGATGCTCTGCGGGCCGGCGATTTTGATTATGCAGATGATTCCGAGCATGGCGTCTAACCTGCATTTCTTGCTGAATCCGAACGAACCGTTCTTTGATTGGGGCTTTTTGGCCGACCGTTTTTGCCTCGCGTATTACTGCCTCGGCGCCAGCGTGGGCCAGTCGGAGGTCGGGCAGCGCGCCCTTCGGCTGCTGGCCGATCAGCAAAATATATATCTTGGAACCAGTTCGTTCACGGCGGTCAATACGCCTGCTGCGCTGATCGCCCTGGTCTGCGCAATGACGGTCATCGGCCTTGTTCTTCTCGCGTTC
This sequence comes from bacterium, assembly GCA_963605405.1. Classification (GTDB taxonomy): domain Bacteria; phylum Actinomycetota; class Coriobacteriia; order Coriobacteriales; family Atopobiaceae; genus Paratractidigestivibacter. Next base: position 42,557 of record CAVCUP010000004.1, on the reverse strand, counting down.
GCCTGGAGAAAGAACTGCACGGGAGGTGTCGGCACAAAATGAAGAGTTCGCAATCACGGATGGCCGGCGGCGGAGCCGGCCGGATCGAGCTTCGGGGCATTGACGTCGGTTATTCGGGTAAGCGGGTCCTCGAGGATGTGTGCGTCGACCTTGAGGGCGGAGACATACTCGGCCTTATGGGGCCGAACGGCTCTGGGAAGACCACGCTGCTCAAGGTTTTGGCCGGGCTGGTCGTGCCCTCGGGCGGAAGCGGGCATGTTCTGGGGGTCCCCATCGGCGAGTGGAGGCGATGGCCGCGTCTGGGCCTCGTCTTGGAGAACTGCCCGTTCGTAGATGAGTGGACCGGCCTCAGCAACGTCGTGGCCCTTGCCGGCCTTGGCGAGAGGGATCGAGGTCTTAAAGACTCGTGCCGCTGGGCAATCGAACGCGTCGGGCTCGATTGGCGTAACCGCACGCCGGTCGGGGAGTATTCGCTCGGAATGAGAAAACGCCTGGCAATCGCCCAGGCTCTTGTCAACAAGCCTCCGCTTATGCTCCTGGACGAACCGATGAACGGCCTTGATCCGGAGGGGCTCGTGATCTTGAGAGAGGTGCTGAGGGAAGCCTCGGGGCGCGGCGCCATCGTCGTCCTGTCGAGCCATGTGCTCTCAGAGATGGAGGAGGTGGCAACAAAAGTCGCTATGGTTGAGTCGGGGCACGTCGAGTTGATCGGTGTCGGGAAGGACACGAGCCTTGAACACGAATACCTGCAAAGAATCGCCGAAAACCGGTAGGCGGATCTGCGGCGGGCGTCTGCGGAGTCTTGTGCTGCTCGCCCTCGATGTCGAGCTGGTGCTGTGTTTGGGCGGCGCCCATGGGCGCTTCTTCTGCTCAACCTGGTCGGGTTTCTTCCTGGCGTTGCTGTGCGTCGCGGCGTGGTATATGCCTCGCGTCAGGTCGTGGCTGCGGCGCGCGGGGCAATGGAGGCGGCTGTTGCCCTGTTGTGCCTTGGTTATGGCTGCGGGTCTTGCTATGATGCCCGGCGTCTCGAAGATGCCTGCGGGCCTCACCGTCCTGGCCAATGCCCTCATGCTGGCGAGCGGCGTTTTGTGGCTGGGGCTTGATGCGGGGCCGGGGGAGGGCGTTGCCGCGGTCGGCGGCCTGCCCGTCTTCCTGCCCATGAGGTTCGATTTCGCTTATGCGTCGCCGGCCGTTCTCGCGGCCCAGATGGCCGGCGTCAGCGCCGTCTCGCACAGCGTCGCCCTCGGCGTTCTGGTCCGGGGCCCCTCCGGTCCCTTGATTTTGCTTGCCTGCGACGCTGCGTTCATGCTCGGCCTGTTTGTTCTCATGTTTATGGCAAGAAGCGAGCGCCGCCCCTCGGACGCGCTTTTGGTCGGGTGCCTGGCGACGGCGCTTGTTTTTGCGGTGGCCATCGCCTTTGTGCCCAAGACGGGGGCCGCAGCCGAATCCGCCGGTATCCACCTGATGCAAAACCAAGTCATGTCCGAAATCACGGTAAGGGTCTGCGCGGCGGCGTTTGCCCTGGCGTATCGCCATTTGGCGGGAGGCGGCCTCGGGCCGCGGCTGTTGCTTTTGGTGGGCACGTTTCTTGCGGGGACGTGCTTTGGCACGGGCTTCTCCGTCGGTTACGAGCGCCTGGATAACACCCTTGGGTACTTGGCATGCGGGTCTGCGATTTGCGCGGTTGCGCTGTATGGGCGGGTTCGGGCGACCGGTGGGCGCTCCGTGGCGCCGCCCAGCGCCCAGGCGGGGCGACGGGCTGAGTCACGGGACTTTGCCGCAGAAGCAAAAGGCCTGCTTACCGCACGTGAGCTTCAAGTGGCGGAGCTGTTGGCGGAGGGCGGCACTATGGCAGAGGTCGCCAAATCGCTTGGTTTAGCGCGCTCAACCGTGGGAAGCTACTCGGCTCGAATCTACGAGAAGCTCGGGGTGGGCTCAAAGGACGAGCTGATTTCGCTCTTGCGGCCGCCCGAGCCCGAGCCCGAGCCGATTTCGGATTCGCCCGCGACGCAGCCTGGAAAGATGTCGCGCTTCCTCGCGCCGGGCCTTGCCCTTGACATCCTTGTGGCATGCCTGTGCATCGCTTCGTTTGCCGGGGGCCCGTTTCTCGGCGGGTGGCCGCCCGTTGGGGTCGGGGCGTCGGCAGCGGGAATCGTCGCCATGGCGGCGTTCTTGCTTTCTCTCGACGGGCCCGCGTCGCATGCTGCCGCCCCGTTTGCGGCTGGCCTATTTCTGCTTGGAGCCGCGCTTGTGCTCGATAAGCTGGCCCGGCTGCCGTCGGCGGCCATGTTCGTTGTGTCGGTGCCCTGCTGCGCGCTCTGCTTGGTTGACGGCTCGGCGTGTGCCGCAAGGCTCGGGGGCCGCGGGCGAATCGGGGCGGTCGGCGCCTCTGTGGCCGCCGCCGCGCTGCTCATGTTCGTGAGTCGCGGCATAAAGACGGTCGTTCTCGGCGCGTCTTGTTTTTCTCGTCTCGTGCTGGTCGTGGCCGAGGGGCTTATGGATAAGGACGCGGGGCCCGGGCGGCGGCAAGAGACGGAGTATTCAAGAACGCCCCGCCTCGTGGATGTTATTGGAATCATGGCCTTCGGAACTGGGGTTTATTCATGTTGCGACCTGATTGGCGACTCTGCGCGCTGCATTCCCGCGGCTCTATGCCTTGCGCTTGCGTGTCTCTGCCCTCGCGCTATTTCGAGCGAAGGGGATTCGTCGGTCTCCTCGTGCGTGACGGTTCTGGCCGTGGCCGGCATTGCCCTCGGCATGTCGCTGCTTGGGGGAGAGGTGCCGGTGGCGTATGCGGTCGCCTGGGGCCCTGTTCCGTTGAGACTTGTGGTTACGGTCGCGCTGCTGGCAGGAGGCGCATGCGCGGTCGGCGGATACCTTCGCAGCCAGCGGAGGCGTAGGAGGATCAGCTCCAAGTTTGAGGCCGGCCAGTGGGAAGGCTTGCCTGGGCTTGCCGGCGTGACCCCAGGGGAGTGCGAGGTGCTCCTGCTGCTCGCAAAGGGCTTTACCGTAAACCAGGTTGCCTCGAAGCTGTGCCTCTCGCCCGCCGCAGTGGCAAGCCGCAGGTCGAAGGCCTATAAGAAGCTCGGTATTCATCGCCGCGGACAGATCGCGCCCGTCCTCGAAGGTCTTCTTGAGGCGAAGATGGCGCAGATGTAATGGCTCTGGGCCGGAAAGCGGCATGGGGCACGGGGCTACTCCGTCGCGTGCCACGGCAAGAAGCCCGCGGTCCCGCGGCGTGTTTCGACCCTGCAAACATGCGGCCGCCGGTTGCGCTTTATCACGCTAAAGCGGTATAGTCCTTCCCGTTGCTTTAGCGTAGTAAAGTGCCTGCGCGGCCGCCGACGGCGCCCCGGGCTCCCAGGGAAGGGACACATAATGAAGCTCAACATGAACCGCCGCGAGTTCCTCGCGGCCTTCGGCACCGTCGCCGCCTCCGCTGTTCTCGCCGGCTGCGGCGGCTCGTCTACCAGCGGCTCCTCCAGCTCGAGCAGCGCCGCTTCCGACGCCTCCGACGACAAGTCCGCCGCCGCCACCAAGAAGCTCATCGTGGGCTTCGACTCCGCCTACCCCCCGTACGGCTATGTGGGCGACGACGGCTCCTACACCGGCTTCGACCTCGAGCTCGCCCAGGAGACCGCCAAGCGCAACGACTGGGAGATCCAGCTCGAGCCCATCGACTGGGACGCCAAGGACACCCTCATGGACTCCGGCGCCATCAACTGCATCTGGAACGGCTTTACCGTCGAGGGTCGCGAGGATAGCTACACCTTCTCGGGCAACTACATGATCAACGCCCAGGTCGTCGTGGTAAAGAAGGGCGCCGGCATCTCCGACCTCGCCGGCCTCGCTGGCAAGAACGTCATCACCCAGACCGACTCCGCCGCCTATGAGGTCCTCGCCGGCGAGGACGCGGACAAGGCCGACGTCGCCGCCACCTTCGCCTCCCTCGAGACCATCGGCGACTACAACACCGCCTTCATGCAGCTCGAGTCCGGCGCCGTCGACGCCGTGGCCTGCGACCTCTCCATCGCGGCCTATCAGCTCGCCGCCAAGCCCGACGCCTACGAGCAGATCTCCGAGGAGCTCTCCAGCGAGCACTACGCCGTGGGCTTCAAGAAGGGCGACACTGCTACCGCCGAGGCCGTGACCGAGACCCTCAAGGCCATGGATTCCGACGGCTTCGTCAAGGAGCTTTGCGACAAGTACGCCGACCAGGGCATCTCTTACTCCAACTGGTGCCTGGCGTAGCTTAAACCGAACGATTCGGCGCAGGCGCCGCCGTCCCTCGCGGGCGACGGTGCCTGCGCGTAGTTTGCGAAAGGGGAGCGCGTGGACCTTCTTACCATGGCCGGCATGCTGGGCCAGGGCTTCGTGGTGAGCCTGCAGATCTTTGTCTTTACGCTGGTGGGGTCGCTGCCGCTCGGCATGCTCGTGGCGTTCGCCCGCATGAGCAAGTTCAAGCCGCTCGCGCTCCTGGCGCGCGTGTACATCTCCGTCATGCGCGGCACCCCGCTCATGCTGCAGATGTTCGCCATCTACTTCATGCCGTACTACGTCTTTGGCATCAGCCTGACCACGGACAGCAAGTGGTACGCGACCATCGTGGCTTTCATCATCAACTACGCCGCCTACTTCGCCGAGATCTACCGCTCCGGCATCCAGTCCATCCCGCGCGGCCAGTACGAGGCGGCCGAGATCCTGGGCTACTCGCCGACGCAGACCTTCCTGCGCATCGTGCTGCCGCAGGTGGTCAAGCGCATCCTGCCTTCGGTGACGAACGAGGTCATTACCCTGGTCAAGGACACCTCGCTCGCCTTCTCCATCGGCGTCATCGAGATGTTCACCGTGGCCAAGCAGCTCGTGGCCTCGCAGGTGAGCATGGCACCGTTTGTGATCGCGGCCGCGTTCTACTGGGTGGCCAACTTCGTCATCGACGTGCTCGCCGGCCGCATCGAGCGCCGCCTCGACTACTACCACGACTAGGAGGTTCCTGTGAGCGATTCCGTTTCCGCCGCCTCGGCCCCCGTGGTCGCGGTCAGCCACGCAAAGAAGAGCTTCGGCGAGCTCGAGGTCCTGCGCGACATCTCGCTCGCGGTCAACCCCGGCGAGGTCGTGGCCATCATCGGCCCCTCGGGCGGCGGCAAGTCGACGCTGCTGCGCTGCATGACGCTGCTCGAGACCCTGGACGCCGGCGACCTCGGTTACGGCGACCTGGCTGTGTGCCGCGACGGCGTCTACGGCGATAAGCGCGTGCTGGCCGATGCCCGTTCCCGCTTCGGCCTCGTGTTCCAGAACTACAACCTCTTCCCGCACTTCTCGGTGCTGCGCAACGTCATGGACGCGCCGATCTGCGTCCAGAAGCGCGACCGTGCCGAGGTCGAGGCGCAGGCCCGCGCGCTTCTTGCCAAGATGGGCCTCACGGGCAACGAGGAGAAGGTGCCCTGCCAGCTCTCCGGCGGCCAGCAGCAGCGCGCGAGCATCGCTCGTGCGCTGGCCATGAATCCGCGGATCGTCTTCTTCGACGAGCCCACGAGCGCGCTCGACCCCGAGCTCACCGCCGAGGTGCTCAAGGTCATCAAGGGGCTCGCGGCCGAGGACATGACGATGGTCATCGTCACGCACGAGATGAGCTTCGCGCGCGAGGTCGCCGACCGGATCGTCTTCATGGACGGCGGCGTCATCGTGGAGCAGGGCCCGGCTCGCGAGCTCATCGACAACCCGCGCGAGGAGCGCACCCGCGCCTTCCTCGCCCAGCGCGGGGCATAAAACAGGGCTTATGGCCCGCGGCCTCGCGCATAAGCCGGGCCGGCAACCGCGCGGGGGCGCGGAGATTCGAGACGGCGGCAGTTTTTAACGGGTGCCCCGAGTAGGCCCGCGTATGGGGTTTTGAGGAGCCGCAGGTAGACGCATCGCCCGGAAATCGCATGCATGTTTCGGGCGGCAAAACTGCCGCCGACGCCGTTTTCAGCGCCGCTGGTGCGGTCGTATAGCTCAGGTCGCGGGCCCTAACAAAGTTCTTTACCTGCACGTTTGTAAAAACGCACTGCCACAGTGCGATTTTGCCGGAAAAACGCACTGGGACAGTGCGTTTTTTTGCTAAAATTGCACTGTGACAGTGCGTTTTAAATTATCTGCAGGTGGGAGGCATTGTGCAACGTCTATACGAAGCCATGTATCGCCTGCTTGAGCAGGCACCCGTTAAGTTTCACCGGTATCTATACGACGAGATCAAGTGGGACAACCATATGCTCGGCATTGTCGGGCCCAGGGGCGTGGGCAAGACGACCCTGATGCTCCAACATCTTCGCGAGTCTCATGCCGCTGACGAGGCCCTGTACGTCTCGGCCGACAATCTGTATTTCACCGACCACTCTCTCTATGATGTGGCCGAAGAGCTGGTGCGCAACGGCGGCCGTTATTTCTTTATCGACGAGGTCCACAAATACCCCGACTGGTCCCGCGAGCTCAAGGCTATGTACGATTCGCTGCCCGACCTCCATGTGTACTTTACCGGCTCGTCGGTCCTGGACATCGAGAAGGGGCAGGCCGACCTTAGCCGACGCGCTCCTAAATACGTTTTGCAGGGGCTCTCGTTTCGCGAATACCTGGCAATTACGCACGGTATCGAGGCTCCGTGCCTCTCACTTGACGAGATTTTGGCCGGAGGCCCGCTGCTTCCCCAGGTCGAGCACCCGCTGCCCTATTTCAAGGATTACCTGCGGCGGGGCTATTATCCTTTTGGCACCGATCCAGATTTTGAGACCGAGCTTGAGCAGGTCATTGTTCGCACGCTCGAGTCCGATATTCCCCAGTTCGCCGAGATGACCGCCGCGACGGGCAGAAAGCTGCTCAAGCTGATGACCATCATCAGCACCCTCGCGCCGTTCAAGCCCAATATGACGAAGCTCGCGAGCCAGATCCAGGCGAGCCGCAACAGCATGGAGGACTACCTTCTCTATATGGAAAAGGCGGGGATGATCGCTCAGCTGCGAACGGGGGCCTCTGGGCTGGGGGCTCTTGGAAAGGCCGAGAAGATTTACCTGGATAACCCCAATATCATGTATGCCTTGGTCGGAGAGGGCCAGGACGTCGGCAATGTGCGCGAGACCTTCTTCTTTAACCAGATGAGGGTGAGGCACACGGTCACGGCCTCGAAGATATCGGACTTCGAGATTGCCGGCGCGACGTTCGAGGTCGGCGGCAAAAACAAAACCCAAGCCCAGCTCAAGGGTGCCGGGCGAGGCTACGTGGTCAAGGATGATGTGGAGTATGGCCACGGCAACGTGGTCCCCATCTGGGCATTTGGATTGACGTATTAGCTTTGTCTTGCGAAGAATGGAGAGAAAATGTCTGAGCCGGTAGTCGCTTTCTTCGACGTCGACGGGACGCTCACGTACCGCGACCCCGTGACGGGGCCGACCGACGTGCCCACGGCGCGCGTCCGCGAGGCCATCCGCCGCTTCGTCGAGGCAGGTAACCTTGCCGTCGTTTGCACCGGGCGCAGCATCCTCGGCATCCAGAACCTCATGGCGTCGTGCCCCTTCGCCGGTGCCGTCACCCTCGACGGCACGCATGTGCTTTACGGCGAGAAGGTCGTCTACGACCGGGTGATCGCGCCGGACGTGCTCGAGCGCACCGTCGCCGAGATGCGGCGCGTCGGCATGGAGGCGCTCATCGAGGGAACCTACGGCTGCGTGACCGTCACGGGGGACCGCCCCAACCCCGAGTTCCGCCGCGTGATGGCGGATATGGAGAGCCTCGAGGGCTACGCGGCGCGCGGCGGCCTCATGGAGTTCGGAAAGATCGACTTTACCGACGAGAGCCTCGAGGTCTGCCGCGCGAGCGAGTACCTCATGGCGGCCTACGACTACCTCGACGTGGGCGATAGCTACCATGAGCTGGCCATTCCCGGCACCAGCAAGGGCGTGGGCGCGCGGGCCTTCATCGACGCGCTGCCCTTCGCGCCCTCGCGCTTCTTCGCGTTCGGCGACTCGGAGAACGACCTCGCCGTGCTCGAGGAGGCCGACGTGGCCGTCGTCATGGGCAACGCGCGCGACAACGTCAAGGCTCACGCCGATTACGTCGCCGACCGCGTCGAGAACGACGGCGTGGCGACGGCTTTGGAGCATTTCGGCCTTATCTAGCAGCGGCTGGTTTTGTTGAGAAGCGCGGCGAGGCCCTCTCGCCGCGTGCCGAATCGCCCCGCGCTCGCCCGCGCCCGGCTTTTGCGGAAGGGCGCGCGCATCGCTCGCGCGTCTCTTTGTGCTGGTAGAATGGCCAGGTTGAACCTCACGAAAGGAACCCGCCCATGGCCGGAATCAATTACCAGCTCGCTCGCTTCGAGGCGTCCTACGGCACCATCGCCTCGCTGCCCGATCCTACCCAGCCCGAGGTCAGCGTCGCCGGTCGCTCGAACGTGGGCAAGTCCTCGCTGCTCAACAAGCTCTTTGGGCGCAAGAACCTCGTCAAGGTCTCGTCCACGCCGGGCAAGACCTGCAACATCAACTTCTTCGACGTGGACGGCGTCACCTTCGTCGACCTGCCCGGATACGGCTACGCGCGCGTCTCCAAGGCCGAGAAGGCGCGCTGGGGGGAGCTCATCGGCGGCTACTTCGAGCTTGAGCGCAGCTTCAACCTGGTCATCTCGCTCGTGGACATCCGCCACGAGGCCCAGAAGCTCGACCTGCAGATGATCGGCTACCTGCAGGAGGCCGAGCTGCCCTACATCGTGGCGCTGACCAAGGCCGACAAGCTCAGCCGCGGTAAGCAGAACCAGCAGGCGGCGCTTCTCTCCAAGCAGCTCGGCGTGCCGCGCGAGCGGATGGTCATCACGAGCTCGGAGACCGGCCAGGGCATCGACGAGCTCAAGCGCATCATCGCGGAGGCGTGCCTCTAGCAGGGGTTTATCGGCATCGAATGCGCCTGGGCGGATGTGTTGGGGCGCGTTCGATGCCGGGGTGCCCTCGAGCGCCGGGTAGGCGCTCAGCCGGGTGTTGGTGGGAACGGACGGATTCGGCGGCCCTGTGCCGCAGGGAGAAGGGACCACGACTATGAGCCTTGTCCGAGAGTTCTGTGCCGAGAACGTCGAGCGCGTGCCCGCCGCCCTTGCGGCGGGGGCCTCGCGCGTCGAGCTCTGCGACAACCTCGCCGTCGGCGGCACGACGCCCAGCATCGGCACGATTCACGCCGCCGTCGAGCTCTGCCATTCGGCGGGCGCGACGGTCATGTGCATGATTCGCCCCCGGGGCGGCAGCTTCGAGTACACGCCCGCCGAGGCTCGCATCATGTCGATGGACCTCAAGTCGGCGGCGGGCGCGGGCGTCGACGGCGTCGTCTTCGGCTGCCTGCGCGGCGGCCACGTCGATAGGCTCCTCACCAAGTCGCTCGTCGACATGGCCAAGCGCTCGGGGCTGCAGGTGACCTTCCACATGGCGTTCGACGCGCTGTGCGAAGAAGACCGCCTGCCCGCGATCGACCTGCTCGCAAGGTGGGGCGTCAACCGTATCCTCACGCACGGGGGCGCGGCCGCGACGTCGATAGAGGATAACCTCGAGGCACTTTCCCGCTACGTCGGGCATGCGGCCGGCCGCATCCGGATCCTGCCGGGCGGCGGCATCACATCGGCCAACGCGGCACAGGTCGCCGCAGCCGTTGGCGTTTCCGAGGTGCACGGCACGAGGGTGGTCGAACTCGGTTAGGCGCCGGTTCGCCGTGCCCGCCCATGCTCGCCGCTACGGCTACCGGGGCTCCCCCTCATCCCGATGCGCTTGCTCCCGGGCCGCCTCCGTGCGGCCTGATTCAGTGCGCCTCTCGTTGAGTGAGCATCCTCTATTGTTGCAAAACCTATGTCCAAGACTCTTCTATCGGTGCTTCCGCGCTCCGCTTGCGCGAAGTATGGACACGGTGTTTATACCGATTCGACCGCGCGGTTGATAGGCTTTTCTTAGCGCAGGAACCCGCAGCGGAGAGGAGAGCGTCATGGCATCGGTCAACTTCTCGAGAAGGTCGTTCTTTGTGGGCGGGGCCGCCGCCCTTGCGTCGATTTTTCTCCCGCGCGCGGAAGGCGCGGAAGACGGGTTTTCCCTCGTGCCCCTGGGCGTCGAGACCGCCTACGCCGCGGACGGGGCCTCGGTGGAGACCGAGGTCATGGTGGTTTCCCGTACCGAGGTCGGAGTGGCCGTCTACGACTTCTCGGATGCCCAGGCGCCCGTGGCCGTCCCCGACGCCACCGTTCGGATCTATTCCCGCGCGACCGGTTGCGCTGCGCAGGGCACGACCGACGGGCGCGGCCTCGTCGTCCTCGACCTGGCCGAGCTGGGCGAGGACCCCGACGCCGAGATTCCTGCTTGCAACGGCAGCGTCACGGTGACCAAGGACGGTTTCCGCGATGTCCATATCCCCCTCATGCGCGTGATCGCCCATCAGAGCATGGTCGCGCCCACGCGCCCGCTCGACGGTAAGCCCTACTTCCGCATGCTCAGCATGAACGAATGGGATGCCCAGTACATTGCCGCCGACTACGTCTGCTCGGAGAGCTCCGACGTCGACCAGGTCGTGGAGGCCGACCTTTGGCTGCCCAACGAGCTCGCCGACTCCGTCCCTGCGGCGAGCCTTGTGCGCGTACGCGGCAACGAGGAGCAGGTCATCGACGAGTTCGAGGTCGCGCTCGACGGCAATATCGCGCACCTGAGGGCGGCGGGCCCCTATCTGCTCCTCGGCGGCGAGAAGTGCGTCGAGGTCGGCGACCGCCTCAAGGTGAGCTTCTCCGCCCCCGGCTCCGACGCCTCCTGGTACACGTTCCTTACCGTGAAGACGAAGCCCGCGGCTCTCGGCAAGTGGATCCACACCGAGACCGAGGAGGTCGTGATCCCGTCCGCGATCGCGGGAGGCGGGGTCTCTCCCATCACCTTGCCCGACTCGTTCGTCACGCCCTTCGGAGGAGCCTCCTTCACCTGCTGGATGCCGACCCTGCCCATCCTCTACGATTTCTCGCCGCTGGGCTACGCCATGCTTGGGTTCGACTTCGGCAGCACGCGCACCCTCAAGGACGACGGCTCGTTCAACGACGGCGACGACTGGGTAAAGACCCCGTCCCAGGGCATCGACGAGCAATGCGCCGTCGAGAAGGCCCGCCAGGAGGCGGCGCTTGACCGCTATATCGAGAATTTCGGGACCCCGGACGACCCCAACAAGGCGAAGCACGACTCCTATTACCTCACCGACAAGTTCAAGATCATCACCACCCTGCAGGCGTTCGAGGCGCTTCAGTACAGCTGGACGAAGGAGGAGTGGGCCGGGCAGCTCTCGTTCGTGGTGGGTGGCAAGCTCGACATGGCGTGGACCTGGCAGACGTGCTTTATGGGCGCCCCGCTCTACTTCGTGGTCAACCCCTGGGCCCGCGCGCAGGTCGGCGGCACGATGGGCGCGACCATGAAGTCGATCCTCGACCATGACTTCTCGAGCCAGAAGAACACCCTGGGCCTCAACATGAGCGTCGGCATCGCGGTCACGGCCGGCCTGGGCGTCGCGGGCGCGGGCGGGGTCTCCGCTACCGGATCCGGCTATCTCTCGTTCTACATCGAGTTCTGCAACAACAGGGGCGAGGAGCCCGTGCGCCTTATCGGCGCGGGCGCGGCCGTGCTGCTCACGATCCAGCTCGGCTTCTTCAAGGCCGTGTTCCCCTTCTATAAGGGCGATTGGCCGGACCTGTACGACTCGAGGCGAGACAAGCACCTGGCCTGCGCGTCCGAGCCCGAGCTCGACGAGGTGAGCCTGCGCCGCCTCGGCTCGTTTGCGGGCTCTTCCGGCGGGACGGGCGAGCTGCCGACGTTCGAGGAGCTCGCGCGCCTCATGAAGCCCGTCACCAACGACCAGCTTCGCAAGTCCAGGGAGTTCGAGCGCACGCTGGTCGCTTCCGGCGCCTCCCCGGTACGGGTGAGCGGCGCGCGCAAGGACGACTACGACGGCGACGCCGCCTTCGGGGACGTCCGTGTGGCGCTTCTTTCCGACGCGGACGCGGGGGACGCCGGTTACCTGCCCGCCTACTCCTACTGCGGCACGATGACGCGCGGCGCCCTCGCCGGGCGCGTGGGTATCTCCGACGTGGCGGCGGGCGAGCGCGGCGGGGTGGTGCCGTCCGTGAACGACGTCCTGCTCAGCAACGTCAACAGCAACACCGCGATGCGCCTCGTCACCACGAGCTACGGCCGCACGGTCCTCTTCCGCGTCGCCTCGGTGGACGTGGGCGGCGGCAAGATGCGCTCCCGCCTGGTCTATCAGGTCCTCTCGGGCGGCGAATGGGGAGACCCCGAGCTCGTCGAATTCGACCCGCAGCTCGAGGGCGTTTCTCGCGACGACCTCTACGACTTCGAGTTCGACGTCGCGCAGGCCACGGCGGGCAACGGTGCCGGCGGCGCGAACAACTTCATCTTCCTGCTCGTCACCTCGGGCGATAGGCCCGACGGGGACGACACGGACTTCGTCCGCGGCATCCAGGCGCACCACGTCTCCCTCGTCGCGCTGCGCGACACGGGCACCGGCACGCTCGATGTCTACGCGCCGATGACGGTGGGCCTGCCGAGCACCTCGGACGGCTACACGATCACGGCCCCGCGCATCACGGGCTACTCCGACGAGACCTCCGTCGTGGGAACGAACGACTTCTGCGTCATGGGCTTCTTCACCAGGCGCAAGGTGGACACGGGCGGCATCGGCGAGCGCGGCCTCACGATGGGCTTCTTCGCCCGTCGCGAGCCGCAGGCCGGCTCGACCGAGAAGGAGTTCGTGGTCAGCCGCGTCCGCGCGTACCCCGAGGGCTACGAGACCAGCCACGACATCGCGCTTCTTCCCGTCGCGATCGCCGATGACGGTTACCGGCCGGGCTACGACTCGGTCGCGTCTCGCAGGCACGCGCTCTATGCCTTCGTCGACGACGTCACGGGCGATTCCGTCATCGGCAAGCTCGAGGCGCGCTACGACCACGACGAGCACGGCACGGCGACCTTCGCCTCGTTCGATCGCGTCGAGCTCGCGAGCCTCGGCGACGATTACCCGAGGGTCCACCGCTTCTATCCTTGGGGCGAGGACGGCGAGTACCTGGCGAGCTGCGCCGTCACCGATGCCGACGGCAACGAGGCCGAGGGGCTCTTCCTCGTCAAGGTCGACCCCGTCAACGGCGGCGAGCCCGTCTTCACGCGGCTGAGCCCGCAGGAGAGCTCGGTTACGAACTTCGTGGTCGACTCCGGGCACCGGTATCTCTTCTACACCGAGAACATCGACGGCAAGGTCGGCCAGGGCTACAGCGAATCGGCCGAGCGCGGCGAGGACGCCGTCGAGCACCGCCACTACATCATGGCGATCGCGTACGTGGACGGGCTCTTTACCAAGCCGTTCATCTTCTGCGAGCTCGGCGAGGACCAGGTCATCGACGACCTCGTGGCCACGACGGTGTGCGACAACTGCGCGAACTTCATGGTCAGCTCGATCACCGACATCGACAACAGCCTTGCGGACATCTACGACGTGCGCGTGCCGCTGACCCGCTGCCTCACCCCGACGCACATGACGCTCACCGACTATTTCGCGTTCTCCGGCGAGGAAGCGACCTTCTCCGTCGAGGCGAGAAACGACGGCAACCTGGTGGCCACGGGCGCGACCTTCTCGCTGTGCGACGCGGATACCGGCCGGGTCGTCGACTACAGGGACGTGGCCTTTGGCGGCATCGAGACCACCTCGAGCGCCGGCATGCCCGATGCCGGGTGCACGTACGAGACGAAGGGCCTCGAGGGTGACCGGCTCGAGAGCCGACTCGTGGCCGACGACGGCGCGGGCGTGCTTCTTCCCGGCGACGCGAACCTCTACCGCGTCACGTTCGCTATCCCGGAGGAATGGGAGGGCAAAAAGGACGTCTACGTGACCATCTCGAACGTCCAGGTCATCAACCCGACGGTCGACCTTTTGGCTGATCTCTCGGGCGCGATCCAGGAGTTCCGCGTCGATGATTCCCGCTGCCCGGTCTCCTCGCTTGAGCTCGACGGCGTCAAGGCCGTGTGCGAGGGCATGGGCACGGGCGAGGTCTGCGAGGCCCGCTCCTAGCGCTCGGCTGCGGCCGGCCCCAGACCGCCCTAGGATCGGCCTGGGACCGGCCTAAGACCGGCCGCGGCAGGCGCTCGTTGGCCAAGGAACCTGCCCAGACGGCGCCTGGATGTCCTTTGAGACGGCGAGAAGGCCCCGGCATCACGCCCGGGGCCTTCTCGCCGTGACTCGCTTTATGTTCCGCTGGGCGGAGGCGATGGGGCTCGCCGAGAATAAACGCCAGGCCGAGGGGCATATGACCCGGGTTTTAAAGCGCCGCGAGGTGCTCCGGGAGCTCGCCGGCGAGCGGGGCGACGTAGGCGCGGAAATCGTCCGTCACGTTCATCCCGTCCTCGCAGATCCACTCGCGCGGCACGGCCTTGACCTGGTTGGCCACGGCGAGCACGTCGATGAGCTCGTACTCGACGGCGTAGGGGTCGTTGCCTGCGCGCTTGAGGGAGCTCATCTTGACGGACTCGCCGGCAAGGGCCGCAGCGACCCCGCGGCGCCCCAGCTCGAAGGCCTCGTCGAGGTCGACCTGGCTGGCAAGGTGGCTCGCGCAGCGCTGCAGCGTGGAGAGCTCTACCGCGCGGGTCTTTACGCCGAGGCGCCCGCCGACGACGCCCGCCAGGTAACGGCTCGGGCCGGAGAGCTGCGCCAGGTGGCCGAACTCGTCGACCTTGGTGCCGGCCGCGACGGTCTTCTCGGCAATGAGGTGGCCGTCGGCCTCGCGCAGGCCCTCGGACATGGCGATGACCACGGTGTTTTGGTGCTCGAGGAGCTCGCTTACGCGCTCTACCAGCGCGTCTTCGTCGAAGGTGATCTCCGGCAGCAGCACGAGGTCGGGGCCGGCCAGGCACGCCGAGCCCGCGAGCCAACCGGCGTCGCGGCCCATGATCTCCACTAAGAGCACGTTCTTGAGGTCGTACACGTCGGCGTCGAGCATGAGCTCGGAGGTGGCGGTGGCCACGAAGCGGGCCGCGCTGCCGTAGCCGGGCGTGTGGTCGATGCCCACGAGGTCGTTGTCGATGGTCTTGGGCACGCCGATGAAGCGGATGGGGGAGTCGACGCGCGCGCCCCAGGCGCCCAACTTGGCGATGGTGTCCATCGAGTCGTTGCCGCCGATGTAGAGAACCGCGCCGTAGCCGCCGGCCTCGAGCTTGGCGAACGCGTCGCCGTAGAACTTCTCGGCGTCCGGCGCGTCGAGGGCGGGGAGCTTGAAGCGGCAACTGCCGAGCCAGCTCGAGGGCGTGTGGCGGAGCTGCTCGAGCGCCGCGTCGTCCGGGAGCGCGGCCGCGAGGTCGACCGTCTGGCCGGCGAGGTAACCCTGGATGCCGTGGCGCATGCCGTCTACCGCGATGCCCGCCTCGCGCGCGCCGGCGACCACGCCCGCCAGGCTCGAGTTGATGGCCGCGGTGGGGCCGCCGGACTGACCGACCAGGATGCGCTTGATCTGGGGCATGGGATTCCTCTCTCGGGGTTCTTCACAGGCAATCACGCACAAGAATACCGCCGCCGGCTCGGGGCCGACGGCGGCAATCGAAGCAAAGGGATCAAGCCCGGTGGCGTTCCCGCTACCTGCTACGCGATGTTGTAGAACGCGGCCTTCTGCAGGTATTCGGAGGAGTCGCCCAGCGCGTCCTCGATGCGGAGGAGCTGGTTGTACTTGGCCACACGGTCGGTGCGGGCGGGGGCGCCGGTCTTGATCTGGCCTGCGTTGGTCGCCACGGCGAGGTCGGCGATGGTGGTGTCCTCGGTCTCGCCGGAGCGGTGGGAGACGACGGCGGTGTAGCCGGCGCGCTTGGCGGTCTCGATGGCGTCGAGGGTCTCGGTCAGGGAGCCGATCTGGTTCACCTTGATGAGGATGGCGTTAGCGGCGCCGGACTCGATGCCCTTCTTGAGGCGGGCGGTGTTGGTGACGAAGAGATCGTCGCCCACGAGCTGGACCTTCTTGCCGATGCGCTCGGTGAGCTTCTTCCAGCCTTCCCAGTCCTCCTCGGCCAGGCCGTCCTCGATGGAGATGATCGGGTAGCGAGAAACGAGGTCCTCCCAGTAGTCGACCATCTCGTCGGAGGTGAGGGTGCGGCCCTCGCCCTTGAGCTCGTAGAGACCGGTCTCCTTGTTGTAGCACTCGGAGGTAGCCGGATCCATGGCGAACATGAAGTCGACGCCCGGCTCGAAGCCGGCGGCCTTGACGGCCTCCATCAGGTAGACGAAGGGCTCGTCGTTGGTCTTGAGGTCGGGAGCGAAGCCGCCCTCGTCGCCCACGCCGGTCGAGAGGCCGGCGGCCTTGAGGGTGTCCTTGAGGGTGTGGTAGACCTGGGCGCACCAGCGCAGGGCGGTCTTGAAGTCGGGGGCGCCGACGGGCATGATCATGAACTCCTGGAAGTCCACGTTGTTGTCCGCGTGAACGCCGCCGTTGAGGATGTTCATCATCGGGACGGGGAGGGTGTGGGCGTTCGGGCCGCCGAGGTAGGCGTAGAGGGGCAGGCCCGCGGACTCGGCCGCGGCGCGAGCGATGGCGAGCGAGCAGCCGAGGATGGCGTTGGCGCCGAAGTTGCCCTTGTTGGGGGTGCCGTCGGCGGCGATCATGGCCTCGTCGCAGGCGCGCTGGTCGGTGGCCTCCATGCCCACGAGGAGCTTGGCGAGCTCGTCGTTGACGTGGCCGACGGCCTTCTCGACGCCCTTGCCCAGGTAGCGGTCCTTGTCGCCGTCGCGCAGCTCGACGGCCTCGAACTCGCCGGTGGAGGCGCCGGACGGGACGATGGCGCGGCCGAAGGCGCCGTCCTCGAGCGTGACCTCGACCTCGACGGTTGGGTTGCCGCGGGAATCGAGGACCTCACGACCATAAACCTCAATAATGCGTGCCATAGTGTTGACCTTTCTTGTTAGCCATGCCTAACTTGCCATGCCAGAGTATACCTAAACTAACTCTTGCGTATACATCGGCGAAGGAAATGATTTTGCAAGGCGGGCGGCGCGGGGCCGGGCGGAATCAGCAAGGCGGGCGGCGCGGGGCCGGGCGGCTTGGTCGGGCTGCACAAGAAAGAGGCGGCAAGAGACGCTGCGCCTCTTGCCGCCTGAGCTTCCGGATGTTGGCGAATATTCGTTTAATAGAAGCTCTCGCCGCGGTCGATCATATCCTTGAGCAGTCGCGCCATGGTCTTGTAGTTGTAGGGGAGCATCATCTTTTTAAATAGCGGGTTCAGAAGGCCGGGAACGCTCTGGAACTGCATCACGATGTTGTGGGCCGTGGCGAGGCCGACGGTGTCGATGATGCGGAATGGGCCCTTAGGCGCGCCGGTCCCGTGCTCCCAGGCAATGTCGATGCTCTTCGGGTCGGAGACGCCCGAGGCCCAGAGGTCCAGGCCGGAAAGCAGGAACGGCACGAGCATGGAGTTGAGCAGGTAGCCGTTCTTCTCCTTGCGCACGGGCAGGGCGATCATGCGGATCTGGTTGGCAAACTCGATCATCTGGTCGAAGACGGCAGGGTCGGTGCCGGCGTGTCCCATGACCTCGGCGGTGTTGTTCTTCCAGATGGAGTTCGCGAAGTGCAGCGCCACGTACTTGGCGGGGCGCCCGGTGCACTTGGCGAACTGGCTGGGCAGCAGGGTGGAGGAGTTCGTGGCCAGCACGGTCTTCTCCGGCATGAGCGGCGCGAGCTTCTCGTAGAACTCGACCTTGGCCTTGGGGTCCTCGGACATCGATTCAATAACGAGGTCAGCGTCGGCCACGGCGGCGGCCATGTCGAGCTCGAGCTTGAGGCCGTAGTAGGCCTTCTTTACGCGGTCGTGGCAGGCATCGACATCGAGGGGCGTATCCGAGTCGGCGATCCCGGCGCACCAAGGGCCGGAGCCGTCCGCCATCTGGTCGATGGCCTCCAGGTAGGTGCTGAGCAGCTTGTCGATCTTTGGCTGCGTGCGCCCGATTGAGCCCTCGCTGCGCAGCCAGATGGTCACATCGAACCCGCAATACGCCGCTTGGAAAGCGATTTGGCTACCGAGCACGCCGCCGCCTGCCACAACAACCTTCTTGAACGCCATAAGGGCCTCCTTTTTTGAACGGGGGTCAATTACGTCAAGTTTGAACGAAGGGACGCGGTCCGCCCACGGTATCGCCGAACGGTTCCGCGGGCGGGGCATGGGATTTGCGAGGCATTCGCGAGTTTGGCTTCGAGAAGTCGAGAAAAGCCCGCGCCGGGAATCGACGCGGGCTGTAAATCGGGCTAATTTGGCTTTTTGTCGGGGGCGACTGCGTTTCTTTACGCCATATCCTCGAGGCGGCCGTGCTTTTCGTAGCGGGTCACGCGGGAGGGGCGGTTCTGGTCGTCGACGAAGACGACGTGGGGCTGGAAGTCGCGGGCCTCGGCCTCGTCCATCTGCGCATAGCACATGATGATGACCTTATCGCCGACCTCGACGTAGTGGGCGGCGGCGCCGTTGAGGCAGATCATGCCGCTGCCGCGCTCGCCTGCGATGACGTAGGTCTCCAGGCGGTTGCCGTTGTTCACGTCCGCGACCGTGACCTTCTCGTACTCGAGGATGCCGGCGGCCTCCATGAGGTCCTCGTCGACGGTGATGGACCCGACGTAGTCGAGCTCCGCCTGAACGACGGTCGCGCGGTGAATCTTGCCCTTGAGCATGTTGAGCATCATGCGGGAAGCTCCTAGGTGATGGTTTAGCTAATTTTGGCCTGCGATAGAGTACAACACGCGCGTGAGCAGCTCGTAGACCCGCTTCGTATCCCCACAAAGACAGCTCAGATGCGCATTGACGGTGGCATCGTCCCCGCGTGCGGCGGGGCCGGTAAGAGACGCCGCGACGCCGTCGGCGGCGATGTGCTCGGCGTTTCCGAGGAAGAGCGGCGCGAGGGCGCGCTCGGCGTCGGCGGGGGAGAACCCGCAGGCGGCGAGCTCGCGCGCCGCTGTCTCGTATAGGCCGACGACCAGGTTCGACGCCATGACGGCCGCGGCGTGGTAGCGCGTTTTCTGGTCGGCGGGGATGCGCGCGACGCGGTTGCCGCATTTGGCGAGAAGGCCCTCGAGCGCCTCGACCGCCGCGTCGTCCCCCTCGAGCGTGAACCAGGCGCGGGCGAGCTCCTGCCAGCAGTCGAAGCGGCTGCTCACGGCGTAGAGCGGATGGCAAGAGGCGACGGCGGCCCCGGCCCCGCGCAGAGGGGCCAGCGCGTCGGCGGCCAGCGCGCCGGAGCAGTGGGCGAACTTCTTGCCGGCGAGGCCGACGCCTTCCCGGCTCGCGGAGGCCGCGAGCTCGGCCGCCGCCGTCGCGATGCCTGTGTCCGGCGTGGTAATAAACACCAGGTCGGCGGCCAAAGTTGCCTCGAGTGCCGACCCAAACACGGCGCCGCCGGCAATCGCCGCGGCCTCCTGCGCGTGTTCCGGCGTTCGCGAGAAAAAGCCGGCAAGCTCGGCCGCCCCGCTCTCGCCCAGGTAACGGGCGAGGGAGCAGCCGACCTTGCCGGCCCCGATGAAAGCGATGCGTACGGGCACGGCTAGTCGCCGCAGCCGCAACCGCAGCAGCGGCCCTCGCCCTTGCCGCAGGCGCACGCCGGGTCGTAGATGAAGTTGTCAATGAGGCGGGTCTTGCCCACGTAGACGGCCATGGCGCAGAGCACCGGCGCGTCCTCGATGCGCTCGATCTGCACGATGTTCTCGAAGTCGACCATCTTCACGTAGTCGATCTGGGCCAGCGGCTCGGCCTCGATGATCCCGCGCATGGCGGCCAGGACCACCGCAGCGTCCTTCTCGCCATCCTCAACAAGCTTCTGGCCTGCGAAAACGGCACGAGACAGGCAGAGCGCTGCCGTGCGTTCCTCGGGCGAGAGATACGTGTTGCGCGAGCTCTTGGCCAGGCCGTCCTCCTCGCGCACGATCGGGCAGCCCACGATCTCGATGCCGAAGTTGAGGTCGCGCACCATGCGGCGGATGACGGCGAGCTGCTGGGCGTCCTTCTGGCCGAAGTAGGCGCGGTCGGGGGTCACGATGTTGAAGAGCTTGGAGACCACGGTGCACACGCCGCGAAAGTGGATGGGGCGCGTGAGGCCGCAGAGCTCGTGGGTGAGCTCGTCCATGTTCACGTAGGTGCAGGCATCGGGCGCGTACATCTCAGAGGGCTCGGGGTGGAAGACGAGCGCGGCGCCGGCCTCCTCGCACAGGGCGCAGTCGCGCTCGAAGTCGCGCGGGTAGCTCTCGAGGTCCTCGGTGGGCCCGAACTGCGTCGGGTTCACGAAGTCGGAGACGACGACGCGGTCGTTCTCGGCGGCTGCGCGCACGATGAGGCTCTTGTGGCCCTCGTGCAGGTAGCCCATGGTGGGGACGAGGCCGACGGTGAGGCCCTCGCGCTTCCAGGCGCGGACCTGCTCGCGGACCTCGGCGACGGTGGATGCGGTTTGCATGAGTTGCTCCTTACTTGGGAGATTGGGCGTGCGGTGGCTTATCGGGCGGCTTGCCGGGAGGCTTACTCGGCGGTCCGGGCCGCGACCTGGTTCATGACCTCGGGGTCGAGGTCCTTGTAGCTCTCGGCGGCGGCAGGGAAGTCGCCCGACTGGACGGCCTCGTCGTAGGCGTGGAAGGCGTCGACGACGGCCTGGCCCACCTGCGCGAACTGGCGGACCATCTTGGGCTTGAAGCCGCCGGCCGTCATGCCGAGCATGTCCTGCATGACGAGAACCTGGCCGTCGCAGCCGTTGCCGGCGCCGATGCCGATGGTAAACGCGCTGGTCAGCTGGCTCGTTATGTACGTGGCAAGGTTGGCGGGCACGCACTCGAGCACGATGCAGAAGGCGCCCGCGGCCTCGATGGCCAGGGCATCATCGACGAGCTGGCGCGCCGCCTCGACGGACCTGCCCTGCACCTTGAAGCCGCCGAAGGCGTTCACCGACTGCGGCGTGAGGCCCAGGTGGCCCACCACGGGGATGCCGGCCTCGACCATCGCGCGGATCTGCTCCACGCAGCGCGCGCCACCCTCGAGCTTGACGGCCTGGGCACGACCCTCCTTCATGAGGCGGCCGGCGTTCTCGAGCGCCTGCTCGAGGCTCGCCTGATAGCTCATGAAGGGCATATCGGCTACGACGAAGGTGTTGTCGGTCGCACGGGTGACGCAACGGGTGTGGTGGACCATGTCGTCCATGGTCACGGGCAGCGTCGAGTCGTAGCCCATCATCGTCATGCCGAGCGAGTCGCCGACGAGGATCATGTCGATCCCGGCGGCCTCGGTAAGCGCGGCCATCGTGTAGTCGTAGCTGGTCACCATCGTGACCTTGCTGCCTTCGTCGACCTTCTTCTTGAGGGTGAGGACGGTGTTTGCCATGGGGTGGGGCCCCTCCTTAATCGCGTGCAAAGAAGCCCGCCGGGCCGGGGCCGAAGGCGGGCATCAGTCGTTTTCTCAGCTAGTGTAGCGCGTCGGCCCGTGCTCGGCATGCGTTGCGGGCGTCGCATGGACGCCGTGGAGGGAGCTCGGGCGGCAGGGGGCCGGGTATCTGCTGGGCAGCGCTTCTATATTTGACGGCCGCGGCTCCCTTCGGGGGCGCCGACCGGGCGCTGCTTGCCCGTTCGCGGAGCCAACGGCTGCCGAGAAAGGCCCGGCCGAGCGGGTGCTTGGCCGGGCCTTCGATTCGTTTGGGGGCTTAGCGCGTGAGCGCTCCCGCGGCGCGCCCTACGCGGCAGCCTCGGCGTCGAGGGTCTCGCGGATGGCGAGGATGAACTCGCGTGTACCGAGCGTGGTGGGGTTCTCGAGCGAGGTGATGCGCGCCAGGTCGCCCGTCATCTTGCCCGCCTCGATGGTGTGCAGGGTCGCGGCCTCCAGGCGGTTCGCGAAGTCGACCAGCTCGGGCGTCTCGTCGAGCTCGCCGCGCTTGCGCAGGGCGCCGGTCCAGGCAAAGATCGTTGCCACGGAGTTCGTCGAGGTCGGCTCGCCCTTGAGGTGCTTGTAATAGTGGCGCTGGACGGTGCCGTGAGCGGCCTCGTACTCGTAGTAGCCGTGGGGGCTCACCAGCACGGACGTCATCATGGCCAGGCTGCCGAAGGCGCTGGAGAGCATGTCGCTCATCACGTCGCCGTCGTAGTTCTTGCATGCCCAGATAAAGCCGCCCTCGGCCTTCATGATGCGGGCCACGGCGTCGTCGATCAGCGTGTAGAAGTACTCGATGCCCGCAGCCTCGAAGGCGTCCTTGTACTCAGCCTCGTAGAGGTCGGCAAAGACGTCCTTGAAGCGGTGGTCGTACTTCTTGGAGATGGTGTCCTTGGTGGCGAACCACAGGTCCTGCTTGGTGGAAAGCGCGTACTCGAAGCAGCTGCGCGCGAAGCTCTCGATGGAGCCGTCCAGGTTGTGCTGGCCCTGGACCACGCCCGCGCCGGTGAAGTCGTGCACGAGCTCGCGGGTCTCGGTGCCGTCGGCCGCGGTGTAGACGAGCTCGACCTT
Source organism: bacterium (assembly GCA_963605405.1). Taxonomy (GTDB): domain Bacteria; phylum Actinomycetota; class Coriobacteriia; order Coriobacteriales; family Atopobiaceae; genus Paratractidigestivibacter. The sequence continues at coordinate 20,046 of CAVCUP010000004.1, read as the reverse complement.
GCCGGGGCCGGGGATGCGCATCTCGGCGTTCTTGTACACGTCGCCGTAGGCGTGACGGGCGATGGTGATGGGCTTCTTCCACGAGGTCACGACGGGGTCGATGCCCTTGACCACGATGGGCGCGCGGAACACGGTGCCGTCGAGCATGGCTCGGATGGTGCCGTTGGGGCTCTTCCACATCTGCTTCAGGCCGTACTCCTCGACGCGGGCGGCGTTCGGGGTGATGGTTGCGCACTTGACGGCCACGCCCAGGCGCTTGGTGGCCTCCGCGGAGTCGACGGTGACCTGGTCATCGGTCTTGTCGCGGTACTCGAGGCCGAGGTCGTAGTACTCGGTCTCGAGGTCGACGTAGGGGGAGATAAGCTCGTCTTTGATGATCTGCCAGATGATGCGGGTCATCTCGTCGCCGTCCATCTCGACGAGAGGGGTCTTCATCGCGATCTTGGTCATGTGCGCCTCCTAGGGCTGCGTTTTGCCAATTTCCGTGAAATTTACCACGTGTCGAGCAGCGCGCGGCAAGTGTTTCCCTGCTTGAGACGTGCTGGATACACGCTATCGCCGGACCTGCGTAAATAAATATCCGTACCTGCGCAAACTAACGTGTATTGAGGCACGTCTTATGGTAATATTTGTGTCCCAGGGAGCCGCATTTCGCGGTTGTGCACATGGAGATCCGGAAGACCAGGGCCCGCGAGGCCTAAGGTTAAATTAGGAGGACCGCCATGAAGAAGCAGAACCTCAGCATGCTCAAGAAGGTCGCCGCCGCGTCCTTTGCTTTCCTGCTAGCCTCTTGCTGCCTGATGGCCAAGCCTGCAGTGGCTCACGCCGAGACTACGAGCGCCGCGGATGCCGTTATTTCCGCAGTGAACGATAACACCAAAAAGTCAATCCAAGTCAAGGCAATCTACAACGAGTCGGGGACCGAGCTCATCGCCTACCAGGTCTATATTGCCAACGATTACAACTCTGAGTGGTGCTGGAACCTCGGCACCTATTACGTGCACGCAGACGTGTCGACCACCCCGTACGTTGCGGATCTTTCCGACATTAACTTCACTAAGTACACAGTGGGAACGTATCCGGAGCTGGAGGTCTGTGGCTACGGAACCCAGACCGCCTGCCTCGGCTACGAGGGGGACGAGTACGTCTACATCGGCAAGGGAGGAAGGCTCAACACTAAGGGCACCGCGCACCTAACGGCGAGCGGTGAATACGTGGCCTCCAAGCTTAGCCGCATCGTGTTCAGCAATGATCGTGTCACGGTCTATCTGAAGCGCACCGCCACCCAGGCCTACAAGGAGGTCGAGAAGGCAATCGACGCCATCGGCGAGGTCACGGACACGCCGGAGTGCAAGGCACGCATCGAGGCGGCCAAGGAGGCCTACAACTGGCTCCCCAAGTACGAGAAGGACCTGGTCAGCAATCTCGATACCCTCTACGCCGCGATGTATCCGAATTACGGCCTCTAGCGTCAGTCCTTGCGTTTTGCGTTGCCGCGGTACGCCCAGTGGTGCGCCTTTAGTGCGCCCGGCAGCGCATCGTGCGCCTGTTAGCAGAATCACCCCTTAAATCCATGGACCGAGTGGGACGGAACCAAAAGGAGGACCACCGTGAAGAAGCAGAGCCTCAGCATGTCCAAGAAGCTCGTCGCCGCCTTCGCCACCGCTGCCTTCGCCGCTGCCGCCTTCGCGATCGTGGTCGCCCCCGCTTCCGCCCAGGCCATGGAAACCGAGGAGGTCCTGGCCCAGATCAAGGGGGCCGAGACTAAGGACGCGAGCAGCACGATCATGCTGTCCAGCTGCCTTGAGGGCAATATGCTCGCCCACTACACCCTGTATGCCTCGGGCACCAAGTCGAACGTCGTCCCGACCTTTGCGGGCGAGGAGCTGAACGTCGATGTGAGCGATAACAGCTACACCGTCGACCTTTCCCACAAGAACCTGAAGGTCGGCACGGGCACTGCGCTGATGTTCCTGGGCAGCGGAAAGGCCAGGGTTGGCTACAAGTTCGTCGGCTACAACGACGTCCACTACAGCGACCAGATGCTCGATTCCGACAGGTCCATCACTCCCACGGTGGAGGTCCCGAACGGCTCCTTCAAGGTCGAGAGCATCACCTACAGCAAGAGCCAGATCGTGGTTAATCTCCAGCCGGTCATCACCGACGCCTACCGCGTGGTCGAGTTCGCCATCGACGACATATACGTGGTCGAGTACACGCAGGAGTGCAGCGACCGCATCGACGCCGCCTTCGCGGGCTACCAGGCGCTTCCCGACTGGGAGAAGCCGCTGGTCGAGAACCTCGACCAGCTGTACGCCAGCAACCGCGCCTACTTCGAGCTCAAGGTGGCCGCGAACTCCTAAGGGCCGCAGGGAGCCAGCGCGAGCTGCCGGCTTCGACGGGATGGGCGCCCACTAACGATTGCTCAATTGATGCAAAGAAGGGCCGCTCGGAAGCGATTCCGGGCGGCCCTTGCGCCGTGGGGTCCTGTCCGCGCCGCAGGCCGGCTCGGCCTTGACGGGGCTGCTTACGCGCCCTGCCCCGCGCGCTTCTTGCCGAGGGCGTGGAAGACGTTGAGGAGGGCTAGGCCGAGAAGGCTCGCCGTGACGCTCGCGACGAGAATCGCGCACTTGGCGGCCAGCTGCTCGGCGCCATCGGTAAACGAGAGGCCCGAGATCAGGATGCACATGGTGAACCCGACGCCCCCGAGCACGCCCACGCAGACGAGCTGGCCCCAGTTGGACCCTTCGGGCAGGGGAGAGAACCCGATCTTTACCAGCGCGAACGTGACGGCGACGATGCCCAGGGGCTTGCCGAGCACGAGGCCGAGAAAGACGCCCTGCGCCACGGGGTCGCCGAGGATGCTCGCGGGGTCGACGCCGACCAGGCGCAGCTGCGCGTTGGCGAAGGCGAACAGCGGCAGGATGAGGAAGTTGACCGGCACGGAGATGGCACCCTCCACGCGCTGCAGCGGCGGCGTTACGCGGTGCATGATGTTCTCCACGCGGCGGGCGGTCCGGGTAAAGCCGTGCTGCCCGAGGATGTGCATCTCGGGATCGTAGGCGTCGTCGAGCTCCGTCTCGCGCTCGCCGAGCCAGGCCTGCAGGTCGCCGAGCTTGATGTCGCTCTTTACCGGCAGGAAGAAGGCCAGGATGACGCCCGCGAGCGTGGCGTGGACGCCGGAGTTGAGCATGCAGGCCCATAGCGCCAAGCCCACGAGGATGTACCAGCGCGCGTGGTAGACCTGCAGGCGGTTGAGCACCCACAGGGCCGCGCAGCAGGCGGCCGACGCGGCGAGCCACGGCAGGGAGGGCGACTGCCCGTAGAAGAGCGCGATCACGATGATGCCGAGCAGGTCGTCGGCGATGGCGAGCGTCGAGAAGAACACCTTGGCGGCCGGCGCGACCTTATCGCCGGCGAGCGACATGATGCCGAGCGCGAAGGCGATGTCGGTGGCGATGGGAACCGCCCAGCCGCTCGCGGCCCCGCCCCAGTTGAGCAGGGTGTAGATGACGGCCGGCGCGGCCACGCCGCCGCACGCGGCAAGGATGGGCATGAGCGCCTGGCGCGGTTTCGTGAGGACGCCTGCGGTGAGCTCGAACTTGAGCTCGATGCCCACGGAAAGGAAGAAGATCGCCATGAGGAAGTCGTTGACGAGGCCCTCGACGGTGATGGAGCAGGCCAGGGGCCCGAGCGTGAAGCCGAGCGGCTGCTCCAGGAACTCGCGCACGGGGTAGTAGGCGTCGGTGTTCGCGACGACGACCGCGGCGACGGCGGCGAGCACCATGACGGCGGCGGCGACGGTTCCGTTCTCGGTGACGCGGGCGAGGCCCCGGCGGCGGGCACAACGCTTCGCTACGGCGGGAACAGCTACGATATTTGATGTTGTGACGGCTGAAGTCATACGTACTCCAATGCGTTCGCGAGACCTTATTCAAGTATTGGATTCAGGCGGCGGGGCGCGGTGATTTTATTCGTATGGACATAAAATTCCGTTCTGTTTCGAGTCTGTGCGCCCGAGTTACATATCGTTTCGACTCGGCTCAAATGCGAGACACGACCCCTCCATTCTGTCAAGTTGAATTCTGTGAGTGCGACGCGACGACCGTATTAGCGGCGTGTTTGCTGCGTGTAAAGACCGCTTTTAGGTACTCCGCGCGTCTCTCGCCAAGGAAGGAAGCAAGACAGGGAGGTAGAAATGTTCAGTTCCGCTGACGTGACTTGGACGCTCGTGGGAGCGTTCCTCGTCTATTTCATGCAAGCCGGATTCGCCTTGTGCGAGGCTGGCCTGACCCGTGCGAAGAACACGGGCAACATCCTCATGAAGAACCTCATGGATTTCTGTATCGGAACACCTTGTTATTGGCTCGTGGGCTTCGGCATCATGTTCGGCGGCACCGGCGCCCTCATCGGCTCCTTCGACCCGTTCATCCAGGGCAGCTACGACTTCGGCACCCTGCCCACCTGGGTCTACGCCCTCTTCCAGACGGTCTTCTGCGCCACCGCGGCCACGATCGTCTCGGGCTCCATGGCCGAGCGCACCAACTTCAAGGCCTACGTGCTCTACTCCGCGATGATCTCGCTCGTTGTGTACCCCATCTCGGGCCACTGGATCTGGGGCGGCGGCTGGCTCTCTGAGCTGGGCTTCCACGACTTCGCCGGCTCCACCGCGGTTCACTTCGTCGGCGGCGTGACCGCCTGCCTGGGCGCCGCGATCCTGGGTCCGCGCATCGGCAAGTACGGCAAGGACGGCAAGCCCCGCGCCATCCTCGGCCACAACATGACCGCCATGGCCCTCGGCGTCTTTATCCTCTGGTTCTGCTGGTTCGGCTTCAACGGCGCGTCCACCGTCTCGATGACCGGCGACGACGTCATGACCAACGCCGGCCTCATCGTCTTCAACACCAACCTCGCGGCCGCCATGGCCACCCTCGCGGCCATGATCTTTACCTGGTGCCGCTACGGCAAGCCCGACGTCTCGCTCACCTTCAACGCCTCGCTCGCCGGCCTCGTCGCCATCACCGCCGGCTGCGACGTCATGGATCCCTTCGGCGCCGCCATCACGGGCACCGTCGCCGGCATCCTCGTGATCCTCTCCGTCGAGTTCTTCGACAACGTGGCAAAGATCGACGACCCCGTCGGCGCGGTCTCCGTCCACGGTGCCTGCGGCGCCTTCGGCACCCTCTGCGTCGGCCTCTTTGCCACCGACGGCGGCCTCTTCTACGGCGGCGGCTTCGCCAAGCTTGGCGTCCAGGCCCTCGGCCTCATCTCCGTCGCTGCCTGGGTCCTCGTGACGATGTTCATCGTCTTTAAGGTCATCGATAAGTTCGTCGGCCTGCGCGTCCCCGAGGAGATCGAGATCGACGGCCTCGACTTCGCCGAGCACGGCCTGCCTACCGCCTACGCCGGCTTCGCCATCTCCGACCCGACCTACGCCAACCTCGAGTACGTCGGCCCCAACGAGGGCACCGACCTCGGCGAGGACGACATCGACAAGGCATCCGAGGCTAAGGTCAACGCGGCCGTCCCCGTGGTCACTTCCCCCGTCTCCACCGGCATGCACAACATCAGCGTGTGCTGCAAGGCCTCCAAGCTCGACGAGCTCAAGGTGGCCCTCAACAAGGCCGGCATCACCGGCATGACCGTGAGCCAGGTCACCGGCTACGGCCTCCAGAAGGGCGCCGGCGAGAAGTACCGCGGCGTTGAGGTCGACGCGCGCCTGCTGCCCAAGGTCAAGGTCGAGATCGTCGTCGGCAACATCCCGTACGAAAAGATCGTCGACGTCATCAAGCGTGTCCTGTACACCGGCCACATCGGCGACGGCAAGATCTTTGTCTACGGCGTGGAGAAGGTCGTCAAGGTCCGCACCGGCGAGGAGGACCTGCTCGCCCTCACCGACGAGGCGGAGTAAGCTCTCGCGACTTCCTCGCAATTGATTCTTAGATCGATGTAAAGAAGGGTCGCTCGGAAGAGTTTCCGGGCGGCCCTTCCGCATTCAGGAGGGCATGGACGCGTCGGCGGGTCGATGCTCGAGGGCGTGGCCGGGGCCCGGGCGTGCCGAACGCGTTAGCATGTTGGCGTTTGTCTTTACGGGATCGCGGTCAATGGGGAGAAGAGCGCGCATGATCTACCTGGACAACGCTGCGACCACGATGCGCAAGCCGCAGCAGGTCATCGATGCCGTTGTGGCGGCTATGGGCTCGCTCGGAAACGCCGGGCGTGGTGCCGGCTCGGGCTCGATGGCCGGCGCCCGTGTGGTGCACGAGTGCCGCGAGCGCGTGGCGGCGCTTCTGGGCTGCGAGCGCGCCGATCACGTGGCGTTCGCGCCCAATTCGACGGCGGCGCTCAATTGCGCGATCAACGGCCTGGTCGGCGAGGGGGACCGCGTCGTCACCACGGTGCTCGAGCACAACTCGGTGCTGCGCCCGTTGAATCGCCTGGCGGCCGAGCACGGCGTGGTGGTCGAGCATGCAGGGTGCGACGCCCTGGGGCGGCTCGACATGGGCGATCTGGAGCGCCTGGTCGTGCCCGGCACGAGGGCGGTTGTGGTCACGGGCGCCTCGAACGTGACGGGAAACGCCGTCGACGTGGCCGCGGTTGCCCGGGTGGCCCATGCCGCCGGCGCGCTCTGCATCGTGGACGCCTCGCAATCCGCGGGGCTTCTTACCATAAACATGGCGACGCAGGGCCTCGATGTGGTGTGCTTCACAGGCCACAAGGCGCTTATGGGGCCGCAGGGCACGGGCGGCCTGGCCGTCGCGCCGGGCGTCGACGTGCGTCCGTGGAACGTCGGCGGCACGGGTGTCCATAGCTTCGACCCGATGCAGCCGGAAGGCTGGCCCACGCGCCTCGAGGCGGGGACCCTGAACGGGCACGGGCTCGCGGGGCTCAGCGCCGGCCTCGCGTTTATAGAGGAAAACGGCGGTGTTGCGGCCATGGGGGCGCACGAGGCGGCGACGGCGCGGCGGCTTTACGAGGGCATGCGCGACCTTCCCGGCGTGACGGTCTATGGAGATTGGCCTGAGTGCGCGTCCGACGTCGTGCGTCCGGGCATCGTCGCGCTGAACATCGAGGGCTTGGCCTCCGCCGAGGTCTCCGACATGCTCATGCAGGGTTGGGGCATCGCGACGCGGCCCGGTGCCCACTGTGCCCCGCTTATGCATAAGGCGCTCGGCACCGTTGAACAGGGCGTCGTTCGCTTCTCGACCTCGTGGTTCACCACGTATGCCGAGATTGACGAGGCGGTCGAGGCGGTGCGCGAGATCGCCGCGGGGTAGGGGGCTGTGGCTTCTTGCCCGCTTGCGGGTCGGTGCGTTGCGCAAAACAGGGTGATGGCAGCCGGACCCGTCGGCGCGTTGTCAAAACCGGGGTGATGGCAATAAACGAGGCCTCTTTGTTGCGTAATCCGGGGTGATGGCAGCATACCCGTAGTGCGCCCCTGCCATCACTCCCTTTTACGCAACTTTTCCGGCGATTTTTCTGCCATTACCCCGATTATCGCAACATGTCGGCGGGCCTTATTGCCATCACCCCGTTTATCGCAACGCGGCGGCCGGCCCCATTGCTGTCACCCTGTTTTGCGCAACAGCGGCGGCCGGCCCCATTGCTGTCACCCTGTTTTGCGCAACAGCGGCGGCCTTCTTGCCGCCTTCTTTAGAAAAGCGAGAGTTGCCGGGCCAGATAACTCTCCTGCTGCGCGTCGCGCACGGTGTCGCTCGGCTGCACATGCCCGATGAGCAGCGGCGACGCGGGGTCGTGTAGCCTCAGGTTGCGCGCGACGGTCTGCCGGTCGTGGTTCGCGTAGCAATAAACGCAGCCGTGCGGGCAGGTGTTGTAAGCGCCGATGTCCGCGCCGAGCAGGCACGCGCATTGGTCGCGTGGCGAGCGCTTTGACGCGGGGACGTCGAGCTTTATGCCGAATGCCCGCTCGAGCACCTCTTGCGTCATGCAGCCGCCGATGCCTGCCCCGCATTCCGCAAGGGATGGGTCCTCGCAGCACAGGCGAATCCCGATGCCGTGCGCCGCGCCGATTCGCACAAACTCGCTCACAAGAAACCGTTGTTCAGGGTGGGTGACCTCACGCGCTTCCGGGAAGTTCCGCCGCGTCTTCGCGTAGAGGTCGATGAAGCTCACGACGCAGAATGCCACGCGCCCCCCGAGCGCCGCGGACATCTTCTCGAAGGCCCGCAGATGATAATCGACGCTGTATCTCTCAGTAAGAAACACGGGGTCGTAGCGCCAGCCCACCGCGTGCGGTCCGACGAGCTCGGACAGTTTCCTTATTGATTCAAGAACCTCTGGTTTATCCGGCACGTTTGGCTCGATCTCGCGCCCATAGGGCGTGCAGGTCACGAACCAGAACTGCCGGAAGGCGCTGAGCTCGCCGAGCCGGGGCAGCATCGGCGCCGGGTTCTTCGTGCAGAAGCCGATGACGTCGACGACCCGCGGATCCAGTACGTAGCGGGTAACGAGCTCGGGCCGGTACGGGTTTCTCGCCATGACGAAGCCCTCGCTCACGCGGCGATAAAACCACTCGCTGAAGTATGCCGGGATGTCCGTCCGGCAACCTGTATTCAGAATCACCCGAGTTCCCCTCGCCGAGAAAACGCTGCCAAGAGAATGATGCGCCACGCGCCCGTCGGTTCTAGCTGCGAGCCTGTCATCGTCCATCCTTATATCTAAGCATATGGCCCACGACCTCACGCATAAGCCGGGCCTGCGGCCGTCTGCGGGAAGTGAAAACCCGAGACGGCGGCAGTTTTTAGCGGGTGCCCCGAGTAGGCCCGCGCCCGGGGTTTGAGGAGCCGCAGGTAAACGTCTCGCTCGAAAATCGTTCACGCGGTTCAAGCGTCAAAACTGCCGCCGACGCCGTTTTCGCTGCCGCCGGCGCGGCCGTATGGCTCAGGTCGTGGGCCATATCTAAGCATTTGTAGGTCTATCCAAGGTGCGCGACAGGCGCGTTGGTACCCGTTTTTGCAAGGCGTGCCGCGGGCGCCGAGCGCGACGACGAAGAAGACAGGAAGAACGGTCTCAGGCGCTGCCATTGGGCTCTCCTCGGGTGTCGATGTGTTCCGCCATCGATTCAAGCGCGGGCCCGTCCGGGCGCCAAGTACGCACTATTTTGTTACCAGGCGCCGAGCGACCAAAGGCGGGCGTCAATTGGGCCACGATGAAGAAAACCCGCTCGCAGGCACCTTGCCGGGCGCTGCGAGCGGGTTGTATGGTCCTTCGTTATCCCTTCCTTCGAGTCGATTGGGCTGGGCGATCCGATGGGGGACGGGCTGCGGAATCAGCCTTCTACCTGCCCGATCTTTGCCTTCTTGACCAGCCAAGAAGGCTGCTCGGAGCTTACCACGCGGGCGCAGACGTAGGCGTCGTGCGCATCGACGGTGGCCACGACCTGCGTCTCCCCGTTCTCGCCGGCAACGATCGCGCGCACCTTGTCATCGACGGGAAGAAGCCCGACCACGCGGTCGTTCACGGCGTCGTAGGCGAGCGTGGCGTAACGGGGATTGCGGATGGCCTGCTGCAGGGCGCGGCGCAGCGACCTCGTCGCCTCGGAGGCCGAGCGGCGCAGCTGGTCGAGCGTCGCTTCTGCAGTGCGTCCCGCAGCCGCCTTCGGCTGGACGAAGTGGGGCAGGTAGGTCGCGGGCTGGCCCTGGGCGTTTACCGAGAAGCACGTGAGCTCCCAAGCGATGTCGCCGTCATGGGGCTCGAGGACGGCGGCGATCGTCTCGCCGTCTGCCGTGACAAGGCCCGTGTCGAACGCGGCGCCTGAGCCGTCATCGGCCATAGAGAGCCGGTGCTGCCTGGCGATGCGGCGATACGTCATCGAGAGATACTCCCGCAGGATCGTGCGGTCCTCTCCCCAGTCCTCGGGCGCGGCGAGGCCCGCGAGCTCATCCAGGAGCTTGTCCCAAGAGCCGAGAACGGCGAACTGCGCAAGCTCGGCCTCGGGACTGACGGCACTCTTGAGCTGGTCTTCGTTGGCGAACGCGGCCCAGGGGCCCGCCGCTTTGTGCTCAAGCGCGCCCATCCCGACCTCTTCGGGGGAGTCGGCCTCGATGCTCGTGAGGGTCCAGCGCTTGCCGGCGACGCTGCGTGCGCGGCGTCGGAGGGTGGCCGTGACGGGGGCGCCGTTCTTGCGCTCGAAGCGCAGGGGGAAGCTCACCTCGCTGCGCGTGCCCTTGAGCGCGCCGGTCGAGCGGGCGATGCGGAAGTCCTCCTCGAGCATGGCCACGGGGTCCACATCGTGGGGAAGCACCTGGTAAAGGGCCGAGAGCGGCTCGTCGGTAACGCGGACATCGGCGTAGAAGTCCTGCGGTAGGTCGTTCGCCGGGCGAGAAGCGCGCGGGGCGGGCGCGGGGGAGACGGCGGTCGCGGCTGGGGCGCTCGCCTGGCTCGCATCGTCAGCCAGGGTCGTCCCCAGGCCTTCAACGGGCTCGGGCGCGTAGGTGATGGTGAAGTGGATCGAGGGCTCAGAGGGCTGGGCGAGAGGCGCGGCCGGGGCGTCGCCGGGGTCCTTGCGGCCTTTTTCGCTTCGTTCCCCTCTCGTCGCGTTGTCCGTGTCGAGGGAGTTCTCGGAACCCTCGGCAGGGCTCGCGGCCCCCGAGGCGTCGCCGTCGGCATTGGCCGGCGTCTTTTCGGTTGCGGGGGCGTCCGCCGCAGGGGCCGAGTCGGCTGGTTGGGTTTCGGCTGGAACGGGCGTGTCGTAAGCGTTTGGGCGGCCGGTCGCGGCGGCGTTCGTGTCCGAGGCCGCAGACTTGCTGGGCCCCGCGTCTTCCGGACGCTGCTCCTCGTTTTGCCTCGGTTCGGGCGAGGGGGCCGCCCCGGCCTCGGCCTGGGTCCTCGCTTCTGCTTCGGGGGTCGGCTCCGTAACGGGTTCCATTACGGGCTTCGGGGCACGAGCCGCTTCCGCCGCGTCTGCGGGCACGGCTCCGGGCTTCGGCTCAGGCTCGGGCTCGGGTTCCGACGCGGCTTGCGCTGCCGGGGCCTCAACGTGCTTCGGCTTGAGCGGCCTGATGTTCTTGCCGCCTCGCCCGCGCTTGAAGGACTTGGTGTTCGCGGCCTGCTTGCCGTTGTTCTTCTCGGCGCGGGCAAGCGCCTGGTCGTATTCCTCGTTGGCGATCACGGTCACAAAGACGGCGCCCTTTTTGAACACGGTGAGCTTCACGCACTCGCCGAGCGCCTCAAAAAGGGCGCGGGCGTCGTCGAAGCCAAGGTCGGAAGGGGTGAAGCCGTCGTCTTCGATTGCCTGCGACGCGCGGGTGAGGGCGGTCTGCTTGCCCACGCCGAGTTCTCGGCTAAGGAGCCGGTACAGATAGAGGCGGTGTCCTGGCTTTATTTGAGGCATGTTCGGGCCTTTCGCGTTGTTAATTTGAATCCTTACCTTACTACCCATTTACCGGACGGTTGATGGCGTATAGGCGGACGGCGGCCTTACGCGTGGCATACTGTTTTCGAACAACATCGCGTCACGGGAGGCTCAATTGAAGGTTGGAAAGGTCCTTGCCGCCACGGGCATCGTCGTCGGCTCCGCCGCGGCGGTCGCGGTCGCCACGTGCGCGGCCATGTCGCCGCGCCACGGGGAGCCTGTGATCGACCAGCGCTGGCGAGAGATCGCCCGGTACCGCTATGCCCATCGCGGCCTGCACGGCGAGGGCGTGCCCGAGAACTCCCTCACCGCCTTCGCGGCCGCGAGGGAGCGCGGCTTCGGCGTGGAGCTCGATGTCCATCTCACCGCAGACGGCGGCCTGGCCGTGATCCACGACTCGCAGATCCGGCGCATGTGCGGTCGCGAGGGCATCGTCGAGGACATGACCCTGGAGGAGCTCTCCTCTTGCCGACTTGCCGGGACCGACGAGCGCATTCCCACGCTCGATGAGGCCCTCTCCCTCTTTGATTGCGACCCTACCGGCGAGTCCGAGCTCCCCGCGCCCGTGATCGTGGAGCTCAAGACCCTCGACGGCAACCACGCCGCGCTCTGCGAGAAGGCCATGGCCTGCCTCGATTCCCACCTGGTCCGCTATTGCGTGGAGAGCTTCGACCCGCGCGCGGTGGCCTGGCTGCGCCGTCGCCGTCCCGACGTGATTCGCGGGCAGCTCGGGCGCGACTTCATGGGCGAGGGGCAGATGTCCGGCTACGAGAGGGTGGGCGGCACGATGCTTCTGGGCAATGCGGCCGGGCACCCGGACTTCGTGGCCTACCGGTTCCGCGACCGCGAGAACCCGGCGGTCGGGCTCGCATGCGACGTGCTCGGCGCGCATTACGTGGCCTGGACCATCCGTTCCGAGGAGGAGCTGCGCGAAGCCGAGGCCGCAGGCGCCGTCGCCATTTTCGAGGGCTTCTTGCCGCAGTAGGCCCGTGCTTGCGTGTCGGAGCCGCGCCGGGCGCGCTGATTGCCGAGTGCGGGCGCCAAACAGGCGTCGCCCAGTAATCGCGGCCAAGCGAGGGCCCTCCAAATGCTCCATCCAGTAACGATGCCGAGAGAAGCGCCCTGGAACCTCGCCGCCCAGTAACCGTGACCGTTGTCGCGCCCCGGAACCTCGCCGCCCAGCACCGCCGGCAAGAAGAACGCCCCGGAAGTGCGCCGTCCAGCAATCAAACCTTACTGGGCGGCGCGCTTTCAGGGCGAATTCTCTGCGAACGTTACTGCGTGGCGTACTTCCAGGGCTCATGGCCGCGCCGGGTTACTGCGTGGTGCAATATCGGGGCGCGCGAACGCGTCGGATTGCTGCGCGGCGCGTTTCCGAGGCGCGACGGAGCTTGGCTTGGGGCGCCTCCTGCCAAGCGTCGCCGGCTGGCGCTGCGTGCGCTTACGAAAGCGTGATGCCGCGGCTCCAGTCGCCGTTGTTCTTCTGGGCGCGGCGGCGCAGGTTCTCGATGGTGCCCTGCATGCCGTGCGGCGCGTAGCCGTCGAAGCTCGAGAGGTCGTCGGGGATGTATGCGGCGAGGCTCATCTCCGCGGTCTGGACGGGATTTTCGGGCGCCGGCCCCGGAACGGCGATGTAGCTGTTGACCAGCGCGCCTTGGGAGCCGAGCCGCTCCTCGTACTCGCTCATGGGGTCGTCGGGATGCTCTGCGCGGGCGTCGCGGCTCTGCCATGTGAGCTCGTAGCCGGCAAGAGGGACCTGCGTGAGCGCGAAGTCGAAGAGCGGCTGCGAATCCGTGCGCAGGCGCACCTCGCCTCCGTCGCGCAGGACGCCGCGATAGTCCATGAGGCGCTCGAGGTTGACGAGCCGGCCCTTCGAGTCCTTCTTGCGGGGGAACGGCGTGGGGAAGTTCAGGTAAATAACGCCCAGCTCACCGGGGGAGAACATCTCGCTGATGCGCATGCCCGTGCCGGGCACGAAGACGACGTTGGGCAGCCCCGACTCGAAGCCGCGCTGCGCCGCGTAGGCGATGCAGATGGGCTCGGAGTCCATGCCGATGAAGAGCACGTCGGGCTCGCGCCGCGCCGCCTCCACGGTAAAGGAGCCCTTTCCACATCCGAGGTCGAGCCTCACCTCGCGAAAGGCCGCGGCCCCCGCCGGCGCGCATGCCTCGGCCCAGCGGCCCGCCCACGAGTACGGGTCGGCCTCGATGTAGTCGCGGTACCTCTCGATCCGCTCCTCGAGCACGAAGTTCTTCGGCAATCTGGCGTGAAGGCCATGCATTGTGTTTCTCCCTGCAATGATTCGGCCGTGACAAGGGGAAACGGGCCTTCTCCGCGCGCAGTTCCGCATGAGCCGGACGAGACTTAATGTCTCGTCCGTGCGAACAGGACTGTTTGAGCACGGAGAAGGCCCGTTCCCCAAAGCTTGGAAGGGCAGGAGTTAGTCCTGCTCCTCCTGGATCTTCTGGAAGGTGGCCATCAGCGGCGGCACCATCTGCTTCTTGCGGGAGACGACGCCCGGCAGGACCGCGATGCCGTCGACCACGTCGGCGCCCCAGGCGCGCTTGATGACGTCCTCGGCGCCCTCGCCGAAGTAGAGCAGCTCGGTCGTGGAGGTCTTCACGTCGGTGAACATGTAGAACACCATCGGGAGCTCCTCGTTCTTTGCGGCCTCCTCGAGGTAGGGCCCGACGAGCTTTTCGGCGGCCTTACGGGAGTTGTCGGTCATGAAGGAGCCCTGGCCCACGCCGAACTTAACGTTGCCGCGGGAGAAGACCTTGAAGTCCTGGTGGAAGACCTCGTCGGCGGAGCGGCCGGTGAGGTCGGCGCCGGCCTCGAACATGGCGTCGGAGTAGGTCGGGATGTCCTCGCCGCAGATCTTTGCGAGGGCCTCGCCGGCGTTGACGTCCATCGAGGTGCAGGTCGGGGAGCGGAACGCGAGGGTATCGGACATGATGGCGGAGAGCATGAGGCCGGCGATGTCCTTCGGGATCTCGAGGCTGTTCTCCTGGAACATCTGGTAGATGATGGTGCTCGTGCAGCCCACGGGCATGTTGCGGAAGAGCGCGGGGGCCTCGGTCTCGATGGAGCCGATGCGGTGGTGGTCGATGATCTCCATGATCTCGGCCTGCTCGAGGCCTTCGACCGCCTGGCTCTTCTCGTTGTGGTCAACGAGGATGACGTGCTTCTTCTTTGCGGAGAGCAGGCTCGGGGTGTTGACGAGGCCCACGTACTTGCCGTCCTCGTTGATGACGGGGAAGAAGCGGTGGCGCGAGCTGGCGATGGTCTTCTTTGCGTCGTCGACGGAGGTGTTCAGGCTGAACTTGATGGTCGACTTCTCGGAGATCATCTTGGCGCGCACAGGGATGGACATGCAGATCAGTCGCGCGGCGGCGTAGGTGTCGTAGGGGGTGGCGATGATGGTGCAGCCGTGGCGCTCGGCCGACTCCTTGACCTGGTTGGACACGGAGGCGCCGCAGCAGACGACGATGCAGCTGGCCTCGGCGCCCACGGCGAACTGCTGGGTCTCGTAGCGGTTGGTCACGAGGACGAGGTCGCCGGCCTTGACGGTGTCCTCCATCATCTCGGGGGTGGTGCCCACGCGCAGGCTACCGGTCTCGACGCGCGCCTCGGGGTCGCCGAGGACCATCTCGCCGTTGAGGGTGCTCACGATGTTTGCGAACTTGGTCTTGGAGCTGCCGAGGACCTCGATGTCGAAGATGTCGAGGTTGGCGTTGGCGATGTCCTTGGTTGCGATGAGGCCGAGCAGGTTGTCGTCGCCGTCGGTGATGGAGAGCGTGTCGGTCTTGGACTCGCGCATGACGTTCCAGGCCTCGAAGAGGCTCGTCTCGGCGTCGATGCCGGCCTGTTTCTGGACCTCGGTGTCCTTGATCTGGGGAGTCACGGTGGTGATCAGCGGGGGCTCGGAGAAGCCGAAGTGCTTGAGCGCGAAGGCGGTCTCGCGGTTAACGGAGCCGGCGCGGCGGGCCTCGTAGATGGTGGTGTTCTCTACCTTGTTCTTGAGGTAGGCGTAGGCGATCGCCGAGCAGATGCTGTCGGTGTCGGGGTTGAGGTGGCCAATGACGTTGACCTTGCGGATTGCCTCGGACATGCGTTCCTCCATTACGCGCGTGTACGTGTGTGCAACCCTACATTTTGCCACGTTTTCAGGGGAGGGGAGAGACGCGAAGAACCTGTCTCTTCGCGACGCGAAACGATGCAAAGGGATAGCCCCTTCGCATCATTCGACAACTGATATGAGCTGGCGAGAGAAGCGCGCCGTGCCTAGAGCGTCGAGCCGAGCCAGCGGGTGGCGCACGAGAGCATCTCTTGGCGCGGCTTGGTATCGGGGTCCGCCATGAGGTCCACGAGCATGGCACAGGCGATGCGCCCCTCTTCCTGCACGGGTTCGATGACGGTGGTGATGCCGGGCTCCGTGAGGTCGCTCCAGTCGGCGCAGTTGAGGCCGAGAAGACCGATGGTGTGCGGCATGAGGTGGCGCATGGGGGCCATGGCCTTGTACACGCGTCCGAGGGCCCACTGGTGCGGGCAGATGACCAGCGTTTTCTTCGCGGGATTGATCTCGCGTTCGAGGTAACGGGTGAGCTCGGCCACGCTCGGCGCCTCATGCGAGATGGTCAGGGCCTTGCCCTCGAGCTCGGCCTCCGCGAGCGCGTCGAGGATGCCCGAGGCACGCTCCGAGCGGGTACGCGCCGCAGCCGTCATGCCCGAGAGGATGACGAAGTCGTCATAGCCTCGCGCGACGCATTCCGTCACGGCGTCGTACATGCCGCCGTACAGGTCGGATTTGACCCAGGTGGTCTGCAGGTCGAGCACGCTGAAGTCAAAGAAGACGACGGGCTTGCCGGCGCGGCGGACGCGCTCGTTGACGCTGCGGTGGTGGGCCGTCGGCTGCACGATGAAGCCGTCGACGCCGAGCGAGAGCATCTTCTCGACGTAATCGCGCTCGGTTTTGTGGTCGAAGTGCGTGTCGCACACGACGGTCTGGTAACCGCAGAGATGTGCGATTTCCTCAACCCCGGAGACGAGCTGCCCCGCCCACACGTTCGTGTTGTCCAGGATGAGGACGGCGATCACGCCCGAGGACTTGCTCGCCAGGTTCTGGGCGGCGGCGGAGGGTACGTAGCCGGTCTGGGTTATGGCGTCGGCGATCTTCTTCCGCGTGGCCTCGCTCATCTTGGAGAACTTACCGTTGAGGTAGTGCGAGACGGTAGCCGTTGAGGTGTTGGCCAGCTTGGCGATGTCGATGATGGTAGTGCGCTTCTCGGCCATGGACGGATCCCCTCGGACGCCTTCGGGTGCTCGTGCTCCCTAGCTTAGCGGTTGTTGTGCTTCATATCTCCTCCATAACTGGGCGCGTTTGCGGCTGGTTAACGCCGTCAGCCGATGGACAGAGGTTTTTCTTGACAAATCGTCTCTTTGGTAAATGAGCCGTAATTTGATTTGGTTAAGCGCTTAACTAAATAGAGTCGCACCATGGTCTACCTGCGCGTTTGCCGATATAAGGGCGTATTTACGCCAATGAGCGGCCACAATATAGCCAGCACAACGGCAGCCGAGGAACCCGCCGAAGACGCGAATCGCGACGCGCACGGCACAACAATGCAAGCGAGAGGAGAAGAACGTGAAGATCGTAGCTGTGAGCGCCTGCACCGTCGGCATCGCGCATACCTACATGGCCAAGAAGGCCATCGAGGACGAGTGCGCCAAGCGGGGCATCGAATGCAAGGTCGAGGCCCAGGGCGGCCTCGGCATCGAGAACGAGCTCAGCCAGCAGGACGTGGACTCGGCCGACGTGGTCATCGAGACCGTCGACGTCGGGATCGAGGGCGAGGACCGCTTCGAGGAGAAAATCGCCGCCAGGCGCTTCCTCAAGGTGGGGACCGCCGACGCCATCGCGAACGCCGTGAAGGTGATCGACGATGCGCTGGCGCTGGTGGGGGAGGCGGCCGCGCCCGCTGCGACCGCGCCGGCCGCGGCCAGCGCCGCGCCCAAGGTCACGGCTGCCGAGTCGGCTCCCGCCCCCGAATCCGCGCCTGCACCCACCGCGGCTCCCGGCGCCCCCGCGCCCAAGGCGAAGTCGTCCATCTTCGCCGAGCCGGGAAAGACCCTGCTCAACGCCTTCAACACCGGCGTCTCTTACTTCATCCCCATCGTCGTGATCGGCGGCGTCTTCCTGGCCTTCTCCCTGGCCTCCGGCACCGCAGGCGACGCGGGCATGGAGGTCACGAATCCCTTCATGGTGAGCCTGAACACCATCGGCATGGCGGGCATCGCCATGATGATTCCCGTGCTCGGCGCCTACATCGCCTACTCGATGGCCGGCAAGCCCGCCCTGGCCCCCGGTTTCGTGCTCGGGTACCTCGCCAACAACGCCGTTGCCACCCCGAGCGGCGCATCCGTCTCCACCGGCTTTCTCGGTGCCATGATCATGGCCGTGCTCTGTGGCTACTTCGTGCGCTGGATGAAGACATGGAAGGTCAACGCGACCGTTCAGACCATCATGCCGATCCTGATCATCCCGATCCTGACCTCGTTCGTCCTCGGCATGGCCTACATCTACGTGCTCGCCACGCCGCTCGGCTTCGTGATGGACTGGCTCACCGCCGCGCTCGGCAGCCTGCAGGGCGGCTCGGCCGTTATCCTCGGCCTGGTCATCGGCGTCATGACCGCCTTCGATATGGGCGGCCCCATCAACAAGACCGCCTCGACCTTCACCATGGCCCTCATGGCCTCGAGCATCTACGGCCCCAACGGCATGTTCCGGGTGGCCGTCGCCGTCCCGCCCCTGGCCTGCGGCATCGCGTCTCTGGTTGCCCGCGACAAGTTCGACGATGCCGATAGGCAGATGGGCATCTCCGCGCTCTTCATGGGCTGCATCGGCATCACCGAGGGCGCCATTCCCTTCGCCGCGAAGGACCTGGTCCACACCGTCCCGGGCCTGTGCGCCGGGTCGGCCGTCGGCGCCGCCCTCGCCGCCTTCCAGGGTATCGACTGCTACGTTCCCCACGGCGGCTTCATCGTGGCGCTGGCCACGAACAACGTGCCCCTCTTCTGCCTCGATATCGTGATCGGCGCGCTCGTGGGCGCTGCGGTCCTCGTGGCCATGAAGCCGAGGATCGAGAAGAAGTAGCCCTTTCGCTGTCGCACCTCTTGCCAATAAACGCGGGCGAATAAACCCAAGCTCAACAACCTAATTCACCTATAAGAAGGCACCCCGTGCGCGGGATGCCCTAGGAAAGGACTGTGCAAAATGTCGAGCCTCACCATCCGTCAAGCCGTCCAGGGCATGCTTAAGCTCCAGGATTCCGGCGACCACGCCACCATGGTCGGTATCGGGCCCATGAGCCCCAACCTGATCCAGGCCGTCTTCGAGCTCGCCCGTGACGAGGACTTCCCGCCGATGTTCATCGCCTCCCGCAACCAGGTCGATATGGACGAGATGGGCGCCGGCTACGTCAACGGCTGGGACCAGACGCGCTTCGCGGCCGATATCAAGGAAGTTGCCGAGAAGGTCGGCTACGACGGGCCCTACTATCTCTGCCGCGACCACGGCGGCCCGTGGCAGCGCGACGAGGAGCGCAATGCCCACCTGCCCGAGGACGAGGCGATGGAGCTTGCCCGAAAGTCTTTCGTTGCCGACATGGAGGCCGGCTTCGACCTTCTCATGGTCGACCCGACCAAGGACCCCTACCAGATCGGCAAGGTCATCCCGCTCGACGTGGTCCTGCGCCGCACCGTGGACCTGATCGACTACCTCGAGAAGTATCGCCGCGAGCACGGCCTGCCCGAGGTCGCCTACGAGGTGGGCACCGAGGAGACGAACGGCGGCCTGACCTCCACCGACAAGTACGAGGAGTTCATCTCGGCGCTTAAGCCCGAGCTCGAGCGCCGCGGCTGCCCGATGCCCACCTTCATCGTCGGCCAGACCGGCACCCTCACCCGCTGGACCGAGCAGGTCGGTCATTACAACTTCAAGAACGCCCGCGAGCTCGCCGACATGGCCAAGCGTTACGGAGTGGGCCTGAAGGAGCACAACGCCGACTACCTGGACGACGCGACCCTGCTCGAGCACATCCCGGCCCACGTGACCGCCTCCAACGTGGCGCCGCAGTACGGCACCGAGGAGACCCGCGCGTTGCTCAAGCTCTGCGCCACCGAGCGGATCCTGGTGGAGAACGGCCTGTGCGAAGACCCTTCCGACCTGTACAACACGCTGCTCGTCAAGGCCATCAAGACCGAGCGCTGGCGCAAGTGGATGACGGGCGACGACGTGAATCTCCAGGTCGACGACATCCTCGCCGACGAGGAGCTCAGCCTGAAGATCCTGGACGTTTCCGGTCACTACGCCTTCAACGATCCCGAGGTCAAGGCCCAGATCGAGAAGATCTACGCCAACCTCGCCGCCCAGGACATCGACGGTCAGCGCTTCGTCGTCGAGCACATCAAGCGCCCGATCAAGCAGTACATCGTGGGTCTCAACCTCAAGGGCGTCACGACCCGCATTCAGAAGGCGCTCGCGGAGTAGACATCGGTTCAAGTTCATAGGAAGAAAGAAGGGATCCACATGAAGTTCTTCATCGACACCGCTGACATTGACGAGATCAAGGAGGCCATGAGCTGGGGCTGCCTGGCCGGCGTCACCACCAACC